>JAFTLZ010000114.1 GCA_017452665.1 Clostridia bacterium
AGTTGCCCCACAGCCACAGACGTGGCAACTATCTTTAGCCTCCCTTGTGTAAATGGGAGAAAATTTGCAAGCAAATTGGCTCGCGTAGCGAGCAGGAGGGATTGTTTTTCTTGATTTTCCACGAGTACAACCCCTCAGCCAGCTTCGCTGACAGCTCCCCTTACACAGGGGAGCCTACCGTTGCGGCGGGAACTGTGCAAAGCTAAAGCTTTTTGGAACCACCAGCACTGCTGGTGGTTTTCGTTGTACAACAAAAACAACCGATTTTTCGTGTGAAAATACGAAAAATCGGTTGTTTTTTATGCTTGCGGTGCCATCATCGAGAGCAAATTGTCTGCCATTTGCATCAGGTCGGGCAACAGCCAGCACAGCAATGCCGCAAAAACCACTGCGATTACGACGCTGCCGAGAAAGATCAGCCAGTTTGAGCCCTTGCGGTCGAAGCGGATCTCCGCGCGATACTTCAGCTCCTCGGGGATATAAAAGTGCGCGGTTGTAAAATCAAACTGAAATTTTTGCTCCTTTGAGAAAACTTCGTTTTTATAATCATTCGACTTTTTTATATAGTCATTTGATTTTTTGTATTCTTCCTCTTCTCTGCAATACACAACCTTGCGCAGTGTTACGCCGCGTGAAAGCTCACGCCGTATCGTGGCATCGCGGAAGAATCCCAGCTCGTCCAATGTTTTGGCGGTTTCCGGAGACAGGCACTCCTGTTTAAGCAATTTGCGCACAAATCCGCCCAGCTTGGTTCGTGTAAATGCGATCATTGCGCTGGCGATGACCAAGCCGATTGCCACTCCGAAGATCACTTGGCGTATCATCACACCTGCCTCCGAGCTGACGGAAAAATTCTCGTACGCGCCAAATTCCAGGCTGAAATAACGCTCCTCCAGGTAGGCGATGATCTCGTAAAGTGTGGAATTCTCATACCAACTTACGAGCTGTTCCCAGAAAGAATCCCCGCTTCCGGAAGCCAGAATTGAGGTTAACAACACCATTTTTGTTCTCCTTCCAAGTTGATTCTCGGAGTGATTATTTCTGAATGATGTCCATTCCAATATATTTGCGCAGTACCTCGGGAACAGTCACGCTTCCGTCTGCGTTCTGATTCTGCTCGACCAGCGCCGGGAAAATACGGCTGGTAGCGAGGCCGGAGCCGTTCAGCGTGTGAACAAATTCGGTTTTTCCGTTCTCTCTTCTCACGCGCATCATGCCGCGGCGCGCCTGATAATCACGCGCATTGGAGACAGAGGAGACCTCTTTGTATCCGTTCATGGAGGGAATGTTGATCTCGATATCATAGGTGCGCGCCATAGAGGCGGAGCAATCCTCTGCCGCCAGCTTGACCGTGCGGAAGTGGAAGCCAAGTCCCTTGACCAGGTTCTCGGCGTTGGTGACCAGCTCCTCAAAAGCTTCGTCGCTCTTTTCGGGCAGAGTATATTGCACCATTTCAACCTTGTTGAACTGGTGTCCGCGCACCATGCCGCGCTCGTCTGCACGGTAGGAGCCTGCCTCGCGGCGGAAGCAAGGGGTGTAGCTGATATACTTTTTCGGCAGATCTGCTTCGGTCAGAATTTCGTCGCGGTGCAGAGAAACCAGCGCGGTTTCTGCCGTGGGAAGCATAAAGCGTCGTCTTTCGTCCTCGGCGGTTTCCAGCCAATAGACTTCATCCTGGAATTTCGGGAACTGTCCGGCGGTCAAACCGCATTCGTAGCCTAGCATATGCGGAACCAACATCAGCTGATAGCCGTTTTGCGTGTGGAAATCGATGAAATAGTTCAAAAGCGCCCATTCGAGGCGTGCGCCAATGCCGGAATAGATCCAAAAGCCGTTGCCGGAGAGCTTTGCGCCGCGTTTGTAGTCGATCAGACCCAGATCGGTGCAAAGGTCAACGTGGTTTTTCGGCTCGAAATCGAATTTTCTCGGCTCGCCGTAGTAGCGCAGAGGCTCGTTGTTCTCTTTTCCGCCGGCTTTCAAGTCGGTATCGGGCAAATTGGGGAGACCGAGCATCAAGGAAGTGAGTTGTGTTTCCACTTCCTTCAATTTTTCGTCGTCAGCTTTGATTTTTGCGCCCAATTCCTTCATTTCCGCAAAAATTTGTGCCGTATCCTTGCCTTCCTTTTTGTACTGCGGGATCAGCTTATTCGTTTTGTTCTGTTCTGCCTTCAGCGTTTCAACCTCGCCGATCAGAGTACGGCGTTCGCTGTCCAATTTCAAGATCGTTTCGATCTCATCCTTGGCGTTTTTTCCTTTTTTTGCCAGCCGATCAACGACTTCTTCGGGATTTTCTTTGATATATCTGATGTCTAACATATTGACTCCTATGATTCAATTATTTTCTGCGAAGAAATCCTCTCCGCAAATGGTTTTCAGCAAAGCTTCGAGGTCTTCATCATCGCTGTAAGTCAGCTCTACGACCTTCCTTTTGCTGCTTTTTAAAATTTTGACGCGTCTGCCCAGCACGGAGACCGCGCGGTGCTCCAGATCGTGCATATACGCCTTTCGCTGTGTCAGTTCGCCCTTCTCTTCCTCGTCCAGCTCCTCCGGCTCGTAGTTCATCAAGCGCACTGTGCGCTCCACGTCACGTACCGAAAGTGCTTTTTCGACAATTTTTTGTGCCAAGGTGACCATTTGTTCCTCATTTTTGAGTCCCAAAAGCGCGCGCGCGTGCCCTGCGGAGAGGTCACCGTTGCGCAAAAGCTCCAAAACCTCGTCCGGAAGCTCCAACAAGCGAAGATTGTTTGTGATGGCTGAACGGCTCTTCCCTACTTTTTTGGCGACCTGATCCTGCGTCAAGCCAAAACGCTCGATCAAAGCGTCGTATGCCAACGCCTCTTCCACGGGGTTCAGATCCTCGCGCTGTACGTTCTCGATGACGGCAATTTGCGCCGCTTTGAGATCGTCTCCATCCAGAATCACCGCCGGAATCTCGTTCAAGCCAGCCATTTTAGCGGCCCTCCACCGGCGTTCGCCTGCTACGATCTCGTATGTTCCTGCCAAAACAGTGTTTTCACGCACGATAATCGGCTGCAGAACACCAAACTGTGCGATAGAATCCGCCAACTGCTCCAGGGGTTCGCGCGCAAAGGTCTTTCTGGGCTGATCCGTGCGCGGTTCGATCTCCGAAATTCGCAGATTCGTTGCCGCCGAGGTCTTATCGCTTGCAAGAATATTATCGTCCAGGAGCGAGTAGAAATCCCGCCCAAGTCCACTCCTTGATTTTGCCATAGGTGTCCTCCTTAAATGCGTTCTGCAAGCTCTTTTGCGATATTCATATATTCGGTAGAGCCTTTGGAACGCTTGTCGTGATAATATACGGGAGCACCGAAACCGGGTGCCTCGGAAACCTTGACATTTCTGGAAATTGTGGTCTCAAACAGCTTATCCGCATAGTGCTTGCGAAGCTCATTGATGACCTGCGTGGAAAGAATCAAGCGATTGTTGTACATCGTGATGAGGATTCCGGTTACGTTCAGATCCTTATTATAGTGCGTTTTGATGCGGCTGATCGTAAACATCAGTTGTGAGAGCCCTTCCAAAGCGAAAAACTCGCATTGCATCGGGATCACCACGCCATCGCTGGCGGTCATTGCATTCACAGTAAGCATTCCCAAAGACGGCGGGCAGTCAATGATGATATAATCGTACGCGTCACGCACCGCGGCGAGCTTCTTTTTCATGACGTACTCGCCATCTTCGACGTCACCAAGCTCATATTCGGCGCGTGCGAGGGTCGTATGCGTCGGAATGACCGACAGATTATCGAAACGGGTACGAATCGTCACTTCTTCTGCGGTTGTATCGGTCGTAAGCATATCAAAAGCGGTTGCTTTTAAATTTTTCTTCATAATCCCAACCCCACTGGTCGCATTTCCCTGCGGGTCGAGGTCAATCAGCAGGACTTTATATCCTAAAACGCCCAGCGCCGCGGCAATATTGACAGCAGAGGTGGTTTTGCCAACTCCGCCTTTTTGGTTTGCAAACGAAATAATTTTGCCCATTTTTACACTTCCTTTCTTTGATTCCGAGGATTCGGCATCGTTTTTTCTTCTATTATATTATACCACATCTGCGTCGGAAATGCAACAAAAATTTACAAGAAATTATGTGAAATTATCGCTTGTCACGTTCATATTTTTATGCAGAAATGTTTCACGTGAAACGGTCGCATAATAATTGCAAGAATGTTTCACGTGAAACATTTGTTTTACAACTTCATAAGGTTTCACGTGAAACCTTTGGTGCAAAAAATCACGTGAATCACCCTGTGCTAGGATGTTTCACGTGAAACTTTTAAAGTGGCTTTTTGGTAATTGCCGCATACGCACGCGGATATATCGGCGGGGTCTTCTTAATTTTCGCAATTTCAATCAAGTTCCTGGATTCAGGAGCGCCATTGAGAGAATGCAGGATGCAAGAATGTGTTTGCTTGTGCTTTCCGCCAAGAACTTCAATCGCGTTCATCGCCTCGGCGAGTTCTTCATCGGCTTTCGAGGCTTTCATTGCGATTAGTTTGCCGCCGACCTTGAGATATGGCAGGCCGAGCTCACAAAGGATATTCAACCGTGCAACGGCGCGGCTGACAACGACATCAACGCTTCCGATTTGCTTTCGGATCATAGAATCCTCGGCACGACCGGAGATGGTGGTTAGATTTTTCAAAGAAAGCAGGTTTGATGCATCGCGGACGAATGCAATCTTCTTTTCGGTACTATCCAGCGCCACGATTTGTAGGTCTGGACGTGTGATTGCTAGCGGAATCGATGGAAATCCGGGGCCACAGCCAATATCCAGCACACGAGCGCCTTCAGAAATCAAATCTACAGCAAGCATGGAGTCTACGTAGTGTTTTGCAATAATGTCCTCGACGTTACGAATTGCGGTCAGATTGGTTGTTTGATTGACGCGCATTAAGATCTCCGTAAAAGCAAAAAAGGATTCGGTTTGTTCCTTCGAGGTCGCGTTTAATCGGTTTTTTGCAAGCGAATCGCACATCAGCTTTGAAAACTCTTCAATATTCAAATCAAAATCCTCATTTCATTCCTAAATAAATCAGCAAAACCGTAATATCGGCAGGGCTGACGCCGCTGATGCGTGAGGCTTGTCCGACTGTTTGCGGACGCACGGCAGTAAGTTTTTGTGCTGCCTCGATGCGCAAGCCGCGTATTTCTTTGTAGTTGATCGTTTCCGGCAACAGTTTTTCTTCCAGCTTGCGGCGGCGTTCCACCTCGGAAAGCTGTTTTGCCGCATATCCTGCATACTTGATTTCGGTTTCAACAGCCGCGCGGACAGCAAGAGGAAGTTGGGGGCGGTCGGGATCAATCGGTTCCAGCAAAGCGTAGGTCAGCGCAGGGCGGCGAAGCAGATCCGCCAGAGAGGAGCCCGACTTCAATTCGGCCTCGCCAAGTGTTTGCAAAAACGGATTTGCAGCCTTTGGCGAGACAAAGGTGGCTTCCAAACGCGCAATTTCTGCCTCTTGCGTAGCCTTTTTGGCTTCAAAACACCGATAACGCGCATCGTTGATCAATCCAACGCTGTATCCAAGAGGAGTCAAGCGTAGATCGGCGTTGTCCTGGCGCAGGAGCAAGCGGTATTCCGAGCGCGAGGTCATCATGCGGTAGGGCTCGTTCGTTCCTTTAATCACAAGATCATCGATCAGGGTACCGATGTAGCTTCCGGAACGCGGCAAAATCAGCGCGGGACGGTCCTGTACGTGGCGTGCCGCATTGATTCCGGCGATCAAGCCCTGCGCCGCCGCCTCCTCGTAGCCAGACGTGCCATTGAATTGCCCGGCACCGAACAGACCTTTTACCGATTTGAACTCCAAACTTGCATCCATTTGCGTGGGGTCGGCACAATCATATTCGATCGCATAGGCATATCGCATGATTTCGGCGTGTTCAAAGCCCTTTAGCGAGCGCAACATTGCGCGCTGGACATCGGTTGGAAGGGAAGTGGAGAAGCCCTGCAGGTACATTTCGGAGGTTTCCTCACCGACCGGTTCTACGAAGAGCTGGTGGCGTTCCTTATCGGCAAAGCGAACCAGCTTATCCTCAATGGAAGGGCAGTAGCGCGGGCCTGTGCCGTGGATCTTTCCCGAATACATGGCACTGCGCGTGATGTTATCGCGGATAATGCGGTGCGTTTCGCTGTTGGTGTAAACAATGTGGCAGGGGATCTGTTCCTTTTGATAGACCGTTTCGTCGTGCAGAGCACTGTAGGGAAGGGAAACTGCGTCACCCGGTTGCTCCTCAAGGACGGAAAAATCGATGCTTTCGCGTTTGATGCGTGCAGGCGTACCGGTTTTAAAGCGCAAAAGCTTGATTCCCGCGTGCTCCAGAGAGGACGACAAGCCTTTTGCGGGCAAAAATCCATCCGGTCCTGCCTCATAGCTGACATCGCCTACAAAGACAGCACTTTCGAGATAAGTCCCCGTCGCAATTATCGCGCAGCTGCAGTTCCAGCGTTCTCCCAGGCGGGTGACGACCGCGTTCACTTGTTTCCCTCCGTTTTCGGCGTCCGAGGTGATCAGCTCGACGATTTCGGATTGAATCAAACGAAGATTTCTTGTAGTTTCAAGAACGCGTTTCATAATAGATTGATATTTTTTGCGGTCTGCCTGCACGCGCTTGCTTTGCACGGCGGCACCCTTGCCAAGGTTGAGTGTGCGGGATTGGAGGGTGACCAGATCGGCAACGCGCCCCATTTCGCCACCCAGGGCATCGATCTCATAGACGAGATGCCCCTTTGCCGTGCCGCCGATGGAGGGGTTACAGGGCATATTGGCGATGGACTCCATCGACATCGTAAACAGCACCGTATCCACGCCCATTCGCGCGGATGCCAGCGCCGCCTCGATGCCTGCGTGTCCCGCGCCGATCACAGCAACGTCGCAGGAAAGTGATACAGCCGCGGGCGGGGTTGATTGTAATGACATAGGAAAATGCTCCTTTCATCTTCAGGGCGTAAGAATCAGACAAATATTGCTATTCCAATTTGCGTAATCACTCCACGCGGGAGAGGTATTCCTCCTGCGCGGGAGTCAGCTTGTCAATGGAAACGCGCATGGATTTCAGCTTGATATCGGCAACCTCGCGGTCGATCTCAGCCGGAACGGCATAAACCTTTTTGGCAAGCGTTTTTCCGTTGGCGGCAAGGTAGGCAAGGCTTTTTGCCTGGATCCCAAAGGACATATCCATGATCTCGGCGGGGTGTCCGTTGCCTGCCGCCAGGTTGACCAAGCGCCCCTCCGCCAGCAGGTTGAGCACGCGCCCGTCTGCCATCCGATAGCCGCGGATGTTGGGCTTGCGCTCCCACTCTTCAACGGCAAGGCTTGCCAGATCGGGCTTGTTGATCTCCACGTCAAAGTGACCGCTGTTTGCCAGCAGGACGCCGTCCTTCATCACCTCGAAATGGCGCTTGACCAGCACGTCGGCGCAACCGGTCAGGGTGACGAACAGATCTCCAAACTTTGCCGCCTCATCCATCGGCATTACGGTAAATCCGTCCATCACAGCCTCAATCGCCTTGATGGGATCCACCTCGGTAACAACCACCACGGCGCCCATTCCTTTGGCGCGCATGACAAGTCCTTTTCCGCACCAGCCATAGCCCGCAACCACCACCGTTTTGCCCGCAATGATCAAATTGGTGGCGTTCATGATGCCGTCCAGTGTGGACTGTCCTGTGCCGTAACGGTTGTCAAACAGGTGCTTGCAATCGGCGTCATTGACGTCGATCATGGTGTAATCCAAAAGCCCTGCGCGCTCGCGGGAGAGCAGGCGGTGGATGCCGGTCGTGGTCTCTTCACAGCCGCCAATCAGGTTCTTGCCAAGGTCGCGGCATTTGCCATGGAGCAGGGAAATCAGGTCGCCGCCATCGTCGATGATCAAGTCGGGCTTGCAGGAGAGCGTGCTGACCAGATCTGCGCTGTACTCCTCCTCGGTGACGCCGTGCGTAGCGTGAACCTCAAAGCCCTCGGCAGCGAGTGCGGCGGCAACATCGTCCTGCGTGGAAAGCGGGTTGCACCCCGTGACCCACACCTCGGCGCCGCCCGCGCGCAACACCTTTGCAAGGTATGCGGTCTTTGCCTCCAGGTGAATGGACATGGAAATTTTCATTCCGCGAAAAGGTTGGGTCTCTTCAAATTCCTCTTTGATCGAATTGAGGATCGGCATATAGGATTGTACCCACGCGATTTTATCCGCGCCCGATGGAGCGAGCGCGATATCCTTGATACGACTCATAATTTTCCTCCGTTATATAAGACAATAATTGCTGTTTTAGTTGATTTTTATAGGACATCTGTGACATTTTGAGGCTCATTCACAGCATCCGTCAATTTCGCATCCGTCAATCTCACATCCGTCGAGAGCACAGTCGTTCCGCGTGCCGGGATCGGATGCAGTTGGCATCGTTGGTGCCGGTGCCTGCACTGCCGAATCCATGGGCATGGCATCCCGCGGTTGCCCCTTCAGATTCCGGATATGCGTTTTGATCTCGGGGAGACGCTCCCGACGGTACTCGGTAGGGGAGACGCCCATTTGCTTGATGAACGCGCGGTTGAAGGTACGCGGCGTGTTGAAGCCGACCCGCGAGCCAATTTCGGTGATGCTGTAATCCGAGTTCAGCAGGTAGCGGCACGCCTCCGAAATGCGCAGGGAATTGATGTAATCGTTGAAGCGCAAGCCCAGCTTACCGCTGAACAGATGGGAAATATAGTATTTGTTCAAGTGTAATTGCTCCTCCAGCACGGAAAGCGAGAGGTTTTCGGCATAATTTTGCATACAGAATGAGACGAAGGTGCGCAGGGTTTCGGAGTCTCCTGACGGCAATTTGGAGACGGTCATGCGCGAGAGCAGCTCCGAGCAAAGCGCCAGAAGATAGCCGCGGCGCAAATCGTTCAGGTGTGCAAACGGCTCTCGGTCGCGCGTTTCGTACAAGGCGTCCAAAATCCGACGGACGCGCGGGTCATTTGCCGCGCCGCGGATGACGGGGGATTGCGGCAATCCCGTGGCGAACAGCTCCTTCATTTCGGGAACCAAATCGGGCTTGAAAATAAAGCAGTAATGCGTTTCGGGGGTCAGTTTTTCGTAGGAGTGAATCTGGTTCGGGAAGGTCAAAAACACATCACCCGCGTGCAACGTGCAGCGCACGGCATCCGCATATGCGATCACCTCGCCCTCCAGCAAACAAATCAGCTCCAGATCCCGATGCAGATGCGGTGCGCATTGGACATTATGACTGCAGCCAAGGCTGATATCCTGCTGTCGGGTTTCGTATCTCAAATTCATAGACATTGCAACAAACCTCCGTTTCCGCTCAATCCCGCGTTTGCCGACTTCGCATCCGACGACCGGACGAGATGCGGTAGAGCAGGAAGATCAGCAAAAAGGTCACTCCAACGCCGCCAACGGTCAGAAGAATCGGTGTCAGCATACTGTAATCCGCCACGGGCACGACTGTCCACAGCGCCTTGACCCAGAACACGAAGTTCTCGCCGTTCTCGGTGTTTTCGCTGTTTTCGGCATTTTTCTCGATTGGAGAGGTCAACAGCGTCAGCACACACGGGCGCGAAAGATCTGCCTCGGCAAGGAAGGGAGAAATCTGAAAGGTTGCGGTCTGCCAGCGGCCGCCTGCAACCGTTGCCTGCGATTGGTAGGTCAACAGCTTGCCTTGTGTGTCCATGCCCTGCAGGCGCAGCGTCAGCGTGCAGGATTCGCTGCTTGCATACTGTGCCAAAACCTGCGCCGACAGCGCGGTGGCTCCTTTCAGCGCCGTACCGTTGGAGAGCACCTTTTGCACGCCGGTTTCGTTGTGCGAGGTGTTCAGCCAGGTGTATAGCACGGGGGCGTTCCAGGTCTTTGATAAATGGCTCTCGGGCGCGGAAATGCTGCCCACTGCGGAGAAACCGAAGCAATCTCCGCTTGTAAAATCAAACAACGCCGTGCGCGTGCCGCTGACCGAGCCATAGCTCCCGATGCCGGAGAGCGTTTTGCGCGTGGGCGTCAGCTTGGAGATGCTTGTCCACGCCTCGGCAGAAACCGATTGGCAGACAGAAGAAAGCGAGGCATTCAGACCCGTGTCGATCTCGGCAAAGAATTCCGCTTCGGTATCGGACAGGGCATTCTGCTTACAATAGATCAGTCCCGCGCCCGCGGCAGAGGCTTGTGCGTATGTATAGGCGTAAGAGACAGCTTGCAATGCTTCGTCCCCCAAGGAATCAAACGACAGATCACAAAGTGCAAGCCAGGTTGGATGATGCTTTTGCGCGCGCAACGCCGTAAAGAATGTAGAGAGTGTTTTGGGTGTTATAAGAGCTTCATCCGACGCATCCCAAGGTTCACTGTCCGATTCTGCAAGCGTCACCGCGGCGCCCCAGCTCATGGAGGTCACCCCGCCGATCGCATTGCCGAGTGCTTCAAAAAATTGCTTCGTTCCTTCCACGTCCGCTTGGGGCGCCATCGCGTAGACGCGCCCGTTTTCCACGCGGGAACCAAGCGCACGTTGCGCGAGCGTGACGAACCGCGCGGCACGGTCAACAGCCGCATCAAGTGTTGAAAAATCCGCAAATATCGCTGTGATACTGCCGTGCTCACCGCCCGCATAGCGCGCCGTTAAAAAGTCCAGCAGAGCGGTCTGCTGCGCCTCGGAGCCGCTATCGGGAGTGATTCGCAAAGAAACCTGCAAGCCAGCATCCGTTGCCGATCGGATCTGCTGATCCAGCGCGGTGACGGTCGAGCCGGACAGGGCGTATTCGGTGCCCCGGAAGGAATGCGTCAGATCCGATGCGGAGAGCAGGGAAGAGAAGTGCACCTCCACCATACCGTGGGGGCATCCCAACGCGGCGGCGTCGGCAGCATCCGAAAGAGCCAAGCCCTTGGGGTCGGTACTCCACAAAAAGGAGACAGTTGACGAGGCAATCGTTTCCGGATTCTCCGGTACGCGGCAGAGGGAGGGAAGGAGCGTTCCGTCCGAATAGCCCAGCACAAACGTGGAGTACAGCCTTGTGTGCTCGCCCTCGGTCAAAGAGAGCTGAAAGTGCACAGAGGATGCGACCTTTGCCTCGGCAACCGGCTGTTTGTCCGTCAGCGCGGAGAGCTCCTCGCCCGGGAGCAGCTCGTAAAGGTACGCCTTTTGTCCCGTGTGCGCCTGCACCTCACGCAGATCCAGCGACACCTCCGCGGTCAAATTGCCCTTTCCGTCAAGACGAAGAGCTTGAAACGCGGAGGATGCGGTGGGGTCGGGAGACGCCGTGCAGGAGGCAAGCATACCGCCGCAAAGCGTAATGCAAAGTGCAATGCACGGCAAAAACAGGAGAGGGTATCGTTTTTTATTTTGCATAATGTTATCCTTCTTTTTGATTTGGTTCTGTCGGCAGTTCGTCACCGTCCGAGTAAACGCGGCAAACGCGTGAGGAGATCAGGCAGAGTGTCTCGTACGGGATGGAATCCGCACGCTTTGCCAGTGCATCAAGCTCGGCTGGGGAAGTGCCGAACAGCGTTACAGCATCCCCCACGCAAGCCGCGGTTCCGCTGACATCGAGCATACATTGATCCATACACACGTTGCCGACGATCGGAGCGCGAACATCCCCGGATCGGGTATGCACCGTGACCGTTGCGCCGCTGTAAGCGCGCAAAAAGCCGTCGGCATAACCGATGGGGAGCGTGGCAATCAGACGCTCGGAATCTGCACGTGCGTGCGCTCCGTAGCCGATGCCTTCTCCTGCGGGGGAGGTGTGCAGATGGATGATTTCGGTCTGCAGGCGCATGACGGGATGCACGGGAATTTGCATCTGCCGCACGGGACAAACGCCGTAAAGCAGGATGCCGAGTCTGACGCCGTCAAAATGCAGCTGTGGAAAGCGCATTGCCGCGGCGCTGTTGCAGGTATGGTGAAAGGGAATTTCGATCCCGCGTGCGGTCAGTAGCCTGCACAGATCACGGTAGCGCGCGGCCTGCAAAAGGCTGATACGTGCTCCATCACCGTCGGTTTCCATATCGTCCGCGCAAGCAAAATGCGTGAACATTCCCGCAACATGCAGGGCAGGGAGCTTGCAAACCCGGGCAATATCCTCTGCCGCGCGAGCAATTAAGGCATCCGTATGCGCGCAAAAGCCAATGCGATTCATGCCGGTGTCCACGGCAAGATGCGTTTGCAAGCAGACCTTTGCGGATTTGGCGGCGGCGTTCAACTCACGTGCGTAATCAAGGGAGAGCAGACTTTGGATCAATCGGTGCTCCGACAAAGACGCGGCGAGGCAAGGCGCAGTGTAGCCAAACACCAAAATCTCAGCGTTGCGCCTTGCCTGATCGCAAATCGCACGCACCGAAATGCCTTCTTCAATGCAGGAAACCGCAAAAAAGTCACAGCCTTCCTCCAACAGCACACGCACGCACTGCGGGGCTCCATGTCCGTAGGCATCCGCCTTTACCACGCAGATCTTACGCGGTACGGTTGAGCTATCAGTATTTTCGTGTGCTTCTGCCAACCGCTTTTTCAACAGGCGGTAATTTGCGCGCAGAGCGGAAAGATGGATCTCCGCCCGTTTAGGTTGCTCTGCCGACCGCGGCAGAGCGGAATACAATCGGTAGCTATCGGATTCCGTACTTCTCCCTCCCTTCTACAAAAGCCATGACGCACATTTTCGTACGGACTGCCTTATCGTTTCTGTTGCTCTTATTATATCACGGCAAGACAAATATTGCAATGGTTTTTTTGCACATGAATTCAAAAATTTCCACATATACATTGTTACAGATGCTATTTACGCACGCGTGCGGTGAGGGATTACCCGTCCCTTGACGCAAAAAATTCCGAAACCGAGGAAATCCGTATGAAAATTCGACATTTTTTGCTGTTTGCGCTCCTGTGCGGCGCCATTCTTTTTTCTTCCTGTAAGAGCGGGGGAAGCTCTTATTTTTCCTATCGGGAAACAGCCTTTGAAGCCGAGATCTGCATAGAGCGCAACGGTGCGGAATATTCCGCGCTGGTCACATACGCGCCGAAAGCCGCGGGCGGGGTACTTTCCGTCCGTTATCTTTCCCCCGCTTCGCTTGCGGGAATTTGCGTGACGCGCGAGGCAAACGGCACCGTTTACGCAACCTTGGGAGACATTCGAGCCGAAATGACCGAGCGCACAGCTGCCGGGCTGCTGTCTCCCGCAAGCGCGCTGTTTTCCGACGCCGCGTTGCTTTCGGTACAAAAAACAGAGGTCAGCGGGCAAAAAATGACGCTTTTGACCCTGGAGGACGGCATAGCCATTACGCTCTCCGCCTCCGGGATTCCGACCAAGCTGCAAACCGACGCATTTTATATGGAAATTATCTGGTGGGAATGCAAAAATTTTGCAACAGAGGAATAAAAAACTGTGAAAAATGCGCAAAACTATGTCATTTCGCAATATCTTCAGTAATTATGCACATTGACAAACGAAGATTTTTGTGGTAAAATAACAACAGATATTTTTATTTTTGTGACTCTTGCATAATTTTTAAATCGTTTTTTGTGCAGTATGCAAATGTCGTTTGCAGTCAAAAATAAGCAAAAAATGACCGGAAATTGCGAAAAAACGATGATTTTTGATCCAAAAAGCGTGTCATTTTCGTGATTTCGCCTATTTTTTGTTTAAAATGTCAAAAAGCGTACTTGCCCACTTGATTTATTTGTACTATATGATATAATATATCTTAGATAATTGCCTTTGTAAAAAGCTGGTGGAGTTCTGCTCTTTTACTGATAAAATACCGTTTTTTTGCCAATACTGACTATAAACGTATTTTTTCAAAAACTATGCCTTAGTCACTCGTCGGCGGCTTGCCCGCCTCCCCTTCTACAACAAGGGAGCCTTGGATAGAATTGCAAAATTTCTTCGTAGATCCCGATTCTTCGCATCGCCCTACGGGTTCGACCGGCGAGCTTGCGAGCCTTCTCAGAGATGACGCACGTGGAAATGTTAGCAATTTTGAATTTGAACTGCGAACCTTCTCAGAGGTGACACATGAAA
The DNA here is from genome assembly GCA_017452665.1 of Clostridia bacterium. GTDB lineage: Bacteria > Bacillota > Clostridia > Oscillospirales > CAG-272 > UMGS1865. The sequence goes on from JAFTLZ010000114.1 coordinate 14,012, forward strand.
TTGCTTTATTGTGGAGCGGGCAGTTTTGTAAGCATGTGTGCTACGCATCCATGCGTCCCAGCCGCTTGTTAACTATCTTTGTGGAGCATTTAGTGGCAGAAGCATGGGCAAGACCATGTACCTAAATGCTCGCGGGAGCGATTGTTCCGACTACGTGCTCGGAAACAAATTTGGGTACTAAATAAACAAACGAGGCAGGGACTTTCCTATCTCGCCTATCTTATAAATTGTTGTGAAAGTTTTGAAAGAGTGTGGGAAAACTTTTTCAAAAGTTTTCCCACGAAAAACCGCGCCCCGCAATACAAAGAAAGGAAGGATACCGACATGGACAACAGAAAGAAAAACCATGTGCGCTCAACAACAGATACAGGCGAGCTTGCCGCATATCTGTTCCATCAGGGCACCAATTTTCGCGCGTACGAATATCTTGGACTCCACAGAGTCGGTACGGACTTTGTTTTTCGCGTCTGGGCGCCGAACGCCGATGCGGTATCCGTTTGCGGAGATTTTAACGGCTGGAAGCCGGATGCGCTTCCGATGCGCCGCATTACGGATCGAGGCATTTGGGAGGTATCCGTTCCCGCGGACACGCTTTGCATCGGGCAGAACTATAAATATCACATCCGAAACGGTTGGAAAGAAGTGCTGAAAGCAGATCCGTACGGATTTTATATGCAGGTTCCGCCGGAAACGGCAACGGTGATTGCGGAGATCGACGGCTACCGCTGGCGGGATGCGGGATGGATGCGCTACCGCAAAAAGCGCTTTGACCGCGCACATCTTTGCGAACAGCCGATCAATATCTACGAGGTACACCTCGGCTCCTGGAAAAAGCATGAGGACGGGAGCTACTACACCTATGCGGAGCTTGCCACCGAGCTCGCCACCTACGTCAAGCAGATGGGGTACACGCACGTAGAGCTGATGCCCGTGAGCGAGCATCCCTTTGACGGCTCCTGGGGGTATCAGGTCTGCGGATACTACGCGCCTACCTCCCGATACGGCACGCCGCAGGACTTTATGGCATTTGTGGATGCGATGCACGAGGCGGGAATCGGCGTGATTCTGGATTGGGTCCCCGCACACTTCCCGAAGGATGCACACGGATTGTATGAGTTTGACGGACAGCCTCTTTACGAGTACCAGGGCTGGGATCGCATCGAGCACGAAGGGTGGGGCACGCGCCGCTTTGACGTGGGGAGAGAGGAAGTACAAAGCTTTTTGATCTCCAACGCCGTTTACTGGATCGAAAACTACCACGTGGATGCTTTGCGTGTAGATGCGGTGGCTTCGATGCTTTATCTGGACTACGACAAGCGTCCGGGCGAATGGGTCCCCAACGTGTACGGGAACAATAAGTGCCTGGAGGCGATTGCATTTTTTAAAAAGCTGAACTCTTATTTTGCAGGGAACTACCCCGACGTGATGACCATTGCGGAGGAATCCACCGCGTGGGCGAACATCACGGGCTTTGAAAACGACGGGCTGGGATTTTCGCTGAAATGGAACATGGGCTGGATGAACGACTCGCTGGCATATGCCGAGGAGGATCCGCTGTGGCGGAAATACCATCACAACCGTATGAATTTTTCGCTCACCTATTCCTTCAGCGAAAAATTTGTACTGCCGATCTCGCACGACGAGGTCGTACACGGCAAAAAGTCCCTGCTGGATCGGATGCCCGGCCCTTACGAACAAAAATTTGCGGGAGCGCGTACCTATTTGACGTATATGATGACGCACCCGGGCAAAAAGCTGCTGTTTATGGGCTGTGAGCTGGGAATGTTCCGAGAGTGGGATTTTGAGGGCGAGCTGGAGTGGTTCCTCCTTGACTATGATATGCATCGGAAGATGCAGCTGTTCACGGCGGAGCTGAACCATTTGTATCTGCGCACGCCCGCGCTGTGGGACCGCGACGACAGCTGGGATACCTTCCGCTGGATTGATGCCGACAACGCCGAGCAGAGCATCCTCTCCTACCGCCGCGTGGCAAAGGACGGGAAGGAGATCGTTGTATTACTCAACTTTTTGCCGGTGAAGCGCGAGCACTTTTTGCTGGCGGTACCGCAGGACGGGTTGTGGGAGGAGATCTTCAACACCGACGACACGCGCTACGGCGGGGAGGGAAATCTGAACCCCGGACGGCGCCGGACGGTGCCCTGTATGCTGCGGGAATACACACGCGCGGTGGAAATTACGGTGCCTGCGATGGGAGCTGTGATTTTGCGGCGCGTATCGGGAAGAGTGAAAAGGAACGTCAGCATCAAAACGCATACTTGAATATTTAAGGAAAAATTGCTTATCATGAATCAAATAAACCGCACCCCAGAAAAAGAAACCAATAACATTTATATATACAGGAGGTACACAAACGCTATGTTCAAGAAAAAAGAATGCGTTGCTATGCTGTTGGCGGGCGGTCAGGGAAGCCGTCTTTACGCATTGACTCAAAAAACCGCGAAGCCCTCTGTCTCCTACGGCGGTAAGTACCGCATCATTGATTTTCCTCTTTCCAACTGCATCAACTCCGGTGTGGACACCGTGGGTGTTCTGACGCAGTACCGTCCCTTGCTGCTCAACGAATATATCGGCAACGGACTCCCCTGGGATCTGGACCGCACCTACGGCGGTGTGCAGATCTTAGCGCCTTACCAGGGGCAGAGCGGCGCCGATTGGTATAAAGGAACCGCAAACGCCATCTGGCAGAACATGGAGTTTATCAACCGCTACGATGCAAAGTACGTGCTGATCCTCTCGGGCGACCACATCTACAAAATGGACTACGCCGCAATGCTGGAATACCACAAGCAGACCGAGGCGGATTGCACCATTGCCGTGATTGACGTCCCGCTGGAGGAAGCAAGCCGCTTTGGCATTATGAGCACCAACGACGACGGAAGCATTTATAAATTTACCGAAAAGCCCAAGAATCCGGACAGCACAAAGGCGTCCATGGGCATCTACATTTTCACCAAGGAAAAGCTGCAGCAGTATCTGGAGGCGGACAGCAAGGATCCTGCTTCGGCAAACGACTTTGGCAAAAACATCATTCCCACCATGCTTGCCGCGGGCGAAAAGATGATGGCTTACTCCTTTGAAGGATATTGGAAGGACGTAGGAACCATTCAGTCGCTTTGGGAGGCAAACATGGATCTTTTGGGCGACTCCCCGGTGCTCTCGCTCTCCGAGGAGAGCTGGCGAATCTACAGCCGCCATACCGCACAACCCCCACAGTATATCAGCAAGGATGCAGTGGTGGAAAACTGTTCGGTGACCGCGGGCTGTGAGATCTACGGCACGGTGAAAAACAGTGTGCTTGGCGCGGGCGTTTACGTCGGCGCGGGCGCAGTGGTAGAGGACAGCGTGCTGATGAACGGAACCTCCGTTGGGGACGGAGCAACTGTCAAATATTCGATTCTGGACGAGAACGTTTCCATTGGCAAGAACGCCACAGTGGGCGAGGATCGCGCCACGGCGGAAGGCATTGCGGTGGTTGGCGCAGGGATTGAGATTCCCGACGGGAAGATCATTGCCGCAGGCGCTATGATCTCGGAGCAATAAGAGGAGGGGAAAGACATGATTGCAGCAGGATTGATTTTTTCCAATATTCACGATCAAACCATTCCGGAGATGACGCGCAGACGTACGATGGCAAGCATCCCCTTTGGATGCCGTTACCGTTTGATCGACTTTGCCCTTTCCAACATGGTCAACTCCGACATCACCAACGTCGGCGTGATCACGCACTACAATTACCAATCCCTGATGGATCACATCGGCAACGGAAAGGACTGGGATCTGGCGCGCCGTTCGGGCGGCATCAAGATTCTGCCTCCTTACGTGGCGGCGTATGAAAATCACGCGGCGGGCAAGCTTTACGAGAGCAGGCTGGAGGCGCTGATGGGATCGGTCAACTTTATCAACCGTTGCGGAGCCGATTATATCGTGCTGAGCGATTGCGACGTGATTTTGAACATTGATCTCTCGGCAGTGATCGAAGACCACATACATTCCGGCGCTTACATGACGTTGGTGACCAAAAAGGTGGACGTGAAGAACTCTCTGTTTGACAAGTCCGTGGACATTCTCGGAATCGACGAGGAAAACCGCGTGACCGAGATCACCTATACGATGCCGAAGCGCGGCAGCTGCTACGTCAACACCAATTTGATGGTCATCAGCCGCACCGATCTGCAGAATATTGTTTCGGACTCCATTGCGCACGGCTACAAGAGCTTTACCCGCGACATCGTTGCAAAGCAGCTGAAAAAGAAGCTGATCCGCGCGTACTGCTTTGACGGCTTCTGCGCGTGCGTATCCTCGCTGGAGAACTACTTCAGCACGTCGATGATGCTGCTGGAGGAGAATGTGCGCAAGGATCTGTTCTCGGATCCCGAACGCAAGATCTTCACCAAGATCCGCAACAGCGCGCCCACCAAATATGCGGGTGACGCGAAGATCAGCAACTGCATGATTGCCGACGGATGCATCATTGAGGGCGAGGTGGAGAACTCCATCATCTTCCGCGGAGTGCATATCGGAAAAGGCACGGTGGTGAAGAACAGCATTCTTTTGCAGGATACCTACGTTGGAGACAACGTCAGCCTGAACTGCGTGATCACCGATAAAAACGTGGTGATCAAGGACGGCAGAAATCTGTCCGGTTATAATACCATGCCCTTCTTTATCGACAAGGGCGTGATGGTCTGAGCGGGATCGGATGTGTCCGACGCTCGGCAAAACAGAAAGGAAATCCAAAGTATGAAAAAAATCTTATATGTTGGCGCAGAGGCAATGCCCTTTGCGGCAACGGGGGGACTTGGCGACGTGATGGGCTCTCTCCCGGCGGCGCTTGCCAAAACGGGAGAGGCAGACGTACGCGTGGTGATGCCCCTGTACGCCGCCGTCTCCGAGGAGTGGCGCAGTCAAATGAAGCAGGAGGACGTTTTTTACGTGGATCTTGCCTGGAGACAGCAATATTGCGGCGTGTTCAGCCTGCAAAAGGACGGCGTCACCTACTATTTCATTGACAACGAATATTATTTCAAGCGCCCCGCGCTGTACGGCTTTTACGACGACGGCGAACGCTACGCCTACTTTTGTATGGCGGTGATGGAGCTGATGGCGCACCTGAATTACTATCCCGACGTGCTCCACGCACACGATTGGCAATCGGCGCTGTCGGTGGTGTACCTGAACTGCATCTACCGCAACCGCCAAGGATATGAAAATATCCGCACGGTGTTTACCATTCACAATATCGAATACCAGGGAAATTACGATTTTGCCATTCTCGGTGACGTATTTGCCCTGGGAGAGAACGAGCACTCTCTGATGGATCAGAACGGCTGTATCAACCTGATGAAGGCTGCGATCGAATGTGCCGACCGTGTCAGCACGGTCAGCCCGCGGTATGCCGAGGAGATCCGCACCGCCGCCTATGCGCACGGGCTGGAGAGCATTCTCAACCGAAACGCGCACAAGCTGTGCGGAATTCTGAACGGCATTGACTACAGCTATTACGATCCCAAAACGGATGCCGTGATCGCGGCAAACTTTTCACAGCGCAGCATGGCGGGAAAGGTCAAAAACAAGCGCGCCCTGCAGCTGGAAACGGGGCTGCCGGAGCGGGAGGACGTTCCGATGCTTTCGGTGATCTCACGCCTGGCATCGCACAAGGGGCTGGACATTTTGTCGGAGTGTATTTACGATACCGTTGCAGACAATGACGTTCAGCTGGTGGTGCTTGGCAAGGGAGAGGCAAGATACGAGAAGTTCTTCCTGGATCTGCAGGCGGCGTTCCCGGACAAGGTCCGCGCGCTGATCACCTACGACCGCGATCTTTCCAAACGGATCTACGCGGCAACGGATATTTTCCTCATGCCATCCAAGAGCGAGCCCTGCGGACTTTCGCAAATGATCGCGTCGCGTTACGGCGCCATTCCCGTGGTGCGGGAGACGGGCGGACTTTACGACTCGATCAAACCCTACTGGGAGGAGAAAAAGACCATTCACGGCAACGGCTTTACCTTTGCAAATTACTCCTCGGCAGAGCTGCGCGAGCGTACGGAGGCGGCGATTGCCCTTTGGAACAACGGAGAAAAGCGCAAAAAGCTGGTATCCAAAATTATGAAAACCGATTTTTCCTGGAGCGCGTCCGCACAGAAATATCTGGAGATGTACGCAACCCTTTGATGCTTGTTCCGGCAAAAGCATTTGATAAAACAGCGCCGGAGGAAACCCTAATCTATCACCCATTTACGGAGGCTCATTTGTTATGAATTATAATCCCAACAGCGCAGAGGTAAAAGAACTGATCGAAAGCGTGCTGCAGCGCCATTTTGGTTGTACGGCGGCGGAGGCGTCCCGTGACCAGATGTACAAGGCAACCGCAATCACGGTCAAAAATATTTTGAGCGACAAACGCTCCGCCTATAAGAAAAAGGTCAACGCGGCGGGCGCCAAGCGCGTATACTATATGTGCATGGAGTTTTTGCTTGGCCGTTCGCTCAAAACCAATCTCTGCAATCTCGGTCTGGCAGACGCATATAAAACAGCTTTGAAAAAGCTGGGCTTTGAGCTGGACGATCTTTACGAGTGCGAGCCTGATGCAGGCCTTGGAAACGGCGGTCTTGGCCGCCTTGCCGCCTGCTTTATGGATTCGCTCTCCTCGCTGGATTATCCCGCGACCGGCTTTTCCATCTGCTACGAGTACGGATTGTTCAAGCAGATGATCGTAGACGGTATTCAGGTAGAAACACCGGACATCTGGCTCCCCGGCGGCGAGGTCTGGCTGGTTCCCAGAACCGACCGCACCTATAAGGTTCGCTTTGGCGGCCGCATTCGCGAGGAGTGGAAGCCCGACGGACATTGTGAGATTATTTACGAGGATTGCGAAGAGATCGAGGCGGTGCCTTACGATATGATGATCTCCGGCGCCGACAGCACTGCAGTCAGCCAACTGCGTCTGTGGCGCGCGCGCAACACGCAAAAGTTTGATATGCGCCTGTTTACGCAGGGGCAGTACACGCAGGCGCTGGAGGAGAGCACCAATGCGGAGATCATCTCCAAGGTGCTCTATCCCTCCGACAACCACACCGAGGGCAAGCTGTTGCGTCTTTCTCAGCAGTACTTTTTGGTGTCCTCCTCAATTCAAAGCATCATCCGCGACCACATGGCGGTTTACGGAACGCTGGAGAATCTTTCTGACAAGGTTGCCATTCACATCAACGATACGCACCCCGCGCTTTGTATTCCCGAACTGATGCGCATTCTGATCGACGATTATTTCTACTCCTGGGAGCGTGCATGGAATATCGTAACGCACACGGTTTCCTACACCAATCACACGGTGATGCCCGAGGCGCTGGAGACCTGGAACGAGGATCTGTTCCGCCTCAAGCTCCCCCGCATTTATATGATCGTCAAGGAGATCAACGAGCGCTTCTGCCGCGAGGCTTGGACGGCGTTTCCCGGCAACTGGGGCAGAATCTCGCAGATGAGCGTGATCGGCTACGGGCAGGTGCGCATGGCAAACCTGTCGGTGATCGGATCGCACTCGGTCAACGGCGTTTCCAAGCTGCACTCCAAGATTTTGAAGGACTCCACCTTTAAGGACTTTTACCGCATCTATCCCGAAAAGTTCGACAACGTCACCAACGGAATTGCACACCGCCGCTGGCTGTGCTACTCCAATCCCAAGCTTGCCGCGCTGATCGACGAGTGTATCGGAACCGATTACAGACATCAACCCGAACGACTTGCCGACTTTGCCAAGTTTGCAGATGACGAAGCGGTGAAGGAGCGCTTGCGTGCCATCAAGCACGAGAATAAGATCGCGTTCTCGAACCTTGTAGCGGCAAAAACCGGAAAAAGGATCGACACGCACTCGGTTTACGACGTACAGATCAAGCGCTTGCACGAATACAAGCGTCAGCTGCTCAACGCCCTGAACATCATCGGTCTTTACTTGGATCTCAAAGAAAATCCCGATCTGGATATGCAGCCGCAGACCTTTATTTTCGGTGCAAAGGCGGCGCCCGGCTACGATATGGCAAAGCGCATCATCAAGCTGCTTTGCATGATCAGCAAGGACATTGAGGGCAACCCGAAGATCCGCGAAAAGCTGAACGTGGTGTTCTTGGAGAACTACAGCGTCAGCATGGCGGAGGCGCTGGTACCTTCTGCCGAGATCAGTGAGCAGATCTCGCTGGCGGGCAAGGAGGCAAGCGGTACGGGATGCATGAAGCTGATGATCAACGGTGCGCTGACCATCGGTACCCTGGACGGTGCAAACGTAGAGATGCAGCAGGCGGCGGGTGAGGAGAATATGTTCATCTTCGGCTTGAAAGCAGACGAGGTGGAGCAGCTTTGGCTCAACGGCTACAGCGCGGCGAAATATTATATTTCCAACGAGCGTCTGGTACGCATCATCAACCAGCTCTCGACGGGCTTTGCAGGCGAAAGCTTTTCCGATATCGCGTCCTATCTGCTCAACAACGGGCACGGCGTGGCGGATCCTTATATGTGTCTGGCAGATTTTGAATCCTACCATCTGACGCACAAGGCGATGATCGACGCTTACCGCGACAAGGCAAAGTGGAATCGGATGTCGTTGCTGAACATTGCGGCGGCAGGGCAGTTTGCCGCAGACCGCAGCATTGAAGAATACGCACAGCGCATCTGGAAGCTGAAAAAGGTAAAATAAACGCTACGGGGGACTTGATTAAGTCCCCCGACGGGTATTCTATACCGCTTAAAATCACACATAAAGGTCTTTGATTATGTTACTACAACTTCATTCCTCGATCGAAGAGGATCAAAAGGTTCATATTGAAAAACGGGTGAACGGCGAGGACGTCAGTCTGCTTGGTGCGTTTCCCTGCGGAACCGTTCTGACCGTGACCGC
>JAFTLZ010000008.1 GCA_017452665.1 Clostridia bacterium
CCGTCCGCGTCCTTGACAATGTGTAGCACATATTTTTTATTGCCAATCTGTGCAGTTACATCCACGGCGGAAAATGGATATTCCGCACTACTCGTGTCCGTGTCGGTTCCTTTGAATTGCTCGTCGTATGAATATTTGTATCTATGAAAAACGATATTAGGTTCATCGGGAGCAATCTCAGATAGAAAATCCGTTGCGACTTGTTTGATATCGTTTTTGTACCAAGGATCTTCTAATAGCTTTTGCATATTAGGATATACATAAAAAGCCATAACAGGAATGCTTATTGCAACATATATAACGATACCAATGATCAGCAGTTTCTTGTGCTTTTTGATAAATCCCATGGGACCCTCCTATCCAAAAAATTATTCCATTCTCCATATTTTAACTACTTGCCCATCACTTTTACGCATTGCGATGCACCAACCGCCGCCGGAGATATCGATGTTTTGAGAAGGATTTGGTCTATCAAACGACACAACCCATATTTCATCGTCCTCATCGTAGAAAACCGAGCTTGGAACCAGCCCCTCCACTTCATGGTGCTTATCAACAGCCTCATAGATGGATGTTGCTATGGCAAGCGCTGTCTCCGCATTCGGAATGACATTTCCCGAAAAATCCTGCCAATTCAAAAATTGATCACGGACATTATCATAAAACGGATCATCACCTGTATAAAACTTTACTTCAAAACCGACGGAATGATTATAGGTTAAAAGGGGGAGAAGTAACAATAAAATCAGAACAAATGTCAGCTTTTTCATATAAGTTCCTCGCTATCAGGATTGGGAGGGGCATCCTTTTTGGCAAGTTTTCTTGAAACACAGAAAAACAATACACAACATACAAGCGACAGATAGGTTTGCCACCATACGAACCAAGAACCTATTATGCTGATCAGCAAAGAAATTGCCCAATCCGTTAGGATCATTCCTAAAAACAACTTGCTTTTCTTCTTCCAAAACAGCAGGATACTTGAAGTAATCTGCAAAGCAAGTGAGCCAAACAGCATGATGATAGAAAGGACAAGATAAGCAACTTGCTCACTCAGTCCAAACCCGGCAAAAAAGATGAGACTGTAATACGGAAGATTGGCACCCAACCAACCCGGTTCGAACCGAATAACATGGATGACGGAAAAAAGAAGATACAAGACGGCGAAAGAATATTGTGCGATTCTTAATAAACAGAGTTTTCCATCCAAGAACGCTTTGAATCGCTTTTCCAAAAAACTGTTCATCATTTTTTTGCCTCCTTATTTTTAAATCACTATTTATGAGCTTTTTGCTTAACGATTGTTTCAATTTTATTATATCATACGGTATATACCTATGTCAATGTGCGAAATATAACAAAATCCAACATTCTTTTTGTTTATTTTAACTACATAAAGAAAGGCGAAGTGCAGATCGAAAAGCACTCTTTTTTTATTATTTTTTTCGACCGCACACTCCGACAAATTTCACGCGGCGGATGTGCTACAATGAAAAAAAGGACATGCCTTTTGGAAAAGGGAGGAATGAGAATGATCAAAAAAGGCGGACAGATTACCTACGAAAAACGGGGAGACGCTCTGGTTGTACACGTGTGCGGTGAGATCGACCACCACAGTGCGGTTGGCGTGCGGACGGGAATTGACGATCGCATTATGGCAGAGCGCCCCACAAGGGTGCTATTGGAGCTCTCGGCGGTGGATTTTATGGATAGCTCGGGGCTGGGGCTGATCATGGGGCGGTTTGCTCTGGTGAAGCAATACGGCGGAACGCTTGCGGTGTTGGATCCAAGCCCTGCCGTAATGAAAATTATGAAGCTTGCGGGAATGGAGCGCATGGTTTCGATTTTAAAAACAAAAGTGAAGTGAAAGGATCAGGATTATGAAAAACAACAGAGTGGATTTCAGCGCCGCAGTGGAAAATGAGATGTGTTTGATTTTGCCCTCGCTTTCGGTCAACGAGGGTATGGCTCGTGCGGCGGTGGCGGCGTTTTGCGCGCAGTTGAACCCGACTGCGCTGGAGCTTGCCGATATCAAATGTGCGGTCTCAGAGGCGGTGACCAACTGCATTGTGCACGCTTACCGGGAGGAAATGGGGGAGATTCGGATTGAGGTCAAGCTGTGCGAGGGGCGTTTGATTCAAATTGAGATCCGTGACCGCGGATGCGGCATTGAAAATGTCAAGCAAGCGCGGGAGCCTCTTTTTACCACCGACGCGGAAGGAGAACGCAGCGGCATGGGCTTTACGGTAATGGAGAGCTTTTGCGACGAGCTGCGCGTGACGAGCCGCGTGGGGCGGGGAACCTCGGTGACGCTGTTGAAGCGGTTACATAAGTAAGCATAGCTTACGGATTGATTCATCGAGGTGATTGAATGGAGCAAACATCCATCTATGAACGTAATGCGGCACTTTTGGAGCGCGTTCGGAACGGAGACGAGGCTGCCGAAGCCGAGCTGGTAGAGGAGAATTTGGGCTTGGTTCGCACGGTTGCACGCCGTTTTTTGGATCGCGGAACCGAGTACGAGGATCTGGTACAGATCGGTACCATCGGGATGATCAAGGCTATCCGCTCGTTTTCGCTGGAGCGGGGGACTGCGTTCTCGACCTACGCCGTTCCGCTGATTGTGGGAGAGATCCGACGGCATCTGCGGGATGACGGACCGATTAAGGTCAGCCGTATTTATAAGCGGCGCGGGATCTCACTGATGCACGAAAAAAATCGGATCGTTGCCGAGGAGGGACGGGAGCCGGGGATTGCCGAGCTGGCACAGCGTTGCGGTGTGAGCGTGGAGGAGGCGGCGATCTCATTAGATGCCATCTCACCCGTGACCTCACTGGCGGATTTTGTGTACGGTGAGGATACCGTGACCTACGAAAACGTGATCGCAGACGAGGAAAGCGAGAACGAGAGCGAGAAAATCTGCGACCGTGTTGCGCTGTCACAATGTATTCAAAGGTTACCGCCGTTGTGGCAGAAAATCGTTTTGATGCGCTATTATCGGAATCTGACGCAACAGCAGACGGCGTCGGCGCTAGGGCTGACGCAGGTGAAGATCTCCCGCGAGGAAAAAAAGATTTTGGCATATTTGCGCCAAGAACTGTCGTAATCTCTTGACATTTGTCGTTTTTTCTGCTATACTGTTAAAAGAATAGCAAACTTGGTGTGTTGCGATTCGCTGTCGTATCCGTGTCCACGTCTACGCCCTTTTGCTTGATAGGAGGTTAGAACACCGTTGCAAAACAGACCCGAATCGAAATCGGAAGAACAATGCGGATTTTGGAAAAAGATTGGAAGAAAGCTGATCGGCTTGTTTGATTGGCTTTACAGGTTGCCGTGGAGCGCTTGGCTCTCGCGGATTCGGAAGCTTCGATGGAAACGGACGTTGCCTGCCATTTGCTTTTTGCTGTGTGTGGGACTTTTGATGGGTACGATTTTGTTGGTGCTTAGCAGTGCGGTTTGCGATAAGACCTCCGAGCGCATTTTGTCAGCAGAAGAGGTGCGCGATGCCGTTTCGGATGCGGATTGTATTCTGGTTTTGGGATGCAGGGTATATGCAGACGGACGTATGAGCAGTATGCTTGCCGACCGTGTGGAAACAGGGCTCTCTTTATACCGTCTTGGCGTTTCCGATACGCTGTTGATGAGCGGCGACCGCCACGAGGGGTACGACGAAGTGGGCGCCATGCGGGATGCGGCAATTTCTGCCGGTGTTGTGCAGGAGGCTGTTTTGATCGACCCGGAGGGATATTCCACCTATGAGAGCATGGTCAATTTAGCCAAGGCGTATCCGCAGGGGCGTGTGGTGATCGTAACGCAGGAGTACCATCTTTTCCGCGCGCTGTACATTGCCGAACGCCTGGGGCTTGATGCTTACGGCGTCAGTGCGGATCTGCAGCCCTATGCGGGACAATGGAAGCGGGATTTGCGGGAGATTTTGGCAAGAGTCAAGGATGTCTTTTACGTGCAGGCAATGCCACAGCAGGGTGTCGGGCACGGTGAGATCTATAACGATTAAAAAACGGAGGAAACAAAAATGGCAAGAATTATTTTGAATGAAACGTCTTATCACGGCGCCGGCTCGGTTGCGGAGCTGGCAGGCGAGGTTACACGCAGAGGCTTTCAAAAGGCGCTGGTGTGCTCGGATCCCGATCTGATCAAGTTTGGTGTGACCAAAAAGGTTTTGGACGTTCTGGACGGTGCGGGACTGAAGTACGAGATTTACTCGGATATCAAGGCAAACCCTACCATTGAAAACGTACAAAGCGGCGTTGCGGCATACCGTGCAGCGGGTGCGGATTATCTGATCGCGGTTGGCGGCGGCTCCTCGATGGATACCTGCAAGGCGATTGGCATCATCATTGCAAACCCCGAATTTGAGGACGTGCGCAGCCTGGAGGGCGTAGCTCCCACCAAAAATCCGTCGGTTCCGATCATTGCAATTCCGACCACGGCGGGAACGGCTGCAGAAGTAACCATCAACTACGTAATTACCGACGTGGAAAAGAAGCGCAAGTTTGTTTGCGTGGACGTACATGATATCCCTGTGGTTGCCATCATTGATCCCGATATGATGAGCACCATGCCCAAGGGCTTGACCGCCGCGACCGGTATGGACGCCTTGACGCACGCGATCGAGGGCTACATTACCAAGGGCGCTTGGGAGATGACCGATATGTTCCATCTCAAAGCGATCGAGCTGATTGCAAAGAGCTTGCGCGGTGCGGTGAACAACACGCCCGAGGGCAGAGAAGGTATGGCACTGGGGCAATACGTTGCCGGCATGGGATTTTCGAACGTAGGACTTGGCATCGTTCACTCGATGGCGCATTCGCTGGGTGCGGTATACGACACTCCCCACGGCGTTGCAAACGCGATCCTTTTGCCCACGGTGATGGAATACAATGCTCCCGCAACGGGTGAAAAATACCGCGACATTGCAAAAGCAATGGGTGTTGAAGGCACTGAAAAGATGAGTGCCGAGGAGTACCGCAAGGCGGCTGTTGATGCAGTTCGTCAGCTTTCGATCGACGTTGGAATTCCACAGGACCTCAAAGCGATTGCAAAGGAAGAGGACATTCAATTCCTTGCAGAGTCTGCTATGGCAGATGCTTGCCGTCCCGGCAACCCCAAGGATCCCACGTTGGAGGATATCATCGCGCTGTATCGCTCCTTGATGTAATTTGATTTTAGTCTTTTGGTTTTTTGTGGGGAACTTTTGAAAAAGGACGCGTTTTTTGGGGAAACTTTTGAAAAAAGTTTCCCAAAGCCCTTCAAAACTTTTAACGAACTAATAAAAACTGACGAGGTAGGAAAGCTCCTGCCTCGTTCGTTTATTCAGGCTCCAAATTCGTTCCCAAGTAGACAGATGGAGCCATAGCTCCGCGAGCATTTAGGGACCACTCCCCTAAATGCTCTACGATATATCATTTCTTGCGTCATCTCTGAGAAGGCTCGCAGGCTCGCCGGTCGAACTTTTGCGGCTTGTCGCAAAAGCGCGAGGCGTAAGCCGAAGTGGGATCTACAAACGACCTTTCATCAGCCTTGCGCAACGCTAACCAAGGCTCTCCCCTTGGGAGAGCTACGCGGAGTGCTGAGAGGGAGGTTGGGGTTTTACCCTCTCCGTCAGCCTACGGCTGCCACCTCTCCCGGAGTGAGAGGCTTATGTTACATCCCGATCGGCAAGCAAAATATTTTGAACCTATTTTTTACTCATTCTTGCTTCAAAATCGCTCGATTTTCATCAAAAAAACTCCTGCAATGTGGACAAAAACGACATTTCATTGTTTTTGATTGTTGACTTTTCTTCCTCTGTATGTTATAATGTGCTGAACGCTTGATAAGGAGAATGAGAAAATGCTGTTATTTTATATTCGACACGGAGATCCGATCTACGAACCCGATTCGCTGACACCCTTGGGTGTGCGGCAAGCGGAGGCAGTGGCAAAGCGCCTGGCGCTGTACGGCCTGGATCAAATTTACGCATCCTCCTCCGAACGCGCGAAGCAAACGGCACAGCCGACCTGCGAAATCTTGAAAAAAGAGATGACGGTGCTGGATTGGTGCAACGAGCATTATGCCGCGCAGGAATTTTTCTATCCGCATCCCGATGGCTATCGCACTTGGTGTTTTAATGTACCGTATTTGCGGGAGGTGTTCAACAGCCGGGAGATCAAGCAGCTGGGCGACGAATGGTATACGCATCCGGTGTTTGCCGATACGAAATTTGCAGAGGGGATTGCTCGGATTCGCATCGAAAAGGATTTGTTTTTGGAAAGCTTGGGATACGTGCACGATGCAGAAAAGGGCGGCTATCGAGTGGAGAAAAACAACAAACAACGGGTAGCTTTGTTTGCCCACCAAGGCTTCGGACTTTTGTTTTTGAGTCTTTTGCTGGATATTCCGTATCCGACCTTTTGCACACATTTTGATATGTCTCACTCCGGTATGACGGTGATCGAATTTCCGGAGCAAGAATCCGGAATTGTTTTTCCGCGTGTGCTGCAGCTGTCAAACGATTCGCATCTGTATCGCGAGGGGTTACCGACAAAATATAACAACCGTCTTCGTTTTTGAACTTGTTTTGCACCCACAATTTTGACTTTTTTGTGAATTTCTCTTTTTCGGATATTACATTTTGAAAAAATATGTGATATAATATATATAGGATATGAAAGAAAGAGAGGAAAGCGCGGTGTTTCAGAAAAATGACTACGTTTTTTATGAATCGGGAGGGATTTGCCGAATCTCCGATATCCAAACGGCTCCCTTAGAAGGAATGCCCGCCGACCGCGAGTATTACGTGTTGCAATCGCTTCACGACAGCAACGGGGTGATTTATATTCCGGTGGACAGTGACCGCGTCTTTCTTCGCCGTTTGCTCAATCGCGAGGAGGCGGAATCGTTTTTGAATCGGATTACGCAGGTAGACGCGATCGACGAGCCAAACGCAAAGCTGTTGCGCACGCGCTACACGGAGTGTATGCGGATGCACACGCCGGAGGAATGGGTACGTGTGATCAAAACGGTTTGGCGGCGTACCAATGCAACGCCGCAAAAGCCGGCGCGCATTTCGGATTCCGAGCGCGGCTTTTCAGAGAATGCAAAGCGCTATCTTTACACGGAGCTTTCCCTGGCGCTGGGAATTTCGGCTCAGGAAATGGAGCGCTATATTGCAGAGCATATTCAAAAAATGGCATAAGAAACCATAAGTCAAACGCGCCCCCGCACAAAGCTGTGCGGGGGCAGTCTTATTGTAAATTATTTGATTTGATCGAAGGCGAAAATGCGGAAATCGTTGGGATCCAGTGCTCTTGCTACGTTCATTGCTTCCTCTGCCTCAGTATTTTTTCCGTACCCCAAAAGCGCAAAGGCTTTGAGGATGTGTCCGTCGCGGAGATTATTTTTCTCAATGTCATATTCAAAAGGCATCGGAGAGGGGGAACCGACACCGTAATAGGTGCGCAGATCCTTGTTGGCGATCTGGTTTTCCGCCATGCGGAGCATCTCGTCCAGCACGGCGTTGGCTTCATCGGCTCTGCCCAGCTCCTTCAGCGCCAGCGCGCGGAAGAGGGAAAGCTCCGAGACTGCCGCCTTATAGACTGCCGCTTTTTCGTATGCTTCCTTTTCTGCTTCGGCATTGCCCATTTTTGCATAGAGCTTTGCCAGATAGTAGAAGATATGTGCCTCTTGGTTGAAGAAGGTTTTTGCTTCCCCGTAGGATTTCGGCATATTGACGCCGTTTTGATAGATCTGCTCGGCTTTTTCGTAGTTGCCCTGCTCGGTCAGCTCCTTGCCGTAAAGGGTGTGCATCCATGCGTGCTGTTTGGTCAGCTTGCCTTCGCCGCCCTCGTAGATGTGAAAGCGTTTTGCCGCTGCCATATCAATGGCTTTTTGGTAATTGCCGGTTTGGCAGATCAGGGTCAGCTGATCCAGATAGCAGTCATCGCGCTCCTTGAGCAGCTCCGGATATTTGTCGTATACCGCAAGGCGCTCTTCGATGGAGCAATTCATGTTTTTCAACAGCTGTTCATATTCAAGGAGCAGGCGAGGGTCGTCGC
Source organism: Clostridia bacterium (assembly GCA_017452665.1). Classification (GTDB taxonomy): domain Bacteria; phylum Bacillota; class Clostridia; order Oscillospirales; family CAG-272; genus UMGS1865. The sequence goes on from JAFTLZ010000008.1 coordinate 8,058, forward strand.
TCTTGTAAGCCAAAGCATTTTCAAGGGCTTGGCGTGCTTTTTCGGGTTCGTGTGCCTTATCGAAGTAGTAGAGTGCGAGATTTCGCCAGGTTTTTCCGTGCGTCGGATCGCAGGCAACGCAGGTTTCCCAGCTTTGTGCGGCGTCGGCGTAGCGGAATTTGTCGTAGTACAGGCATCCCAGATAGTAGTAAGCGTTGGCACCGTCGGGAACGGTCTCGGTTGCGTGCTGCAACACGAGGATATCCTCAAGGCGGGAGGGGAAGCAGTAGCCGGTGGGAAGCGCATTTGCAGCTTTGACAAGGTCGGCACTTACGGTTCCGAGCTTGCCGTTGCAGTATGCCTTGTAGTAATTGACCATCGGATAGGTATCGTCTGCCAGAGAGAGCGTACGGATGGCGTCAGCGTAAAGCCCTGCCTTCATATAGTCGATGGCAACGTCGATCAGATTTTCTGCCTTGAGGCGGAACTGTGCCAGCTTTTCGGAGTTGTCTGCGTAATGGGAGTATTCCACCATGGCAAACAGATCCAGCAGATCGTCGTTGGCGTTTTGTGCGGCAAGCGCTTCGGCGCTCGGATATTCCAGATGTCGCAAAATGGCTGCCTTGAGGTTTTGCGCCTTGGTATGTCCCATGTTTAGCCCCAAAGATTCGTCAAGCTTTTCCAATGCCGCTTTGAAGTCGCCTGCCTTGCAATCCAGGCAAGCCAGCTCAAACATTGCTGCACTGCGGTGCGTGTAGTTCCATGCCGCACGGTAGAGCGTGTCGTAGGCTTCCTTGTCACGGCCGAGGTAGGTCAGCGCAATGCCCTTGAGGTAGAACGCCTCGGTATCGGTGGGATGCTGGTTGCGGGAGGTCAGACGCTTGATGGCGGTGGTGCAGTAATTCACGCATTTTTCAAACTCTCCGTTTTTCAGGCACAGACGTCCCATCGAGGTGTTGCAACGAATGTCTCCGGGATCGCGGCGCAGACCCTCCAGATAATACGCTTCGGGGCGGTAATTATGCTGTTTGTATTGCTCAAGGTGATAGCCGTTGATGTAAAGCTCCTCCACGGTCTCAATTTCACAGGGGCGTTTGACCGGTTCACGAACGTCGATCGGCGTTTTTTGTCCGCGGACGTAAGGGGTATAGGAAATCAGCTCCTTACCGTCGGCAGAGGTCAGTGAAACGGTAAGCGCGTTGAAATCTGCACCACTCAACGGCAGTATTTTGAGGTATGCCTCTTCGGGGGAGAGGTCGCAGGTCTCGCGATAAATTTCCTTGCCGTTCTCGGTCAGGCGAACCGTTGCGTTCGGAAAGCTGCCCGTGACGTTAAAGCCGAGGAAGATCTCCTCGCCGCGCTGTTCGAGGTTGACAGCGGCGTCGATGGAGGCGTTTTTCGGCTCCCCGATCTCGCGGATGGGATACCAGTACTGTTCAAATTCCTTGGTTTCATAGGGAGATATCCAGGTAAAATCGGGCTGGTTGTCGGTGTAAACACCGGTCATCAGCTCAATGTAAGGACCGTTTTCATCGGTCAGATTGGAGCACCACATATCTCCAAAGTCACCAATGCCCCAGTGCCACATTTTTTTGCCGGGAGAAATATGATGATTTGCAACCGTGGCAATGCCTTTCTTTTGTGCGGTGTCATAGCCCGCGATAAAATCCATATCGGATTGCCCCTGCGAGATCAGATACGAGGAGGGAACTTTAACGGCAGAGTAGTGCGAGAGATCGGTGCCGTCCCCAAAGTTGTAGGGGCGTGCGGTTTTGTAAACGCCTTTTGCGATCGGCCAGGAGAGCACGGCGCGGCGGTCGTGGTCGTTGACCCACTCACAGTCGGGCGGGAACACGGTGCGGTAATTGTCATTTACCGGAACTGCAAGATTCGCCCACCACATAAAGAGCTGGGGCTGGGAGGTGCGGTTGTAGATGCGAACCTTGGCTTTGATGTAGCTTCTTCCGGCGTTTACCGTAATACCTGCCATTCCCTTCATGCGGTTCATCGGCTCAACCTCGCCCGTCCAAACGGTCTTGCCACCGTCGGCATTTTCTTCGATGACCGCCTCCAAGGGCATATAGGTCGTGGGGCGGTGGTGCTGGGGCCAGTTGAATTCGATACCACCGGAGATCCAGGGACCTGCAATGCCGACGAGCGCGGGCTTGACGACCTCATTATAATAAATGAAGTCATAATTGCCGACCTTATCCAAGCCGCGTAGGATCTTGCCGCCCAGCGCGGGAACCACCTGGGTTTTGACGTATTCATTTTCGATGGTGAACACATCGTAATCAACGTCGGTTTTGGTATCGGTAATTCCGTCGGAATAGGGAATGGGATAGATTCTTCCCGATGCACCTTGGTAGGGCTTGTTTTCAAAAAACATGGGCAGGTCGTGTGCCGCCTTCGGAATATAGGTGGGGATCGCCTGCTTCTTTTTTTCAACGATCACTTTTTTCATTGACATACCTCCAAATCTGTGATATAATTACCTTATCTACCATTATGATACCTTTTTTTGCGACGGATTTCAAGACAGATTTCCACGCAAAATTTTCACAAAAAATTACACGGAGGGGGAGATCGGAGATGTATATCATTGGAGAACCAAGCTATGCCACGACGAACTGGTATAAGAAAATGATCGTTCCCTTGAAAAATCAGGCGCGAAAAAAGCGCGTGCAGTTGAATGTTTCTTCCGATCCTGCTGACGCGGCGGGAGAAGCATGCGCATTCGTTGTGGGCGGTTCTGCCGCATGGATGACCGAAACAGTGGCACGCTTACAGCATCAGAATTGCCATCCAATCATCTTAAACGATCTGCCGAATCGATCGCTGTTTGGTCGTTACAGCTGTGTACGCACCGATTACAACCGCTTTATGGCGCTCTTAGCGACACGCTTTGGGGAGACGGGGAAAAAGCACACCGCTTTTTACGGGATGAATCACGCATCCTTTTCGGATATTGCCCGCAAAAATGCGTTTTTGACCTGCTTTGAGGATGGTGCAGTATTTGAAAACGACGGCTCTCTCAGGGCTTGCTTTGATGCTTTTTATCGGGCGCATTGCCGCGATCCGTTTGATTCGGTGATTTGCGCAAATGATTTTGCCGCGGTTTCGCTATTGACGCACCTGCGGGCATTGGGAGCTGATACCTCAAAAATCTGTATCACAGTTCATTCCAATACGCAGATCCTCTCGCATTTCCCGGAGATTTTGTCGGTTGGGGTAGATCATTGTGCGCTTGCCGCGGCGGCGTTTGAGATTGCCGATTGCATTGCAAGCAACCCCTGGTTTATCGGGATGAGCGTGACGGTGGATTACCGTCCGAATGGCGAAGAAGGGGCTGTCGGGGCGGATGCGGTTTGTGCTTTGGCGTTTGAGCAAACGGACGCTTTTTACGGGGATGCGGAGCTTGCCGAGCTGATGAGCATTGAAAAGCTCCTGGCGGAATGTGACGAGACCGATTTTAAAATTATACGGCATTTGTCGGAGAATTGTAATTCCATTGGAGAATCTACGTTTTTGAGCGACAACGGCGTAAAATACCGCATCAAAAAAATGAAGCGGATTTGCAACGTTGCCTCCAAGTCCGAAATTCCGAAATTGCTGAAAAAATACCGTGTTTTGTTGAATTGATGTGCCTTCTCACAGAGAACGCACCCTAAGTGTAGATCGAAGATGCACAATTTCTTTTCTACCGCGTTTTCTTTTGACTAAAAAGACGCAAAATAAAAAAACTCGCAAAGTTTGCCGCCAACCGCTACGCGAATTTGTGTTATCAAAACATTGTTTAAGTATCCCAATTTCAATAGCAAGAAATAAAAATGCTGATACCATGGTTGTTTGACTATGGTATCGGCTTTTTCACGCAACCGATTGTTGCTCGACAAGATTGCAAAATTGTGATATAATATAAGCAAAGCAATGGGAGGCGCAATATGATATATACCACGGAACCGATCAAATGATGAACGAGTGGGGAGCGTCTCTACACAACAAGAAATAAATGGTAAGGGAAAGAATAGTATAATGTTTGATACAATAAAATTCGGCAAGGCGCTTTCAACACTTCGCAAAGATGCAGATATGACACAAAATGAAGTTGCGGACAAACTCAATCTTTCGCGTCAAGCAATTTCAAAATACGAACGCGGTGAGAGTTTTCCTGATATCTCCGTTCTTGTAATGATCGCGCAGTTATTTGGCGTTACCCTTGATCAGCTCATATATTATGGAGAACCAACTAGGGGCGAATCCTCAATTCTCAAAAATGTTGCAAGCGGAAATACGGATATTGTTGCAGAAAACATCGCGGATGTAGTAAATCTTGCGCCGCTTTTGAAACCGAGTGTTTTATCGAAGCTGTCGCACCAATTCGAAAAGCAGGGTATAGATATTTCTAATATTATTCTTCTTGCCGAGTATTTAAATGACGAAACTGTTGTGAAGCTGATAGAAAATGCGAGTTTTGACGAGATCAGTGATGATCTTCTTGAAAAATTCGTTCCGATGCTTAACCACGACTCTAAGGAAGCCATCTTTCAAAAAATACTGGATGGTGAAATGGATTGGCATTTTATAAAAGCACTCTTGCCGTATGCTGACTACATCACAACGCAAATTGAAGCAGCTGTTGTTGAGGGAGTTCTTCCTCGTAATGTACTCGATATTTTGAATGATTACTGTTGGGATTGGAGTACAACCGAATACAGAAAGAAGAGGTAACGAAGTGAAAGCTATATTATCGATATTTGATGTTCCAAGTAGCATAACAGTAAATTATTATGATGGTATTGATCAGTTTTCCCGCGAAGGTATTTGGCAGCTTTGTTACAGAAATCTTTCAAATAATATGATTGAGTTGAATAGTCTTTCTGAATTATCAGAATTGTGTTTTAATACGAAAACTATATTTCCGAATGATTGGCAGACACAAGCAACTATGGTATTACAGGCTGGAAAAGCAAATTTATTAAATTCCGGTATACTAACAGGAAAAGGAATCAAAGTTGCAGTAATTGATAAGCCGATTAATAAAACACATATAGAATTTGAAAACAGAATAGAGTATATCGAGGTCCTCCCAAACCTTTCCGAAAACAAAAAAACAGATTTTCACGGTATGACTTGCGCAAGCTTCTTGAGTGGAGCGACCTGCGGTGTGGCTCCGGAATCAAAGATTGTTTATTTTGCAATACCAAACAAGACATATCCAATAGAAAACTATTATCATTATCAATTGATCGCTTTGCAAAAAGTAATTGATTATAACAAAACAAGCGAAGCCCCCATCCGCGTGGTCAGTCTGTCTGCGCCGTTTACAAAGGAGCAGAAACCGAAAAGAGACTTTTTCGAGTATGAACTGAAACAAACAGGATGTACATTAATTGATGCAACAAATTTCGGGCATAATTTTTATGGAATAGATTATATCAGACACCAAGAAAAAGGAAGTTTTATATTAAATCGATGGCAAAGTGATTATTATGAAACAAATAAAAACAGAAAAGAATTTGTAGATTATTTCTCCTCATTATGCTTTGTTCCTTCTTCAAGACGTACTTCGGCAGATAATGATACTGAAAACGATTATATACATTGGAGCAAATCTGTATCCGAAAGTTGGACAATTCCGCATGTGGCGGGAGCATACACGCTGTGCTTGCAGGTATATCCAAGCATGACATTTGAGGATTTTATTAGATGTTCCAAATTGTGTAAAAAGCACAACGGATTTGCAATATTAGATGTTCAATCAATTATCTGCAATTATGATCGTTCTCTGAAAAGCAAGATATAAAAAATGAAATTTGGAGGTTAAGATAGAACATCATTGCGGATTGTAGACAAAAAGAGCTCGCATCGGAACAAAAGTCGCGATGTGAGCTCTTTTTGTAATCCGAAACCACCGACCGTGTGCTGATGGCTCCAAAAAAACTTAGCTTTGCCTAAATTTTTTATTTGAGTGGAGTGAGGACCACGTCCTTTTGTTGACAATAGAATTTAAACTACCAATATGGCTATGGTTACTTACTATTTTAATAGTGGTGGGGCAACTTCCGCAAGGGCGGATCATTCGACGAGCCTATTGGTTCAGCGTGTAAAATGCCCCAAGGGGGCTATCAAAGCCGCGTGATCACGATTTAGTGCACAAGCTCCGATTCCAGCTCTTGAATGGCATTGCGTAAGGTGACAGCGGCGCGTCGGAGCCGCATTTCCTCTTCGTCATTCAAGGGGATCTCCAAAACCTGGCGGATGCCGGAGCGGCTGACGATGCAGGGCAGACTCATATAAACATCCTCCAGACCGTAATGCCCGTCTACGGGAGCGGAGACCGGGAGAATGGAATTTTCATCACGCAGGATGGCGGCAACAATCCGCTTGACCGATTCTGCAATGGCATAATAGGTGGCGCCTTTGGCTTCGATGATCTCGTAGGCGCTGTCCCGCACATCACGGAACAAGCCATCCAACACGGTTTTGTCATACCCGCGTCCGCAGTTTTCGCAATAGTGAATCAAATCCACACCTGAAACGTTTGCGGAGCTCCAGACGGGCAGTTCACGGTCGCCATGCTCCCCGATGATAAAGGAGTGTACGTTGCGGCTGTCTACACCGAGGTGCGTGCCGAGCAGCTGCTTGAGCCGCGCGGTATCCAGTACGGTCCCGGAGCCGATAACGCGGTGAGAGGGAAAGCCGGAGATCTTCCAGGTCACATAGGATAGCACGTCCACGGGATTGGTGACAACCAAAAGAATGGCGTCGTGATTGTAAATCGTAATATTGTTGACGATACTGCGGAAGATGCGCGTGTTGGTGCGCACAAGATCCAATCGCGTTTCTCCCGGTTTTTGATTCGCTCCCGCTGTGATGATGATCAAACCGCAGTCCACCAGTTCGGCATAGTCCCCGGCGTAAATATCCATCGGCGTGTGAAAGGGTAGATCGTGTGCCAGATCGGCCGCCTCTCCTGCGGCTTTCTTTTTGTCAATGTCAATCAGTACCATTTCCAAAAACCAACCGGTTTGCATCAGCGTGTAGGCAGTGGTGGCACCAACGTTTCCGCAACCGATGATGGCGCATTTGCGTATGTTGCTTGCATTTCCGTATTGTAGCTTTTTTTCCATTGTGGGTTTGTTCCTTTCCGTTTTACAGTTTGCTACTATTGTGCCACATTTTGTTCTTTTTTTGCATAGAAAATAAAAATTGAAGAAAATTTCAAAAAATACTTGACAAATCGGGAGAGCTGTGGTATACTATGTAAAGCAATTTGCTTTACGCCTGTTGGAGGTGGAGACAAGATGTTTGAAAAGAACCTGGAAATCGGTTTTTTATTGGATTTTTACGGCGACGTGCTCTCGGAGCGAAAAAGGACGGTATTGGATTACTATTATAACAACGATCTCTCTTTGGCGGAAATCGCGGAGGAGATCGGAATTTCCAGACAGGGTGTCCGCGAGCTGATTAAAAAATCCGCAGACGAGCTGCTGTTTTATGAGGAAAAGCTTGGGCTCGCCAAACGCTTTCGCGCGGCAGAGGGGCAGGCAAAAGCCTTGCTTGCAATGATGGAGCGCGCAGAGGTTTCGGACGGGATTTTGGCGGCGGCGCGGGAGCTGATGGAAACCGTGAAGGGATAATTTGATTTGAAGGAGGTCCGTTTATGTTCGAAAGTCTTGGTGAAAAGCTGAATAACGCCTTCAAAAAGTTCCGCAATAAAGGAAAACTGACCGAAGCGGATGTCAAAGCAGGAATGCGTGAGATTAAGCTCGCACTCCTGGAAGCGGACGTCAACTTTAAGGTCGTTCGCGATTTTATCAAGATCGTATCCGAGCGTGCCGTGGGCGCGGAGGTGCTGGAATCCTTGCTCCCCGCACAGCAGGTGGTGAAGATCGTCAACGAGGAGCTGACGCGCCTGATGGGCGGATCGCAATCCAAGCTGACGATTGCTTCCAAGCCGCCTACGGTAATTATGATGGTTGGTTTGCAGGGCGCGGGTAAAACCACGCACGCGGGCAAGCTTGCGGGAATGTACAAAAAGCAGGGCAAACGCCCGTTGCTGGTGGCGTGTGATGTTTACCGTCCCGCGGCAATCAAGCAGCTGCAGGTGGTGGGAGAGAAGCTGGATATCCCCGTGTTCACCATGGGCGATAAGGTCTCTCCGGTGCAGATCGCAAAAGAGGGAATTCAGTATGCCAATCAAAAGGGCCACGATATGGTCTTTATTGATACGGCAGGACGCTTGCAGATCGACGAAGTGCTCATGGATGAGCTGAAAAATATCAAGGCAGAGGTCAACCCTACGGAGATTCTTTTGACGGTGGACGCGATGATCGGTCAGGAATCGGTCAACGTGGCGCAAACCTTTAACGATCTTTTGGATATTACCGGTGTGATTTTGACCAAGCTGGACGGTGACACTCGCGGCGGTGCGGCACTTTCGATCCGCTACGTGACGGGCAAGCCGATCAAATTTGTAGGTACGGGCGAAAAGCTGGATACCATCGAGCCCTTCCACCCCGACCGCATGGCGTCGAGAATTCTTGGAATGGGTGACGTGCTGACCTTGATCGACAAGGCGCAGGCCGCTTACGACGAGAAGCAGGCAGAGGCGCTGGAGCAGAAGATGCGCCAGCAGACCTTTACGCTGGATGATTATCTTGCACAGCTCGCACAGCTCAAAAGCATGGGAAATCTCGATCAGCTGATGGCGATGATGCCGGGCGTCAAACCGGGAGCGCTGAAGGATGCCAAGATCGACGAGTCTGTTCTGGCGCGCACCGAGGCGATCATTCGCTCGATGACACCGAGAGAGCGCGAAAAGCCGGATATCATCAACGCATCCCGCAAAAAAAGAATCGCCGCGGGATCGGGAACCTCGGTAGAAGAGGTCAACAAGCTGCTGAAGCAGTTTGAGCAAATGCTGAAAATGATGAAGCAGTTCAGCGACATGGGGAAGACCCGACAAGGAAAGAAAATGCTCGGAAGAATGAAGATGCCTTTCTGATTTCGCCGTTCATTCATAGAAAAAACAATTTTATTTTGGAGGAAACAAATCATGGCAGTAAAAATGAGACTTACAAGATTGGGCGCAAAGAAGGCTCCCTTCTATCGTGTGATCGTTGCAGACAGCCGCTCGCCCAGAGACGGTCGTTTCATCGAGGAGATCGGCTACTACAACCCGCTGACCGACCCCGCTGATATCAAGATCGACGCGGAAAAGGCAAAGAAATGGTTGAGCAACGGCGCACAGCCCACCGAGACCGTAAAGTCCTTGCTGAAGAAGAGCGGCATCGTTGACTGAGCCGTCCGATAAAGGAGACACAGGATGATTAACTTACAGGAAACATTGCTTGACATTGCCAAAGCAATCGTCGATTCGCCCGAGGAGGTTCGGGTAACGCAGGAAGAGGATGAGAACACCGTCACTTTAACCCTGACTGTTGCTCCCGACGATATGGGAATGGTAATCGGCAGACACGGCAGAATCGCCAAGGCTATCCGTACGGTGATCAAAGCGGCCTCTGTTAACACCGGTAAAAAAGTCAATGTGGATATCCGCTGAAAAGGGATATCCGCCGCGGCTTTCGTTGCGATCCTTCGGATTGAAGCCGAAAAATACCCACAGGGAAGAGAAAAATCCCGTGGGTATTTTTCGCAGTATAAATTTTTTGCGAAAAGTTGCAAGTTTTTTTGAAAACCCCTTGCATTTTTCAAAAAAATGTGCTATAATAAATTGTTCGCCAAAATGAATGGTATACGGAAGCGTATCGAAGTGGTCATAACGGGACTGACTCGAAATCAGTTGTACCTAACGGTACCGTGGGTTCGAATCCCACCGCTTCCGCCAACGAACAGCAGGTCACCGCAACGCGGTGACCTGCTGTTCGTTTGATGAAAGAGCCGTATGAAGAGCCCCGC
>JAFTLZ010000009.1 GCA_017452665.1 Clostridia bacterium
CCAAGTTTATGACCGAGGCCCTGCAAAAAGAAACGGAACGCCTCGAACTTCCCGTTTACGACGGGCTGATGGCAATCGAAATCCTCACCGACCAAACCGGCGTTTGCGGTGTGCTTGCCTTAAAAAGGCGCACCGGTGAGCTCGTCTGCTTCCACTGTGCGCACGCCGTCCTTGCAACGGGAGGACCCGCAGGCATCTACGCCGACAGCGTTTACCCAACCTCACAAAGCGGTTCCACCTCCCTGGCTCTGCGCGCCGGCGCAGCTCTGCAAAACATGACCGAATGGCAGTACGGCTTGGCATCGGTCAAGCCGCGCTGGAACGTATCGGGCACCTATATGCAGGTTCTGCCGCGCCTGGTCTCCGTGGATGCAAACGGGCAGGAGTACGAATTTCTCTCTGAATTTTTCCATGACAACTACACGGCGCTCTCCAATCTGTTCCTCAAGGGCTACCAATGGCCCTTCGACAGCCAAAAGGTTCTGCAAGGCTCCTCGGTCATCGATCTTTTGGTATATCGCGAGTGTGTCCTGCGCGGGCGCAAGGTCTATTTGGATTACACCAAAAATCCCTTCGGCTTGGAGCAGATCGACTTTGAAAAGCTTGCCCCGGAGGCATACGAATACCTCTCCCGTGCCGGCGCCTGCTTCGGCACCCCCATCACCCGCCTGCAGCACATGAATCAGCCCGCCGTTGATCTGTACGCAGGCAAAAGCGTCGATCTTTCATCCGAATACCTGGAGATCGCCCTTTGCGCCCAGCACAACAACGGCGGCATTGCGGTCAATCTCTGGTGGCAAACTGCCGTTTCGGGGCTGTTCGCAGTCGGAGAATGTGCCGGAACCCACGGCGTGGCGCGTCCGGGAGGCAGTGCTTTGAACGCAGGTCAGGTCGGCTCTCTGCGCGCAGCACAGTTCATCTTGGCAAGCAAACGTGAGCGTTGCACAGAGGAACAGCTTTCCCGTGTCCTGAGTGCCGCCGTCCAAGAGCATCGCGACCTTTGCGCCTCTCTTTTGCAAAACAAGGACGTTTGCGCCGAGCGCACCCGATATTTCCGACGCAAAATGAGCGATTTCGGCGCGGCGATCCGTCAACCCGAAGGAATGAAAGCCCTGCAAGCTGAAATTACAGAGACCGTCAAGGATTTCTCCAAAACAATCGGCGTCCGTTCCCCCGACCTGCTTTACACCGCCTACCAACTGCGGGATATCCTGCAGACTCAGCAGGCTACGCTGGAAGCCATGCTCGATTTTTCGCAAGCCGTACAGCTGACGCGAGGCTCCGCACTCTATTGCAATACCGAAGGGGATCTGCGCACAGGATTAGAAGAATGCTTCCGTTTCCGCACCGCTACAGGCGTCGAAAACGCCCGCATCCAGGAGGTCTCGCGCAAGCCCGACGGCATCTGCGCATCGTGGCGACCTGTTCGCCCGCTTCCTGAATCCGACGACGTATTCGAAACCGTCTGGCGCCGCTACCGCGAAACCGGGAATGTTGAATAATCCCCCCGCTTTTGTTTAAAAAATCCCCTTGATTTCTCAAAGAGGATATAGTATAATAAAGCCACCGCCACACCAAGTGCGATGGCTTTATTTTTATGGAGGAAATCATTGATGTATTCCGCATTAAAAGATGTTTTGCAAGGAACCGAGGAGAACTATCTCCTTCCCTTTTATTGGCAACACGGAGATCATACCGAGCAAATCCCCGCACAGATGGAACGGATTTACAACAGCGGATGCCGCGCGGTTTGCGTAGAATCGCGTCCGCACAAGGATTTTTGCGGCGATGGCTGGTGGCGCGACATGGATATCATCCTTGCCGAAGCGCAAAAAAGAGACATGAAGGTCTGGATTCTGGACGACGATCACTTTCCCACCGGGCACGCCAACGGACAGATCGCGAAAAAGTATCCGCATCTCCGTCCGTGGGTCCTGATCGAGCGTCACCTTGACGTCGTGGGTCCTATGCCAGAGGCTTCGGTGCTGCTTCCCGCAGAGGATGACGAGCACATTCTGCTGGGAGCATACGCTTATCGCAGATACGCTGATGACGAGGAAATTTGCGAATACGAAGCGGTCGATCTGACCGACAAGGTGCAAAACGGGTATCTGATCTGGGATATTTCCACCGGCGTATGGCGCATCTTCTTTTACTACCGTTCCCGCGAGGGTGGCAAGAAGGATTACATTGATATGCTTGATCCCGCATCGGTAGATGTTTTGATTGAGGCAGTTTACCAACCGCACTGGGAGCATTATAAAACCCATTTTGGAAAAACGCTGGCAGGCTTCTTTTCGGACGAGCCGGGTTTTAAAAACGACTACCAGGGACGTCGGCGCGCCGATATGGGAACCTACGAGGCGCGCGTTGGCAGAGTGGGCTTGTCGCTCCCCTGGAACGAACAGGTACGCAAGCGGATGAAACATACGTTGGGCTTTGATCCGCTCCCACATCTGAATTTGCTGTGGTACGAAGGAGACGGCAACGGCGAAGCGCGCGCCAAGCTCCGCTTTGCCTATATGGACGCCATTACCGCAATGTACCAAGAAAATTTTTGTATGCGTCTCGGAAATTGGTGTCGTTCCCACGGCGTAGAATATATCGGACACGTCATCGAGGACAACGGCTGTCACGCGCGCTTGCGCATGGGTGCGGGACATTATTTCCGCTCGCTTGACGGTCAGGATATGGCAGGAATGGACATCGTCTTGCACCAGGTCATGCCTGGAATGTCAGATTATACTCACAGCTCCACACTCAGCAGCGGCGTGGCAAACGGAACCTTTTTCCACTACACGCTCGGCAAGCTTTGCGCATCCCTTGCACATCTCACCCCGGCAATGAAGCATCGGGCAATGTGCGAGGTCTTCGGAGCTTACGGCTGGGCTGAAGGAACTCCCCTCATGAAGTGGCTGATCGACTTTTTGCTGGTGCGCGGCATCAATCATTTTGTGCCGCACGCCTTCTCGCCAAAATATCCCGACCCCGATTGCCCGCCCCATTTCGGCGCCGAGGGGCACGACCCCAGCTTTGAGGGCTTTTGCGAGTTGATGAAATATACAAACCGCGCCTCGCACTTGCTTTGCGGCGGAAAACACCTAGCCAACGCCGCTCTGCTCTATCACGCCGAGGCAGAATGGGCAAATAAAATTGACACATCTATGCCCGTAGATCTGCCGCTCAAAGAACTGCTGGACAATCACATCGATTGCGATATCATCCCCTTTGATTACCTGCAAAACGCAACCGTAAGCAACCGCAAGCTCTGCATCTCGGACGAAAGCTTTGATTGTCTGATCATCCCCACGGCACCGCACCTGCCGCAAGACTTTTATCCCACGCTCAAGCGCTTGCAGGCAGAGGGACTTCCCGTATGGTTTATCGAGCGTCTCCCGGATAACGCCGATACGTGCTTTGATACTATCCCCCTGCATTCGCTTGCCAACCGCATGAAGCAAAACCGCATGACGGACGTCACCGTCCCCGACGGATTTGAAAAGCTTCGCATCTATCACACCGTCAAAGATGAGCACAACGTGTTTATGCTGTTCAACGAGGACTACGCCAAAACGGCAAAAACGACCTTGACCCTGCCGGTAAGTGGCGCGTACGTCAAGGCCAACGTCCTGGAGACCTCCTACACCTCCGGCAATACCGCAAATGGCAGTGTAGAAATTAATCTTTGCCCCGGAGAATCCGTATTTTTGATCTTCGGAAGCGAGGCAGAGTTCCCCGCCGAAAAAAAGACAGCCCGTACGGAGATTCTGCATCCCACCTACGAGCTGGCTCTTGCCAACGCTGACACATTGGATCAATTTGAAGCTTGCGGAACCTATCAAAGCTTTTTCAACGTAGCGTCTCACAGCTTCCGCCCCGGTTTCTCCGGAAAAATGAAGTACACCTTCCGCTTTTCGGCAAATACCGCAAAGCAAGTGCTGCTGGATCTGGGACACGTAGGAGAAAACGCCGTATTGTACATCAACGGGCAAAATTGCGGCACGCGCATCTGTCCCCCCTATCGCTTTGATATCACAAATGCGGTGCAAAACGGCGAAAATCTTGCCGAAATCACCGTTTCCAACACACTTGCCCTTCAAATACGGGATAAATTCTCCCTCAATATGCAAATCCCACCGGCAGGAATCCTCGGAGACCTGACCTTAATCAATTGCGAATAACCAACCCGCAATCGGATTCAATCCTCTTCCCGCTTTTCAATCTTCACGTCGCCCGTCACCGTGTCTATCTCAAATCGGGCGCTCCCGTCCCCACAAATATAAACGCCGTCCGCCTGCTCCACCGCAAAATCGGTTGAAAAATCACCACCAATCGAGTCCTTGTTCAACGAGAACGAGGAAGTCGCAGGGAGAGACAGCAAAACGTCTGCATTGACGCTGTCCACCGTTACGCTTTGCGGGCAAACAGCAGACCGAAGCGTCATTGCCACGTTCACGCTCTTGCAAACAACCTTTCCGGCAATGCTCCCATCAAAGGTAATCGCCCCGTTCACGGTTTTGGCAGAAAAATCGGTGCAGGTGCAACTTTTTATATTGATCGCTGCCGAGGTGCTCTCCAACGAAATCGAGGGCACCTCCAGCTCTTTCACCGTCACGTCGCCCGCAACCGTTTTCACCTTCAGCGAGGTCAACTGACCAAACAGCTTTTTGGGCACGCGCAGGATCAAAAACTTGTCCTTGTTTTCAGAGTTGCCCAAGTACCACGAGGATTTGCGGTATTTGATCGAAAGACTCTTCCCATCCTCGCTCACGCGCCAGCGCAATCGGCTGTCCTCCGTCAACTCGTTGGCAGAAAACTCGGTCACCGACAAAAACATATCGTCGCACGGCAAAATTTCAATGCGCCCGTCAATCCAATCCACTTCGATCTCGGTCACATTCGGAGCCGCAATGGTTCCGTCACCGATCCGATAATTGCTATCATCGTAGCGATAATCACTCCAGCCAAAGCTCCACGTTCCGTTTGCAAGCAACGCGTTGAGAATCCCCACCACAATCGCGCCAAGGATCAAAGCCCCAACAACAATCGCCAAAATGGGCAACATTTTTTTTAATTTCGGATTCATACACACCTCCGACAAGCTATTTACACATTCAAATTTCAAACAATTATATTATATCTTATCTGTCACTTTTTGTCAACCGAATATCACGAATAAAATTCAAACGAATCTTGAATTTTTTGTGTCATTCCTCTTGACAATTTATTTTAATTATGTTAAAATGAAAATGATTTATATTCTTATTCTTGAAAGGAGAAAAAAGATGTTTTGTAAAAATTGCGGAACTGAATTGGATAACACTGCGGCGTTTTGCCCCAAGTGCGGCACCCCCGTAAATTCCACTGCGCAAACACCTCCGCAGGGCACCCCTGCTGCCGAGCAACCGGAGCAAAAATCACAGCTGGTTGCAGGTCTGCTTGGAATCCTGCTGGGCGGTTTGGGAATTCATAACTTTTATCTTGGCTTCACCGGAAAAGCCGTTGCACAGCTGATCCTCACCATTTGCTCTTGCGGACTCGGCGCCATCTGGGGCTTTATCGAGGGCATTTTGATCCTGGTTGGCAATATCAATAAGGACGCCCGCGGAATCCCGCTGAAAAAGGATTTGTAATTGTAGAGTGTCTCCCCTGTTCCCGTTTTTCCTCTTCCCTGCAATCGGCGGGGCTCGCATCCCGATCCCCGCAAATTCACAGAATGGAAGCTATGATCTGCCATGAATCAACCACTTCAACTCGAAGACGAAAAACGCAACCAAAACCTGATTGGCCTTACATTGATCGCCTATCTTATCCTGCTGCTGTGGGTCATCGTTTTTAAATGCAACAACATCAACGTTTTACATATCGAACGCAACCACAGCCGCACTCTGTGGGAACGGCTCTCAAAAAATCTCATTCCGTTTCGCAGCATCGTTCACTATGTTACAATAGGACATGAAAAGGAAATTCTGTATTTCTTTGTGAACTTTTTCCTGTTCGTACCAATGGGAATCCTGCTCCCCTTCTACCGCACCCCCCAAAAAAGTGTCCTGCTGATATTGGCAACCACTGTTTCGGTAGAAATCTTTCAGCTTTTCTCCTGCTGGGGCGGATTTGATTCCACCGATATCATCATGAACTTTCTTGGTGGCATTGCCGGAATCTGGGTGTATCAAAAATGGATCATCCACTTGCCCGATAAGGTTATCAATCCGCTTGCCGCCGGCACCGCGTTTTTGGGATGCACGCTCAGTGTTTTTGCATTGGTGCAAACAGCACTCCACTTCCCGGCGCTACATCTATAAATATTGTAATGGGGCTGAGTCAAATGTTTTTTGAAAAAGCATTTGACTCAGCCCCCAAAATTATAAATACGTCAAAGTAAAATACGATACATATCAAACACGTGCATATGCTTGGTCGAAAAACGGACGTAACCGCTTTCAAAGGAAAACGGGATCCTTTCACCACAGGGCAAAAGTTCAACGGCACAGGGCGCTTTCGCGGATCGAACACCAATCTCAAAGGGCGGCAAAACGGGCATTTGCGCACGTTCATTCAAATGAATCACATTGACCGTAATGGCATCCCGATCATCAAATACGGTAATTTCCACATCAGCGGGAGCGTCGGTAACACAAGAAGGTGCGTCTTTTTCTGTCAGAATCTTAAGCAAATTTCCAAAAGCAATCTCGTATTCGTACAGATCGATTGCTTCAAGCGGTAAAGCCGACCAGACAAAGCGCCCTTTTCCGTACGAACCGACAATCACGGCAGGGTTGTCCATCGCAATTCCGGGAGGATCAGAATGAATCGACGCAAAGCGGATCTCGTCGGGGCGTGTATAAGGCAACGTAAGCTTGGCAATTACTTCCCCGTTCTGCACGTTCTCCAAAATGGGAGCGCAAGCATCAAACGGAAGAGGATACTTGGCATTAAAGCCGCCAAAAATTTCCTCGTGCGCCGTACAGGGAGCGATGTAAACACTTTTTTCAACAGTTTTTCCACTGACCATTCCTCCCGTCAGCGCCGCAACCAAAGCACCGTTACGTGCACCGCTGACATACGCACAGCCACCGTTTGCAATATAGGCAAGAATACGCTCGTTGTCCGCCATCTCTGCCTCACTCACCATGGGAACGATCAGCGCACGGTAACGGTCAAGATCGGCATAGGGCCCCGTAACCCCGAACGGAACGTGCGCCGCGATCAGCTTTTTGGAGGCGCCGATACAGGCATCCTTACAGTCAAAACCGTCAATGCTCGATGCAAAGCGACTCCGCATACTGTAATAAAGTCCCACGTCCTCACGCATCTCTCCCGAAAGATAAGGCTCATAGCTCTTTTCAACAGCAAACACCTTGCCGATCCGCTCGTACACACGAGCATCGGTCGTTCCGACGGGATCAATGGCATCAATCACCATCGTGGCACCGTGATGCGCGGTAGTCAGCAGCACCTCAGCCAGCATTTCATCCTCGGTTTTGGTCAGCGTGTGGGAGCGAAGAGCCGGCTTACAGCGAGAAAACATATAATCAAAGGGCTGATTGCGTGTGATATTCTTATAAAACTTACACGCAAGAGAATGATTGAGAATCCCGCCGTAAAGGTCACCCCCTACAAAATCGCTTGCAGCATTGACGGGCTCGCCGCAGGCGCTGTTGGAGGAGCCCGCAATCCCTTCGGCAAAGTTGTATTCTACCGAAAGATCAGGATTACACTTTTTGACGTAATCGGTCACACTTGCGACCCAATCCCCCATCCATTCATATTTCTTGCGCATCAATGACAGATGTACGGAGCTTCCTACCTGCGGCTCCTCGGTTGGAAACGGCGTGCCCTCCTCTCGCTCCCAGCGTGCACGGCAAGAGGAGCAAAAACAAGTATGCGGCCAAAACGGCATGTCAAAAAAAACACCGTCTACCTCAAAATATGCCAGCATCTCGTCAATTTGACGATAGACGAAATCGCGGTATTCAAAATTATTCGGACAGCAAAGTCCGTATCTGCCATCCTGCAAGGAAGCAAATGCGCGCACTTGCGCGGATGAACTGATATCCCCGCCGTTTTCGCGTCGCGACAATCCGTTGGCCTGCACCATACGCCAGGTCGGGTGGCGGTCATGCTCACGCGTGTTATAGTTCAAGCTGTAATATCCCGTCACCGTTATCCCGTTGTCATGGCAAAGTGCCATTGTACGCTTCATCATATCCTCGCGGCCGCGAAAAGCGCGATGCATGACTCCGATTTTGGTGGGATAGTAGCAAAGTCCTGCATGAGACTGCATATAAAGCATTGCGTTTTGCACGCTTGCTTTTTTCAGATTTTCAACGTAAGCTTCAGGCGAAAAATCGCGCAGAAACGAATCATCCCAATCGTCAATGTGCATATCGCACAAGTGACGGCGATAGCTGTCAGAATACCACATAAAGCCTCCTCAAATCAACCTTTTTAAATTTCTTTCACCCGTCAAGGCGCCCGGAACTCCACCAAGCTCTTGTAAAGCGCAACATCGTTCACATAGCTTTGCTGCGCGGTGTCGTTGGCGTATTCGGGGATCACGGTCAAAACAATCAACGTGTCGGCAGGCAACGCCTTCAAAGCATCGTAATACTGATATAGCTCTGTATCCCCCAAGCGGATCGCATAGTCATCATACGCCCCCGCAGGAGCCGTTTCAAAGCTGTTCGCCAGCGGAACCGCTAACGCTTTCATGTTTCGGTATTCGTATACGTACTCGCTCACCAGCCAGATTGAGCACTTGCTGGCAACCACACCCGCTGTTAAAAAGGACGAAAAATTATTCAGCCGATCCGAGTTTGCTTGCTTCGCGCTGTTATAGGCATATTCCGAAAAATTCCCATCCTCGTCGGTATACATCGCCCGCAGCTCCTCCTCGGTAAACACCGAATATGTAAGAAGTCCAACCGTCAAAACATCCTCACCGTCGGCGGTATTTTTTTCACCGATCAGATTCAACACATCCTGCACTGCGGCAATCTCATCCTCCGACAAAGCCTTCGCTCCGGCAAAGGTCACCGATTGATCGGTTGTCACCGTTTGCGTGCACTGCGCAAAGCAAACGACAATCACCATCAAAACAAACGCGCAAAAAATTACCGTCCATTTATAGTGATACCAAAAATTATCCAGCCATTTGATTACGGGATTGCTAAGAGCAATCTCTCCCGCCTCACTTTTTTCTTCGCGGTACGAAGAATCCTGCTGCTTCAAAATCTCACATCCTTCCCATATTTTACAAACGGGATGCCGTCACAATCCGACACCCCGTTGATGTTATGCCTGCGTTCTGGAAACTTCCAAAACCTTCATCTGCACCGTTCCGTTTGGAACCGCAATGGCAACCTCGTCACCGGACTTTTTGCCGATCAACGCGGCGCCGATCGGAGATTGATCCGAGATCTTGCCCTTCGCCGGGTCGGATTCATTGGAACCCACCAGATCGTAAGTAAATTCCGCGTTCAGACTTCTATTCAAAACCTTCACGCTGGAACCCAAGCTGATCACGCTGGTATCAATGCTGGATTCATCCAGAATCACCGCATTTTCAATCAGCTCCTCCAATTCCTTGATACGCGCCTCGTTCTTTGCCTGATCGTTGCGTGCTTCATCGTACTCAGAGTTCTCGGAAAGGTCACCGAACGAGCGTGCCACCGCAATGTCGTTCTTAATCTTCTCTCTTTCCTCGTGTGTACGGCGATACAGCTCGTCTACCAGCTCCTGGTATCCCTGCTGTGTATAAAGCATCTGTTTTCCCTTAGCCATGATTTTTCTCCTTATGATGAAATATAATAAAATTCAAATTAGTTTTTCAGCGCCGCGATTGCCGCCTGCAACTGATTGTCCGCCGCCTGCGGGATCAGATAAATGTTGTACTGCTGCGCTTCCGCAGAAAGCTCCTCTACCACGTCGGGCGTAATCCCGATATCCTGGTAAGGAATCCCGCATTGCGTCACGTACGCATAGGTGGTCAGTTTGATATAGCCATCAAAATTGCCGTAGCTGATCGAGGAAAGGCTCAAAAAGGTCTGCATAATGCCCTTTCCAAAGGTAGTGGTTCCCACAATCTCTGCCTTGCCGTAATCGCGCATGGTCGCCGTAAAGACCTCCGCGGCGCTGGCAGTATTTTCGTTGCACAAAACGACCATATCCAGATCCTTGTACATTCCAATCTCACTGCGTGTCACACTGCAAGAGGCATAATCCCCGCTCAGCGTCATCGCCTCGGCATAATACGAGCGTGCGATCTTTCCGTCGCGATCCACCGCGCTCAGAATCACGTCGCCCTCCTCCAAAAAGTAGGTCAAAACCGCCTTGATGGATTGCAAATCTCCGCCTGGGTTGTTCCGCACGTCAAACACAAAGGACTCCACACCGTCGTCAAGCAACGCATTCACCGCCTCCTTCAACTGTGTAGGAGTGGTCATGTCAAACTGCATGATCGAAACAATTCCCACCGTCGGATCATCATCTGCCCTGGTATAGGAAACCGAATGCGACACAAACGGCGCGCGCGTAATGCAAAACTCCTTGGATTCATAGCTGTTTTCGGTTTTACGGAACGCAACAAATTCCACGTCGGTTCCTGCCTCACCGCGAATCGCATTTAGTCCGGCAGTATAACCGCCCAGCGCGGCAACCGTCAAATAGGAGCCGTCCTTTTTGACCCCGTAAATATGGTCACCCACACGCAGATCCTTCGCCGCCGCAGGCGCATTTTCATATACGGCAATCACCTGAAAGGTCTGGTACTCATATCCTTCCACAACCAGCGTCGTCTGCACCACGCTGATTCCAACGCCAACGTAATTTCCCACGTTGTCAGCAGTTAGTGCCGCATATTCTTCTTCCGTGTAGTATTCGGCATAATCATCTCCAGACGCAGCCGCATACGCCTTCAGTACAGCATCCAGCATCTCCTCCGAATCCATCTGCTCGGCATAGTAGGAGTAATTTTCGAAAATCATCGAAATCAACTCCAGCTTTTCCAACCCCGAGGACTCGGACATCTGATCCAGCAGTGCTTGCATACTCTGAATCGTAGTCTGCTGATCCTGCAGCTTTTTGGAATATTCCGCCCGTTTCGCGGCAGCGGTCATCGTATAGGTCAACAACACGGTCAGGGCGACCGCAATGCAAAGGATGCTGCATAAAACGGGAACGGATACTTTTTTCTCTTTTCGTTTGTGATCCTGCGGTTCGTGGGATGGCTCTTCAAAGGGCATCCACGGAAAATCGTTGAATTGATTTTGCGCCATTCAAGGTTCCTCTCGGTTATCAAAAAAATACATATCTATTGTATGGACGACCTCGCAAAGTTATTCAGCCATCGGCAAAAAACAAGCACAGAAGCGAAATGACGCGGCATTCGTCACTGCCGCACATTCCGCTTTTCCGTCACAAGGCAACACCGCAATGCGATGTTGCCTTGCATTGATTTGTCAGAACTTAATGGGCTTGGAGCTGAGGTATTTTTTTACCATCAAAGCAACCTTAAAGGTAATGGCGTGCTCAAACTCGCGCAAATCCAATCCCGTCAGCTTGCGGATCTTCTCCAAACGGTAAACCAGCGTATTTCTGTGCACAAAAAGCTTTCTCGAGGTCTCGGAAACGTTCAGGTTGTTTTCAAAAAACGCCTGAATGGTCTGCAAGGTCTCGCGGTCAAGCGACTCCAAGCTTCCCTTTTTGAACACTTCCTGCAAAAACATTTCGCACAGCGTAGTGGGAAGCTGATAGATCAGTCTGCCAATGCCAAGATTCTCGTAGCTGATGATATTTTTCTCGGATTCAAAGACCTTTCCAACCTCCAGGGCAACCTGCGCCTCTTTATACGCACGCGCCAGATCCTTAATGTTCTCCACCACAGTAGAAATACCGATCGAGACCTTGGTGTAAAACTCGGCAGAAAGCGTGTCTGCAATGTTGGTTGCAATCTTTTCGATCTCCTTGGTCTCCATGCCGGGCTTCACATCCTTCACCAATACGATGTCGTGCTCGCCAACGCTGATCACGTAATCCTTGGACTTGTCCGGGAACATATTCTGTAGCATCTCAAACGGCAGCATATCGGTCTTGCCAAAGAACTTGATCAAAAATACGATCCGCATTTCCTCGGTGTTAAAGTGCAACTCCTTGGATTTGATGTAAATATCGCTGGGCAAAATGTTGTCCAGAATGATATTTTTAATAAAGGAACCCTTATCGTATTTTTCATCGTAAAGATTTTTAATATTTCCCAAGGAAATGGCAAGAAACTTCGACATTTTCTCCGCCATCTTGTCCTCGCCTTCCACAAACACGATATAGTCGGTTTTGGGACCGCTTGTCATGGGGCGGTAGGTATAGCCCGTGCTGGTGATCACATCGTTGGTATAACTCAGCTCGTCCCTCACCCCCTGACGGATCTCGCCGATCTTCACCAATTCCGAGCAAGCAATAATAACACCGTTCTCATCAACAACACCAATTACGCGATCAATCGCATCCTTCATCTGGTGAATGACGCCTTGAAATAACCGATTAGACATAAAATTCAATCTCCTCTATCGTATTGTGGGGATACACTTATAAAAAACTAACTATATTTTACATCATTTTTTGTGATTTTTCAATAGGTTTTTCAATATTTTTCATAATTTTTTTCTTTTTTTTCATGCAAAGTGCATGGCATGTCAAAAAAATGATGTTTTTTGCACTCTTTTTTTGTCAAAAAGAGCAATAAACGGCAAAATCCGTCAACGCTCGCCCCATTCAAATTCATAAACCAGGCAAGCCAAGGCAAAGGACGCGGCGGTTTCGGTGCGCAAAATGCGCTTGCCAAGTCCGACCGGAATCATCCCTGCGCGCTTTGCCGCCTCTGCCTCCGCCAACGAAAAACCGCCCTCGCTGCCAATCATCAACGAGATCACGGGAGCCTCCGCCCCTTTAGCCTCTGCGTGAAATTTGCGTAAAACCGCAGGTATCGGCTCGGTGCCGTCTCCTTCATAGCAAAACAGCGCCAAATCCGCCTGTGCCGCGCGCCGCACCGCCTCGGAGAACAAAACCGTGCGGTTCACCGTGGGAACCGTCCCCCGCCCGCTCTGCTTTGCTGCCTCCAGGGCAATGCGCTGTCTGCGCTCTACCTTTTTGTCCTCGTTCTCGCCCTTCAGGCGTACCACACAGCGCTCGCTTTCAAAGGTGGTCAACTCCGCGGAGCCGCATTCCACCGCCTTCTGAATCACGCTGTCCAGCTTGTCCCCTTTTGGGAGCGCCTGAAACACATGCGCATAATAAGGCGGTTCGGTATCACAACAAACAGTAGAAAGAATTTTTGCACAAACGCGATCCGGCAAAAATTCAGTCAACTCACATTCGTATTCGCATTTTTGCATATCGCAAACGGTAATGTGCTCCCCCGCCGCCATGCGCAAGGAGCGGGAAATATGATGCGCATCGTCACCCGTAACCGTCACAATCCCGTCGGTGATCTGTGATCTCTGAACAAAAAATCTTGGCATAGCTCTCTCCGTCAATCAATTTTTTTGGAATCCTCAGGGCTTATCCGGCATATTTTCCATCGGATACTTTCCTGCCGAATCATACGGAACACCGTGCGGCAGATACGGCAACTCCAGCGTTACCGTTCCGTCAAATGCCACGTAATGATCGGTCAGCGTCGAATCTTCACCAAAAATCCACGTGTTTGAGTTACGATACTGCAAATCGTGGTCAATCTGAATGTAGCATCCGGGCCATAGCGCAACCTTGGGTGCCACCTTTTGGTAGAACTTATCGTCCCGCGGCGAGGTTCTGCCGTGGTGCGCGATCTGACAGATCTCCGCCCGAATTTCCTCGCCCGCAAGCTCTGCGGCGCGGTTCACGGCAGGAGCATACCCATCCCCTGTGAACAAAATCTTCTGCCCCGCCACCGTAACGGCAAAGATCAGAGATTGATTATTGCAATCTCGATGCATCGGTTCGGGATCGTACAGCTCGTTTTCCTCGCAGGAATAATAAACATCCAAAATCAAATCGCCAAAATCGTAGCGGTCTCCCGCATGCGCCGGGATGTTTTTTTCGGCATAGCTTGGAATACTCTCCATCATCTGCCGGCACGCCTCCTCGGTCACCCCCTCTGCGGGCAGTGTGCTCATATAGGCGGCAATTTCGGCATCCTCCGGCTGAACCTGCGCCAATACGCCGTAGTGATCCCGGTGATTGTGCGTAATGATCCACAAAGCAATCCGTGGGTTCTCTTCGCCCGAAAGCTCCCGCAAGAGCGCCATAAACTCCGGATAATCGTTTTCATAGTTCGGCTCTTGATGAAATCCGCCGTCAATCACAAGCAATCTGCCGTCTGTCAAGCGAATCACGTACCCCATTCCGCTTGCGGTATTGCACCACAGCGAGCGCGAGGTATGCGTACAAAACTGCGTCAGCGTCACGCATGGAAATTTCGCGTCTCCGCGCGCTGAAAAATCCGGAATCACTAGCATCGGCTCGGAAAAGACACGCAATTCCTTTCGCTCTGTCAAAAAAGACACGCTCAGCTTCATCTCGCCGTCCGAAAACGCGCAAAACAGCCCGCCGGGGAGCACACGCTCCATCAAGGATCGGAACCCCGCCTCCTTCAGGAGCGCGCAATATTGCTGCAAATCTTCTTCCTTCGCACCCAATACGCGGCATACATTCGCCGTGCGGGATACGGTAGTCTCCTCCTCGGCGCCTTCCGGCCGCGGAAACATGAATGTCCTCATTTTCCGTACCTCCTATTGTAGCAAATCCACGTACAAAACGTTTACACATGCACCGTCAACGGTTTTGCCGTTGGCAAGATAAACGATCTCATATCCCGCCACTTCACCGTAAAAGGTGATCACATCCCCCGCCGCCAGCTTGATGGGAGAATCCAGTTGATAATCTTGAATCAAAATCTGCCAAGTCCTGCCGTCCGACTCTGCCTCACACAGATAATAAACGGTATCGTAAATGTCGTACACCGAAGAATTCAGCGCCTGCTTACCGACCACCGTCACCGTCAGCGTCACGTATTCCTTATAATGGTCATCCGGCTGCCGATACAGCGCCTCCGGGTCGATCTGCTCGCACAGCGCACGGTACTCCGCCTCCGGCAGCTCGTAATTCACCGGCATCTCGTACGGTAGCATTCCAATCAACCAACCCAGAAAAGCCCCCAGCACAATCGGCAAAACGTACGCCGCCGCCAAAACGGCCGTTGCAACAATTTTCCAAACCCGTCTCCAATATCCGGTCCAGGTCAGAATCAAGCCGATAATCGGCTGAATGATCAGCATTGCAATGATAAAGATCGTGGAATGATACCACGGCACAAACTGCACGCGTCCGTTGCCCGCTCCGCGGCGAAGTTTTTTGGGCTTGACCGCCTTACGCTTTCCCGCACGGAACTCCTCAGGGCAAACCTTTCCGCACAGCGGACAGACGTCATCCGCAAAAAAAGTTTCGCAATCGGGGCATTTATTCAATTCGGGATAGTCCCGCGTCTCGTCCTCTGCAAAAAAGCCAAGCTGTGATCCCATAGCCTACTCCTCTCATCCAATATCTATCCTTTATTATACAAGATAATCGCCGTTTTGTCAAGCATTTTTTAGGACGCGGTCGGAGGACGCGGTTTTGGGGAAACTTTTGGAAAAGTTTCCTCAAGCCCCTTCAAAACTTTCAATAAACTATTAAAAACTGACGAAAAAGGAACGTTACTGCCTCGTCCGTTTGTTCAGGAGTCAAACTCTATGCCGAGTACATAGACAGAACAATCGCTTCCGCGAGCAGTCGGGTACCACCCCCCGCCTGCTCCACAATGAAACATCCCGTCTCATCTTTATAAATCACGTTGAAAGTTTTGAAAGGGTGTGGGAAAACGTGTCCTTTTTCACCCTCAATATTTCGTCCTTTCTCTCCCCTGCACACTGTTGCAAATTCGTCAAAAAAAAGTGAACATTCTCCAAATTCGGTTGTCATACTTGACACCGTTTCCAAAATCATGTATAATGATAAAAATCAAGCTTTTCGACAACCGTCAAGCTTTTTACACTTTTGAATCAAGGAGATTTTATATGAATTATTGGAAAGAAAGCCGCGATCATATCTACGTCGCCGCCCATAGAGGATGGTGCGCAAAATATCCCGAAAACACCATGGAGGCATTCCGCGCCGCAATTGAGCTCGGCGTAGATCAGATCGAAACAGATGTCCGCATCACCAAGGACGGCGAGTTGGTGCTTATTCACGACGCAACGCTGGAGCGCACCACCAACGGAACCGGTAAGGTCATCGACAAAACCTTAGCGGAGCTGAAGGAGCTTGACGCCGGAAGCCACAAGGGCGAAGAATTTAAAAGCTGCCGTATTCCAACCTTCACCGAATTCATGGAGCTTGTTAAGGATCACCCTACCATGACACTGGATCTTGAGCTGAAGGAATACCCCGACGAGGGGCATGAAGAGATTGCTTACAGCGTGTGCGACCGTGTTCTCGCAGCCGTCGATCAGTACGGCTTTATCGACCGCGTTGTGATCAATACCTTCAGCGGCAAGCTGCATGAATATATCCAGGAAAAATACGGCAACAAATACCGCCGCCACGTCTATTTTCCGCGACGCCATCTTGGATCATACACCAAAGATCCTTACACCAACGCGTTCTGTTGCTGTATGTTCAGTCAATCAACCAAAGAGGAATTTGAAGCCATGGCAACCAAAGAGGAATTTGAAGCCATGGCAACCCAGGGAATCGAGCCGTGGGCAGGAGCCGGCGTCAAGGACAGCGCAACCGTGGATATGGCAATCGAGCGCGGTGCAACCCTGATCACCTGCAACAACCCCGACGTAATCCTGCAATTACTTCGTGAAAAAGGAAAACATCAGTAATGCAAATGGAAAAACAAAAAATTAAGCTGGTCGCCTTCGACCTGGACGGCACTCTGACTCAACATAAAACCAAGCTGGATGCAAAAAACCGTTCTGTGCTGAAGCGTCTAAGCCAAAATTACCGCCTTTTGATGGTGGGTGCCGGAACCTGCCGTCGCATTTTTGAGCAGATGGAACACTTCCCCATCGACATCATCGGAAACTACGGTATGCAAGCGGCAAACTATGACAAAACCGGTAGCGATATCGTAATCATCCGTGATATCCAGGCACCCGTTGACCGCGATCGCATAGAGAACGCCGTTACACAGCTCCGCCAAGCATACGGCTATACCGAGTTCACGGGAGACAACGTGGAGTACCATCCCTCCGGCTGTATCACCTTCCCCATCCTTGGTACACGCGCAAATCTTGCTGACAAGCTCGCCTTTGATCCAGATCGCACCAAGCGCCGCAAAATTTACGACGACGTCAAAAATCATTTTCCCGATTACACCGTATTCGTGGGCGGCTCGTCCTCGTTTGATATGGCACCGCGCCCCTACGACAAGGCGTACGCACTGGATCTATACTGCTACGAGCACGGCATCGCGCACGACGAGGTGGTTTACGTTGGAGACGATTACGGCATGGGCGGCAACGACGAATCAGTCTATCGGTCCGATTTTCACTTTTTCAAAATCGACGACTACCGCACCCTGGAGAGCGTCCTGCAACCACTGCTGTAAATCGCTTTCGCACCTTTAAAGGCACTTGATTTCCATTCAAAAAGCGTCTGTTTTGCTTCAAAAACGCCTCATTTTTATCAAAAACCGCTTTGTTTTTTGCCAAAAAAGCGGGTTTTTGTGCCACTTTGTGCCAAAAAAACGCAGTTGTAAAATGGACTTTACAGCTGCGTTTTTTATTATTTTTCAAAATCAAATGTCTTATTTTTTCATAACCGCCAGCGCACACCAGCCGTTATCCTCCAGCTTTTCCACAATGCGAAAACCGTTTTGCTCAAAGCAGGAAATCACATCTTCGCTACGCTCGGTAATGATTCCGGACGCCAAAAGCACGGTTTTTTCGTGCATTAACGCACCAACGTCGGGCGTCATGCGAATGATAATATCCGCTACAATATTGGCGCAAATCAAATCGTACGGACGGCTGCGATCCACCTGGCGCAGCAAATCGGAGACCTCGCAGGTAATATTCGGCAAGCCGCTGTCCTTGATATTTTCGTTGGCAACACGCACCGCCATGGGGTCAATATCGTACGCGCGGCACTCTCCCGCGCCCAATTTTGACGCGCAAATGGCAAGAATTCCGCTTCCCGTACCTACATCCAACATCCGACAGCCGGGTTTTGTGTAGCTTTCCAACAAACGGATCACCAACCGCGTCGTTTCATGCGTACCGGTTCCAAATGCCATACCGGGATCCATGCGCACAATCAGCTCCCCCTCGGCGGGCGTATATTTTTCCCATGCGGGAACGATCACCAGCTTCTCGCCAATTTTGATCGGCTTGTAATACGCTTTCCAGGAGTTTGCCCAGTCCTCTTCATTTACACCAACCGTT
The DNA here is from genome assembly GCA_017452665.1 of Clostridia bacterium. GTDB lineage: Bacteria > Bacillota > Clostridia > Oscillospirales > CAG-272 > UMGS1865. Next base: position 18,468 of record JAFTLZ010000009.1, read on the forward strand.
TCAATTTTCGCGTCAGCAAGACCAACGGTTGCAAAGCGCTCCTTGAGGAAGGCGATACATTCCGGCACGCTTTTTTCGGCGGGCAGATAAACCGACACCGACGCAACCGTTTTGTCGGCGTTGAGAATACTCTCGTCGATCAGATCCCCGTAGCAGGTTTTCAGATCAATGTCGCTGTAATCCTCGATTTGCAGATTGTTGGAAACCATACTCATAATGGCGGTCAAACGGTCCAAATTCTCCAGCTTGACGGTGACGCGGACCTGCGTCCACACCGAATCGGTTCCGTAATCCCCGCATACGTAATCCTGATCTACCATAATTTCCTCACTTTATTTTCCGAAGATCTTTTTGAAGAACTGCTTATGTTTTGCATAATTGCTTTCTCCGCAGCTGTCGGCAAATGCCTTCATTGCGGCTTTTTGCTTATCGTTGAGGCCTTTGGGAATCTCCACGGTGGTCCGGAAGATCAGATCTCCGCGCCGTCCATTTCCGTTGACGTACGGCACGCCCTTGCCGCGCATGGTAAATTTGGTACCGGGCTGGGTTCCTTCCGGAACGGTATACTTGGTATTTCCCTCCAGCGTGGGTACGTCAATTTCAGCTCCCAGAGTTGCTTCCGCAACCGTCAGCGGCACCTCGCAGTATACGTTGTAGCCGTCGCGTTCAAACACGGCGTGCTCGCGCACCGAGACGGTGATGATCAAATCTCCCGCAGGACCGCCGTTTCTGCCGTCGTTCCCCTGCCCACGCAAAGCAATCCGCTCGCCGTGGTCGATACCGGCGGGAATGGAGACGGTCAGGCGCTTATTTTCGCGCGACATTCCGCTTCCGCGGCATTTGGTACACGGATTTTTGATGATCTTTCCACTGCCATTACAAGCCTCACACGGTGCCGTGGATTGGAAGGACATTCCGCCCATGCGCTGTACGCGGCGCACCTGCCCGCTGCCGTTACACACCGAGCAGGTCTCAACACCGCTACCGCCCGCCGCGCCGGTCCCACGGCAATCCGCACAGCGGCACACGCGATGGTAGGACACATCCTTTTTGACACCGAAAACAGCCTCCTCGAAGTTAACGGTAACCGACGCACCGATATCTTCGCCCTGCACGGGTCCGTTGCGTCTGCGGGAGGAGCCGCCGAAGCCGCCGCCGAACATCCCACCCAGAATATCACCGAGATCTCCGAAATCACCAAAGCCTCCAAAGCCGCCGAAATCTCCAAAGCCGGAGCCGCCACCGCCCATTGCGGGATCGAACGCGGAGTGACCGAACTGGTCGTACTTTGCCTTTTTATCCGGATCGGACAAAATCTCGTACGCCTCGTTTGCCTCCTTGAATTTCTCCTCGGCAACCTTATCGCCGGGGTTTGCATCCGGGTGATACTGCTTTGCCAGCTTGTAATATGCTTTTTTGATGGTTCCCGCGTCGGCGTTTTTATCCACGCCCAGAACCTCGTAGTAATCTCTCTTGTCTGCCATATGAACCCTTTCGTGAATGTTGGTATTCCGGTCATCCACGCCCATTTTGGGCAAATGGAGATGGATGACGAAAATACACCTGTCGGGAAAGGCGGAATCCGCCTTTCCCGGTGTGAAAATCAGATCAAACGATCAAAAATGATCAGTTGTTATTGCCGGAATTATCCTCGTAGCTTGCGTTGTAATAGGTGCCGTCCTGTCCGTCGGTGCCGGCGCCGCCGTTATTGGGATCTCCGCCCTGTGCACCTGCCTGCTGGCTGTAGAGCTTTTCGGAGATCTTGTAGAAGGACTTTTCAACCGCCTCGGTATCTGCCTTGATGGCTTCAATATCGCCGCCCTTCAAGGTTTCCTTCAGCTTCTCGATGGCGTTCTTAACCTCCTGTACATCTGCGGGA
>JAFTLZ010000115.1 GCA_017452665.1 Clostridia bacterium
ACCTGTGGGGGAACTTTTGAAAAAGTTCCCCCAAAAACGCGCCCTTTTCCAAAAGTTTCCCCGAAAACGCATTTTCTAACTGTGTGGAGAGGTTTATTTGCTGTTTTTTTCCAAAACCTCTTGCAAAAGGGAGGCGGGATAGTATATAATAAAGGAGAACCAAATTATCAAAAGGAGGCTGTTTATGCTTTACACACTCAAAAATCAGGAATTGACGGTGGTCGTATCCGATCTTGGCGCGGAGCTTCATTCGGTGAAGCGCGGCGATTGCGAATACATCTGGATCGGGGATCCCGACGTCTGGTCCTTCAAAGCGCCCTTGGTATTCCCCGTATGCGGAAGATTTTACGAGGGCAAGTACACCTACCGCGGCAAGACCTACGATATCAACTGCCACGGTTTTATCCGCCCCAGCGTGTTTTCGGTGGAGGAACAGACCGATACCTCCATTTGCTTTAGGTTGGAGGCAAGCGACGAGACGCGCGCGGTCTATCCGTTTGAATTCGTTTTAAAGGTTTGGTACGTTCTGGAGGGCGACAAGCTGACCAATCGCTTTGTGATGGAAAATCCCGGTGAGGATGTGCTTCCCATTACGGTGGGCGGGCATCCCGGCTTCAATGTTCCGTTGGCGGGCGAGGGAGCATTTGAGGACTATTATCTGGAATTCGGCAAGGCTTGCAGCCCCGATATGTTCGTCCTTTCTGAGCGTTGCCTTCTGACCGGGAACAAATGCGCATATCCGCTGGAAAACGGCAAGATCTTGCGCCTGCGCCACGATCTGTTCGACCATGACGCTGTGTTTATGTCCCGCGTGGACAGCAGTGTAACGCTCAAATCCGACAAAACCGAGCGCTTTGTGACCTTGACCTATCCCGATATGCCCTATCTTGGTGTTTGGCACAAGCCCTTGACCGAGGCGCCCTTTGTTTGCGTGGAGCCCTGGTGCGGTCTGCCCGGTTATGACGGGGTAATGGAGGATATGGAAACACGCCCCGATATGTTCCGTGTTCAGCCCGGTCAGGCGCAAACGGTTGAATTTTCGATGCTGTTCGGCTGATCTTTTCCAAACTGTATCAAGGAGGCACACGGTGATGAGAAAATTTCAATGGATGATATGTATTCTGATTTTGTTTTCCCTGCTGGTTACTTCCTGTACAGCTCCCGGAGCCGATACGGATGGCTCGACCTCTCAAACAGAGGGGACAACTCCCGAACCCGAAGCCGGTGCTCCGGAGGTTCCGCTCCGTATTCTGTATGGTGGAACGGGAGAGAATTATTCCTTGGTTTGCGCCATGGGGCTTGATAACATCTGGGATTTTAAGCTGATTATGAAGGATAAGGTTCAGCAAAATTGCGAGATGTATTACGAGCTGCAAAAAACAGAGACATATGAGATTCTGCTTGGAAATTGCACCACGCGTCCGGAAAGCGTTGAGGCGATGGCGGAAACGTCGTACGACGGATACATCATCCGCTTTGTCGGCGACAAGCTGGTGATTGCGGCAAGCAGTACCGACCTGTTGCGCGAGGCATTTAACCGTATGCTGGCGGATATGCAGCAGGATGCGTCCGGTGCTTGGGGCTTGCCTGAGGATTATTGCGTGATTTCGAGCAATTCCTCCGTAGAGGATGCGATTCCCGAATTTGAAACGGAAAACGGCACCTGCACTGGAGTGTTCCTGTGTGGTGACGGAAGTTATCAGGTCTGCTACAGCGGTACGAATATTACCGAATACGTTGCCTACACCGAGGCGCTTGCAGAGGCAGGCTTTTTACTCTATGCAGAAAACAGTATCGGTGACAACTGCTTTGAGACCTATGTGACCGAAAAGACCGTTGTGCGCGTGTTCTGGTACAATGCCGCAAAATCCTTCCGTTTGGTCTACGGCGTGCGTGACTATCTGCCTGCCGCTACGGATGCGGAATATACCCCGATCGCGGGGATGGTTCCCACCGTCACGCAGATTGGCAGAGCAGGTGCTTCGCAGGGAGCGGCGGGAATGTCTTACATCATTCAGCTGCTCGACGGCTCGTTTATCGTTGTGGACGGCGGCCCGTACGATGCGGGGGACACCGAAAATCTGATGACCTTTTTGAATGCCAACAAGCCCGTAACCGATGAAAAGCCGCGTGTGACCTGGATGGTGACGCACCTGCACAGCGATCACGTGAATCTTTCCTTTGACTTTTTGAAAAAGTATCATCAAAGCATTGATCTGGAGCTGTTCTGCTGGAGCGTTCCGGATTATAACACTGTTACGGTGATAAACGAGGAAACCGAACCCTCGTTGGGATACTACAACACCTATGAAAGCATTTTGTCGCAATATTATCCCGATACGGAGCGATATACCTTTTATACCGGTGATCGGATGCTGTTGCCCGGCTGTACGGTGGAATTTTTGTTCACTTATAACGACCTTTGGCCGACCGATTTTGACTCAATCAACGAGACCAGCGCCATTTGGAGAATGACCTTTGATAGCGGCTACTCCTTTATGGTGACGGGCGACACCTATCCCGCCAACTGCAACTGGGTGTGCAAGGTTTACGGCGAGCTTTTAAAATCGGACATCGTGCAAACGCCTCACCACGGCAGAGTCGGCTCCACGCTGGAGTTTTATCGGGCGGTTGATCCGAGCATCGTGCTGTGGTCGAATGCGGAGACGTATTTTGATAAAAATCAATCCGTCAGCGCATACTCCTGGCCGTGTAACGCCGAAATTCTGGCAGACAGCACGATTCAGCATTATCGCGCTACGTTTACCACCATGATCAATATGAACGATCTTTCCGTGCAGGTCTACCAAAAGCTGCCATGGGATCAGAATGGGAACAGCACGCAGGCAAATGGATTGACCTTTGCAGCCTCCGATTCCTACACTGTTTCCAAGCATTTGGATCAGGCTCCCTTGACGGTGGAGGCGGTGATCTCGCTGGCTCCTGAGTGTACGGGGCGCGGCGGTGTGATTTTCGGAAACTATTCGGTTTCCGGCGGTGCTTGCTACGAAGTGGAAATCTTTAACAACGGTGTTCCGAGGCTGTATGTGATTACAAGCACCGGAAAAACGGTTGACGTAAAGTTTTCGGACATAGATATTCGCTCCGCAGCCTTTGTGCATCTTACGGTTGTTCTGAATCCCGCGACCAATCAGGCGTTGTGCTACGTGGACGGCGTTTTGAAGCAGACCGTTTCGGTCTCGCTCAGCGGTGAGTTGACTTACCCGAACAAGCACATGGTGGGCGGTGATCTTCGCACGGGAAATTCACAGTATTTTAAGGGGACAATCCAATCGCTGACGGTTTATTCGGACGTTCGCACCGCAGAGGAAATTCAAGAGGATCTTGCAGGGGTTGGAGACGCGGTTCTTGACACTGCGTTGCTTCTTGCTTACGATTTTACCGCCGCGGCTGACGTAAGGCTTGAGGACTTTACGCCAAACAACAACGATCTGAAACCTGCCGGATAAGCGGCAAGCATTTCAAACAAAGAAACAGGGTGTCTTGAATGTGAAAACACATTTGAGACACCCTGCTTATTTTGGTTGATATCAAAGCGCAATTTCCCGTTTTGAAAACTGCTTGCGGTACAGATGCGCAAAATAGAGAATCTCCGCAACGGCGGTCAGCGTCCAGGAGAAGATGTAGAGCAGATAGAGCGAGGGGATGGTATGGAAATAGGCAAAAACGGTGTAGATCCAGACCACGCGAAAGACGCAGGAGCCGAGGATTACGATCACGGTGGGGACAGCCGTTTTTCCCAGCCCGCGTGAGGCGGCAATGCTGTTGTCCATGAAAGCGGAGAAGGGATAGGAGAGTGCCATGATCAGCAGCCGCTTCATGCCCGCGTCTACCACGGCGCTGTCTCGGGTGAACAGTGACAAAAACTCCGTACCAAACAGAATCAGTGCCCCTCCCATCACGGCGGCAATGCCGAACGAGTAGCCCAAGCTGATAAAATAACTTTTCAGAATGCGTTCGCGCTTGCCTGCACCAAAGTTTTGCCCGATAAAGCTGGAGCACGCGGTATAAAACGCTGCCATCGCGTCATAAACCAAGGAGTCGGCATTTGCCGCTGCAGAGTTGCCCTCCACCATCACGGTATCAAAGCTGTTGACACCCGTTTGAATAAACAAATTTGCAATCTGAAAAATGGCATTCTGCAAGCCTGCGGGAAGTCCGATCGACAAAATCTGCTTTGCAGAAACAAGATCGGGGCAAAGCTCGGACAGATGCAGACCGTACACGTCCTTGGAGTGGAAGAGCGCACCCAGAATCAGTGCCGCAGACAGATATTGCGAGATCACGCTTGCCCAAGCCACGCCCGCTACGTCCATTTGAAATCCGATGACAAACAGCAGATTGAGCAAAACGTTCAGAATTCCGGAGGAGAAAAGGTAGACCAACGGACGTTTGGTATTTCCCACGGCGCTGAACACCGCGTTGCCGAAGTTATAAAGCGCCAGTGCCGGCATTCCAAGAAAATAGATCCGCATATACAAAATAGCGCCCTCGATCAGATCCTCCTTGGTGTTAAGCAGCTCCAGCAGATTGCGCGCAAACAAGACGCCAACGGCAAGCACCGCAAGCCCGATTGCCGCACAGATAAACAGCGCGGTATGAACGGTTTTGCGTAGCTGCTCACGGTTGTCAGCACCGAAATAATTGGCGACCAGCACGTTTACGCCGCAGCCAAGTCCCATCAAAAAGCCGTTGAACAGATGGATCAGCGTGGCGGTGGAGCCGACCGACCCAAGCGCCGCAGAGCCCGCCGCAGAAAAAGTTCCAACCACGGCAAGATCCGACATATGAAACAAAACCTGCAGCAGATTGGAGGCAATCAGCGGCAGGCTGAAAAACAGGATTTGCTTGGGGAGTGATCCCACGGTCAGATCGGCGGTTTTTGCTTTCATTTCAGATGTAGTCCTTCGTTTTCAATTTGTGTCTCGCCCCACACAGAGATGCCGTTTTTCTTCAGCAGTGCGGTCGTAATGCCATCGCCGAGAATCAGTCTCCCGTCAAATACGCCGCTGTAGATAAGTCCGCATCCGCAGGAGGGGCTTTTTTCTTTCAGGATCGCGATTTCACAGCCTTCCGCACAGGCAACTTCCAAGGCTTTTTGCGCGCCCGCACGGTAATTTTGCGTCACGTCTTGCCCGTTTTTCATTCGTACGCAATCTCCGCAAATTTCGGAGGGGGTGCGCGGTGTGGGCAAGCCGCCCAGCACCTCGGGGCAGACGGGGATCAGGCGGTAGTCCTTTTGCAGGGCAAGCACCGCCGCGCAGGGCTTGCTGTTCCCGTCGTAACGGCAGGGCGTTCCCAATAGGCAGGCGCTGACCAGAATCGGTTTCATCCGTGTTTCCTCGTTTCGTGTGATCTGTTATCCTTTGATCTTCTTCCAGTATTCTGCGGCGGCTTGCTCGGTCTTGTTGGGGCCCGGGTGATAAAACACGGTTCCAAGCAGATCGGTCGGCAGATATTGCTGGGCAACGTAGTGGTTCTCGTAGTCGTGCGGGTAGCGGTAGCCTTGAAAGAGCGGGCTTTGCAAATGGCGCGGCACCTGCACGCCCTTGCCCGCCTTTACACATTCGGAGGCGGCAATGACTGCCATGTCGGCAGAGTTGGACTTTGGCGAGGTGGCAAGCAGAATGGTTGCGTTTGCAAGCGGGATCTGCGCCTCCGGCATTCCTAACTCCTTGGCGGATTCACAGCAGGCGCGCGTGACCGATGCCGCCAGCGGATAGGCAAGACCGATGTCCTCCGAGGCAATGACCTGCAAGCGGCGGCAGACCGACAAAAGCTCTCCCGCGGCAAGCAGCTTTGCAAGATAGAACACCGCCGCATCGGGATCGGAGCCGCGAATGGATTTTTGCAGGCAGGAGAGTAGATCGTAGTGCGTGTCGTCGTTAAAGTTTCCAACCGAGGTATCAAAGCAATCGACGTGTTCCTTTAAAATTTCGTCATCGGCGGTGTGATATGCGTTTTCAAACAGTACGATGGCGTGGCGCACGTCTCCGCGCGCGCAGTGCCCGATATAATCGCAGATCTCGTCTCCAATGCTTTTGGAGAGCGCATTTTCCTCATTGAGATAACGCAGGGCACGGTGCAAAACAGGGCGCAGAGCCTCCGCTGACACCGGCTTGAATTCAAACAGCGAGGAGCGTGACAGAATGGCGTTGTAGACGAAAAAGTGCGGATTTTCGGTGGTGGAGGCGATCAGCGTGATCCGACCGTCCTCCATATATTCCAGCAGAGATTGCTGTTGCTTGCGGTTGAAATACTGAATTTCATCCAGATACAGCAAAATGCCGCCCGCACCGAACAGATTGCCGGTTTCCGAGATCACGTCCTTGACGTCGGAGAGGGAGGCGGAGGTTGCATTGAGCTTGCGGAAGGTCATACCCGATTGCTTGGCAATGATGGATGCGGCGGTGGTCTTTCCCGTACCGGGAGGGCCGTAAAAGATCATATTCGTGATCCTGCCGCCGGCAAGCATCCGACGGACGACACCGCGCGCGCCGAACAGATGCTCCTGCCCAACGATCCCGTCAAAATCCTCGGGGCGTAAAAGATCGGCAAGCTGTGCGTTTTTCATGAAGAACTCCTCGCTTTTTCTGATTGATGACTGTTTCCTTTTATATTATAAATCATCGTCACGATATTTGCAAGGTCTTTTTTCGCTTTTTTTCGCAATTCCGACACCGAATCGGTAAGAATGGGACGTCGGGAGGCGCGCGTGCGGAGAAGCTCCTCCATTTTTTCAACCAAAAGCGCTACGCTCAGTTCTTCGGGTAGGATGTGCTCCTGCCCGCTGATCTGGGCAAAGGAGGCAATTTTGGGGTCGGTACCGTCGGCGGGAATTCCGACCGCGGGCGTGCCTGCAAGCGTGGAGAGGATCAGCGCGTGCAGACGCATGGCAACCGTCAGCTCCGCGCGCGAAAAATAGGCAATGGCGTCGGAGGCTTCCTGCAAAAGAACCACTCTGCCTCCCACGCTTCGCAACGGACGCTCGGTTGCGGCAGGATCCTCATTGCCGTCAAACACAAGAAACACGGGGAGCAGGTCCCATTCGCGACAAACCATACGCAATGCGGCGGTGATGATGCGGCAAATGTCGCGGGCATTTTTTCCGGAGCGCAGTGCCACGCAAATATAACGCTGTGTTGGCGGAATTTTCTGCTCCTGCAGCAAAAACGCGGCGCGTGAGGCAGGCGGGAGCGGCATCAGGAGCGCGGGATCGGCACCAAGATGCAACAGCGCGCGATCAACGCCGATATTCTCCAGAAAACGCATGGAGTCCGGATCGCGCAGGCTGATATAGTTGCAAGCGTTTGCGGCGCTTGCGGTACGCGTGCGTGCGGCTTTTCCGACCAAGGGACCGATTCCTGCCGAATAGAGCACCGCAGGCTTGTGCTTGCGCGTAGCAGAGCGGATTAAGGAAAGATAATAGGATAGGGAACGGTTGCTGGTCGTGTTCTGCAACAGTGAGCCGCCCCCGCAAAGAAATGCATCCGAGGTATGCAAAATGCGGCGGAATGCAAAGGGATTGTTGCGGTTGATGCAGGGGATTCCAAACCGTTTGCGGTCGCGGTGCGGATGTCCGCTCAAAGCAATTACACCGATCTCGGGCGCGGTATGGTGCAGCTCCTCTAAAAAGCCTTGCAGGATCGCGTCGTCGCCAAGGTTGCCGCATCCGAAATATCCTCCCACCGTCACGGTCATGCGCGGAGCGGGGCGAATACAGCGATGGTAGAGCGCCAGCGTTTCGCGGCACATCCGTTCGGTGTTGCATCGGGACGTGACCCATGCACGGCAAGCGTCTGCGCATCGGCGGCGCAGCTCGGAATTTTCCAACAGCAGAGTGAGGTCTGCCCCCAGGCGCGCGGCATCGGCGGGAGATTCTCCCCGGCAGCAAAAGTTGGTCAGCGCGGCGGTTTCCAGATTGTCCCCGTTCAAAATGCCAAGATACCCTTCGTTGCCGCAAAGCACGACAGCTGCTCCACACGCCGCACCCTCCATCGCCGCGCGCGAAACGCCGACCGCAATATCACAGCCCGGCCATAGCGCCGCCATGTCGGAAACGTGACCGTAGACCGTCACAGCCTCTCGCCCCAGCCCACGGTTGATCTCCTCTGCCTTGGCGGAAATTTCGGACAGCGCGTCTCCGCCGCCGGCAATTCCGATGTGCAGATCCGCAAACCGTTCGGCAAGCGCGGGTGCGATTTGGCAAAGCAGCTCGGCACCGCGGGCACAGTCGCGATCCATGCGGCTGGCAAACAGGATACGCCTACCGGTTTTCTGCGGATTTGTACGCGGAGAAAACCGATTGCAATCGATTCCGTTTGCAATCACGCGCACCTGCTCGCGCGGAATCGGATAGGCTTTGCAAACGTAGGCACGCAGATCCTCACTCACGGCAACGGTATGCTCTCCCCAATTTGCAAGCAGACGCAAAAGGGGCGAGGTTCTGAATTTTGCGTGCACGGTAACGATCTCGGCACAGCCGTATTTTTTCAGACCGCGCATCAAAAAGGCAGGGATCCGTGCGTGTGCGTGGAGGATATCAAATTTGTTTTGGCGTACCAAGCGCCGCAGCTGCCGCCTTGTACGCAACCAAAGGAAGGGATTGTGGCTTGCCAACGGGAGAACAATCTGCTTGATTCCCTGTGCGCCAAGTGTTTCTGCCACAGCACCTCCCGACGATGCGATTGCAACCTCAACGCCCATCTGTTGCAACCCCAGTGCCAGCTGTGCAATGTGTGTCTCGGCGCCGCCTGCTTCCATCCGGTCGGTCAGCATCAAAATTTTCATCTCCATCACCTCCCGCATAGTATTCCGCATTTTGGAAATTCTATGCGACGCGTGCGTTCCGATGGAGTCTTACGTCCAAAACAAAAAACATTCCCGACAGATCCGCAGATCTGTCGGGAAGACTGTAGACAAAACAACCGGCTTTCGTCAGTTTGACGAAAAGTTTTGGTCGGCGCGCTTGCGCGTGTGATTTTCTCAAAAGCTCGCGCAGTGGAGTGGCGCAAAACTTCCTTCGGAAGTTGGGAATCGGGCAAGCCCGAATTCCCAGCCTCCTCGCAGAGCACGTAGTGCTCGTGAACTCGCTTCGCGAGTTCTTGCTCCTGCAGAGGGCGAAATAGCCTCTTTATGGCGCTTTTCTTTTTGCCAAGCTTTTTCTTTTGCGCCTTCTTGGTCAAAAGAAAAAGCGGCGCTAACAAATTTGTGCAATATTACAAATTGAATACCTTTGGTCTACAACCTGAAACTTTTTGAAAAAAGTTTCTTAGGTATCTTCAAAAACTCTCAAATAGAAATTTTGTAAAATCGGTAATATAGTGATCCGCCATAACTTCCATTTCAGCTTGTTTTTCTTCGTGTTTGTCATAGACTGCCGCAATGGGAAAGCCGTCTTTTTTTGCTGTTATCAGAGCGTGATATGCATCCTCAAACACAAGCGTTTCGGATTTCTCCGTACCGAGATGTGCAAGTGCTGTGCGATAAATTTGCGGATTGCTTTTTCCGCACCCGATCTCTGCTGTTGTAAAAATCTCGCTGAAATACCCCCGTACATTCAGCCGTATCAATGCAGCTTCCACGAGATACTTGTCGGCAACGGTAGCGATACACATTTTCACGCTGTTTTGGAAAAGCCTTTCAAGAAACTCCCGAACACCCTTTTTTA
>JAFTLZ010000116.1 GCA_017452665.1 Clostridia bacterium
GGCAGGGACTTCCCTACCTCGCCTATCTTATAAATTGTTGTGAAAGTTTTGAAAGGGTGTGGGAAAACTTTTTCAAAAGTTTTCCCACGAAAACCCGCGCCTTTGAAATTTAAAGGGTTGCGTAAAGCTGATAAAGATCGTTGTAGATGCCGCCTTTTGCGATCAGCTCGGCGTGCGTGCCGGATTCGGCAATGCCGTTTTCGGTCAGGACTAAGATGCGGTCGGCGGAGCGCACGGTGGTCAGACGGTGAGCAATGGTGAACGTGGTGCGTCCCTTTGCCAGTTTCTCCAACGATTCCTGCACCAGACGTTCACTTTCGTTGTCCAGTGCGCTGGTTGCCTCGTCCAAAATCAGGATCGGCGGATTTTTCAGGAACAGACGTGCAATGGAAATGCGCTGCTTTTGTCCGCCCGAGAGCTTGACACCGCGCTCGCCTACGTAGGTGTCGTAGCCGTCGGGAAGGGCGGCGATGAAGTCGTGTGCACCTGCAAGACGTGCGGCGTCCTCGATTTCTGCGTCGGTGGCGCCGATTTTTCCGTAGGCAATGTTCTCCCGTACGCTACCGGAGAAGAGGTAGACGTCCTGTGCCACAAAGCCGATGTGGTCGCGCAGGGAGCGGAGGGTGACCGATTGGATGTTGGTGCCGTCGATTTTGATCTCGCCGGAGGAGACCTCGTAAAACCGCGGAATCAGGGAGCAGAGCGTGGTCTTTCCGCCGCCGGAGGGACCGACCAGCGCGACGTTCTCGCCCGCTTTGACCTTCAGATCTAAGCGCGTCAGCACGTTGCGAGTCTCGGTTTCGTAGTGGAAGGAGACGTTGCAAAATTCCACTTCGCCGCGCACGTTTTGAAGATCTTTGGCATTGGGAGCGTCCTGGATTTCGGGATCAGTGTCCATGATCTCGCAAAAGCGCTCGATGCCGGAGATGCCCTGCTGGAACTGCTCGGAAAATTCCACGATGCGGCGGATGGAGGTCAGAAGCGTGGAGACGAACATCAGGTACGCGATGTAGTCGGCGGGATTGATGCTACCGCCCAGCATGAAGAGCGCACCCGCGACGACCACAAGGATGTACATGATGCCGTCGAACAGACGGGTGGAGGATTGAAACGCGCCCATGATGCGGTAGCGGTCGGTTTTGATGCGCAGATATTCGTCGTTGCCGCCGTCAAATTTTTCTTCCTCCACCTTTTCACGGGCAAAGGATTTGGTAACACGAATGCCGAGCAGGCTATCCTCGATGCCTGCGTTGAGGTCGCCCAGCTGTTGGCGGGATTCGCGGAAGTTGTTGCGCATTTTACGGCGGAAGAACATGGACGCAAAAATGATGATCGGAATGACCGAGAATACGATGACGGTCAGCGACACGTTGATGGTGCAGAGCAGGATGAACGAGCCGATGATTTTGATGCCGGCAATGAAAAATTCTTCGGGACAGTGGTGTGCAAACTCGGTGACGTCAAACAGATCGTTCGTAATGCGGGACATCAGCGTGCCGACCTTGGTGTTATCGTAGTAAGAGAAGGAGAGCTTTTGCAGATGCGTGAACAGATCGTGGCGCATATCGGTCTCGATTCTGGTGCCCATGATGTGTCCGATGGAGGTCATGTAATAGTTTGCGGCGGTGTCGATGATGCGCAAAAGAACATACGCCGCGCCGATGCCGAGAATCAGCCCGACGGTCAGCTCCTCCAAGGATTCGGAGGATGCCGCGTTTGTAATGGTGCGCACGATCATAGGCAGTACCAGCTCACAGACCGTGGTCAGTGCCGCGCAGAATAAGTCAAACACCATGATCCAGCGGTATTTTTTGTAGTAGGGAAGGAATCTGCGGAGCATGCCGAAGCCCTTCTTTTTTTGTGCTTGTGATTTCATGTGTTACCTCCCGTTTTACGCTTCTTCCAGCGCTTCGTAAATTTCCAGCAAGCGTTCTTCCGCTTCATTTTTTCGGGCGTCCAGCTCGGCGGCGCGCACATAATCTGCGGCGGCGGAGCCGAACAGCTCCTGCTCGATGGCGGCAAGCTCTGCTTCCAGGGCATCTTTTTCTTTTTCCAGACGCTCGATGCGCGTTTTTTTCTTGCGTGCCTCGGCGGATGCCTGCTTGTTTTTTAAATATTGTTCTTTTCCTGCGCCAACGGTTGTTTGTGCGGCAGCTGTTTCCGGGCTTGCTCCCTCCGCACGCGCGATCCGCAATGCCTTGTATTGGCGGAACTCGCTGTAGGACGTGCCCGGATGATCGACCTGATAGTCCAGCAGATCTCCTGCAAACGGTGCGCCGGGGTGCAGCTCTAAGATGCGCGTGGCAAGCTTTTCGATCAGATAACGGTCGTGCGAGACGGTGATGATCGTGCCGTCAAATTGCTCCAGCGCGCTCTCAAGTGCTTCGCGGGAGTCGATATCTAAGTGGTTGGTCGGCTCGTCCAGTACCAAAAGGTTCATTTTGGAGAGCATCAGCTTGGCAAGCGTCAGACGGGCGCGCTCGCCGCCGCTGAGTACGGAAACTTCCTTAAATACCTCGTCACCCGTAAAGCGGAACATTCCCAGCGTGTTGCGGATTTCGGTTTCGGTTTTGGTAGGGTAGGCGTTCCACAGCTCGTCCAGCACGGTGTTGTCGAAGGTGAGGTTCTGGTTTTCCTGGTCGTAGTACCCGACTTCTACGTGGTAGCCCTCCTCGATTCTGCCGGAGAGCGGTGCAAGCTGCCCTAAGATCAGCTTGATCAGGGTGGATTTTCCGCACCCGTTGGGGCCGACGATCATCACACGTTCGCCTCTCTTGATCAGGAAGGAGAGATCGCGGAAAAGCGTTCTGCCGGGGAAGCCCATGGTCAGCTCCCGTGCCTGCAGGACGTCGTTGCCCGAAGCCAGCGCCTCGCCAAACCTCATGTGAATGGCGCGCGGTGCGTTTTGGGGACGCTCCAGCTTTTCCATTTTGTCCAGCATTTTTTGGCGGCTTTCGGCGGCGATGATGTTGCGCTCCCGATTCCATGCGCGCTGTTGGGCGATATAAGCCACCTGTCTGGCAATCTCCTTTTGTTGATTTTTCCAATGTCGCTCGGCAATTTCGCGGTCGAGCCTGCGCTGCTCCATGCTTTTTGTGTAGCCGCCGTTGTACAGCTTTGCGCGGTGATGCTCGATGGCGAGTGTTTTGTTCGTGACCTTATCCAAAAAATAACGGTCGTGCGAGATGACCATCACGCATTTTTTGTACGAGAGCAGGAAGGATTCCAGCCACGCCAGCGTTTCGATGTCCAGGTGGTTGGTCGGCTCGTCCAGCATCAGGATATCCGGCTCGCGCGAGAGCTGAACGGCAAGCGCCAGACGCGTGCGCTGACCGCCGCTGAGCGTGGAGACCGGCTGTGCGGCGGCGAGTGCATCAAAGCCCAATTTTTGCAGGACGGATGCGCATCTGCCGCGAAATTCCAAGCCGCCGTCCCGTACGAAGCGGTCGTGCAGGTCGGTGTATTCGCGGATGACCGATTCGCTTGCGGTTTTCAGCTGTGCCTCCAGAGTGGCGAGGCGTTCCTCGGCTTGCAACAGAGCGGGAAAGGCTTGGTACATCCGTTCCAGCACGGTTTGTGTGTCGCCTTCAAAATCGAATGCGCCGTCCTGTGTCAGGATCCCGACCGTTTTTCCTTTTGAGAGATAGACCTCGCCGGCTGTAGGCTCCTGCTCGCCCGTGATCAGGCGGAAGAGGGTGGATTTTCCGCACCCATTGACGCCGATGATGCCGAGCTTATCGTTTTCCTCCAGCGCGAAGGACACCTTTTCCAGTACCGGTGCGGTGCCGTAGCTGAGGGAGAGATCGTTTACACTGATTGCTATCATAACAAAACCTTTCTGTGGTGGGAGATGCAGAGTTAAAATTTGATCTTGGCTTCGATTGCCACGCCGAGGATGCGCGCACGCCCGATCTCAAAATCCTCCGGGGAGAGCAGGATCGGCTCGTATTCCTCGTTTTCGGGCGTGAGGACGATGCGGTGGTTCTGCTTGGAAAAGCGCTTGACGGTTGCGCTATCGCCGTCCACCAGGCACGCCACGATGTCACCGTTTTCGGCATACTGCTGCTTATGAAATAGGACGTAGCTGCCGTCTACGATGCCGCAGTTCTTCATGCTGTCGCCGCAGACCTGCAGATAAAAATATTCCTCCACGTCGTCTACGTCGGCAAATTCACGGCCAAGCAGAGTCTCCTCGGTAACAATTGGGCGCCCCGCGCGGATGACGCCGATGACGGGCACCATTTTTTTTGCACGCAGACTGCGATAGGATGCCTCACTGCTGCGCTTGCCGCTGTCGGTTCCCATCATCTCATCCAAGCTGATGGAAAAGAAATCGGCAATGCGCGCCAGCTTGTCGGCTTTGGGGACCGATCTCCCGTTTTTCCAATCGGTGAAGGTGGACGCGGCGATGCCGGTTGCCTTGGACACCTGATACACGGTTGTGCCGTGTGATTGCAAAAGCCGATCAAAAACCGAATATTCCATGCTTACTTCCTCCGTTTGCGACGTTGTGGATTCTGCATAAAAGCGCTGATGAATCTCTGTCACAGTTTCACAAATATTTAGAAAATCCGAAATAGGTATTGACAATCGTTCGGAAATGCGATATAATGTCGATACACAAGTACAGTATAACGGATTTCCGAACGAATGTCAAGAGATAAATGCGAAATTTTTTTGGTTTTTCGGATGATTTTTTCGGAATTTCAAAAATGGATACTTGCGGAAATGCGAAACGGAGGTTTTATGATCGAGTATACGGAAGAACAAAAGAAAGAAATGGAAGAAGCACGGGACTTTTTGTGCGGGTATCAGCTTTGCCTGGATCTGCTTCATCTGCGGCAATACGAGCGCAAGCGGAAGGAGCGCTTTGACGATCCGTGTGCCTGCGAGGATGTTCTGGCGGGGGATGAGGCATACTGGCGCGCAAGGATGTACGAGGTGAGCAACGTACTTGCCGCAATGAAGAACGGACGCGAAAAAATGATCCTTTATTATCACTACATCAAGGGGGAGAGCATTGAGCGTGCCGCCGACTTGATCGGTTTTTCACGCCGTACGGGCTATCGGTTGCATCAAAAGGGGTTGTTTTTGGTCTCGCTTTTGCGGAAAAAACAAAAAAGAATTTAAAACCACATCATGTATTGACAAAAACCGCATTGTGTGATATAATACAAATACAGAGTCTTTTCGACAGGAGCTATCGATTGCTGTCGGAATGGAGATTGTTTCATACTTTGATACGATTTTGCGTATAGTAGACTACGGAGCTTTTGACTTTTTGCAAATCTGATAGGAGGACGAAAACGAATTGAGCCATGAAGATTCTTATTCTTTCCTTTAAAGCCGGTGAGGGGCATAATTCCGCCGCCAAAGCGGTGATGGAGCGTGTTGTACATGAGGGACAGCAGGCGGAGATGGTTGATTTTTTGGGACTGTTCAGCGATAAGATCAGCAACGCCGTGAACGTATCCTACGTTGGAATTGTGCAGCACGTGCCGAAGCTGTTTGGTACCTTTTACAAGTTTTCTGCGATTGTCAGTAAAAAATTCCGCAAGGTGCGCTCGCCACTGTATCTCGACAGCGCCATCATCTCCAAGCGCCTTTGCAGTTATCTGGAGAAAAACGGGCCGTACGATGCGATTGTTGCCACACACTTGATGCCCGCGCAGGCGTTGGCGCACCTGAAAAAGCACGGGTATCCGTTGCCCGTTTGTATGGCGGTTGCAACCGATTACACCTTTTATCCCTTCTGGGATGAGGCTGAAGCGTGCGATTACTATATCATCCCGCACGAGGATCTGATCCCCGAATACGTCAAGCGCGGAATTCCCGAGGAGAAGCTGTGTCCGTTTGGGATTCCCACCAGTATGCGCTTTTTGAATCTGCCCACGCGGGAGATGGCGCGCACCTACCTTGGGTTTGATCAAGAAACTCCGCTGTATCTGGTGATGGGCGGCAGTATGGGCGCCGGCGGGATGCAGAAATTTGTGGAGCAGTTTTATCCCACGCTGGGTGAGGCGCATATGATTATCATTTGCGGCAAAAATGAGGCGTTGAAGGCATCGCTGGAAAAGGCATGCGAGGGGGCGGAAAACGTGCACGTGATCGGGTTTACGACCGATATTCCGCAATACATGGCGGCGTGCGACGTGCTTTACACCAAGCCGGGCGGATTGACCTCCAGCGAGGCGCTGATCTGTGGGATCCCCACGGTGCACACTGCGCCCATTCCGGGATGTGAGAGCGATAACTTTAACTTTTTCAGTGCGCACGGGTGCTCGTTGCCTGCGGAAAATCTGCAACAGCAGATTGAATTTGGTCAGCAGCTGATGCAATCGGCAGAGGCGCGCGAGAAGATGCGCGCGGCGCAAAAGGCGTGTGCAAAACCGAACTCGTCGTTGGATATTTACAAGCTGATTGAAGCGCGTGTGAAGCATTGATTGAGTAAAATACGGAGAGCAGAGGAGGCGAGTGAGGCTTCCTCTGTTTTTTGTAACGGAGAAATGCGCAAGTTGCACGACGCGGAAAGTTTTTTGTGGGCAGAATCACGAATTTTGGCGGATGAGGTTGATTTTGATGCCGGGTTGTGGTATAATGATAATCCTGCAAGTCAAAATTTTGAAGGAGGACGAAATGCCAAAATACGAGACGCTCTCACAAGAGCTTACCCAACAGATTCAAACAGCAAAAGCAACGGGCGTTTTTACGGATGTCTCATTTGACGACAGCCGCGTGGTCAGAAGGCATCAGTTGACCAAGGATGCCGCAACGGTATGGCGTCCGAACTTTGTACACGATATTGACAAGATCATGCACTCGGTCTATTACAATCGCTACACCGACAAAACGCAGGTGTTCTCACTTTGCAAAAATGACGATATCACGCGGCGCAGTCTGCACGTGCAGCTGGTCTCCCGCATTGCGCGGACGATCGGCTCAGCTCTGCACTTGAACGTGGACCTGATTGAGGCCATTGCATTGGGACATGATATTGGGCATCCGCCGTTTGCTCATACGGGAGAGGCATATTTGGACGAGCTGTATCACCGACACACGGGGCGCCGTTTTATGCACAACGTACATTCGGTACGCGTGTTAGACGGGATTTATCCCTACAACATTACGCTGCAGACGCTGGACGGGATTTTGACGCACAACGGCGAGGTGGAGCTGGAAGAGCTTTGTCCACAGCCCTTGAACAGCTTTGAAGAATTTGACCGCATTGTGGAGCGTTGCTATGTGGATCCCGCGTTCGCGCTGGGGCTGATGCCCTCGACGCTGGAGGGCTGTGTGGTTCGTCTGGCAGACATCATTGCGTATTTGGGAAAGGATCGGCAGGACGCCATGCGCGCGAAGCTGGTGGACGAGCAGATGTTTGTTAACGAGGACATCGGCTCGATCAACGCCGAGATCATTAACAATTTGGTGGTCAATATTATCGAAAACAGCTACGGAAAGCCCTATATCCGTATGGACAAAAAGCATTTTCAGGCGTTGCAAAAATCCAAGATGGACAACTATCGGATGATCTATCACAACGCCTCCGCACTTGCCAAGCTGGATACGACGGTGAAGCCTATGATGGAGGCAATTTATGAGCAGATGCTGGAGGATTTGAAGCAGGAGCGGAGGAGCTCGCCGATCTTCAAGCATCACATTGATTGTGTCAATGCGTCGCACTATAAAAGAGCCGTACCGTATGAAAAGACCGAGCCGAATCAGATCGTGGTGGACTACATTGCCGGTATGACCGAGCATTATCTGATTGAGCTGCATGGATATCTGTTCCCGAACAGCCCTTTGCAAGTCCACTATATCGGCTATTTTGAATGACCCCGCGCCCGATCAATTTTGAAACGAGGTATTTACCGTGTTTGATCAGCTGAGAAAAGAATTGGAACGTTACAATCGAATCATCATTCACCGCCACGGGAATCCGGACGGCGACGCCTTAGGGGCGCAGATCGGGCTGAAGCACCTATTGCGCGAGAACTACCCGCGAAAGGAGATTTATGCGGTGGGAGACCCTGCACGGCGGTATGCGTTTATGGAGGATTCGGTGATGGATGACGTGGCGGACGGGCTTTACCCCGACGCGCTTGCCATTGTGCTGGATACCTCGGCGGTCTCGCTGATCAGCGATTCGCGCTATGCAACGGCGGCGCAAACAGTGCGCATCGACCATCATATTTTTGTGGAACAGATCGCGCAGGTGGAGTGGACCGACACTTCTTACGAAAGCTGCTGCGGGATGATTGCCGCGCTGGCGGAGGCTCTGCAATGGCGTGTGACTCCGATTGCCGCAAAGTCTCTGTTTACGGGGATGGTTACCGATTCGGGGCGGTTTCGCTACGATTCGGTCAATTCCGAGACCTTTCGACTGGCGTCCTTTTTGATGCGCGTGCCCTTTAGCACCAACGATATCTACGCCAATCTTTATGCCGACGACTTTGAATACATCCGTTTGCGCGCGCAGTTTGTTTTGAAGATTCGCTTTACCGAGCGGCACGTGGCGTATATCTATACCGACCGCGAGGAAGCAAAAGGTTTTGCCGCAGACACGTTTACGATCTCCCGCGGAATGGTGGGGACAATGTCGGATATCCGCGGCGTTTCGATTTGGGTGAACTTTACCGAAACCGATGCGGGGGTGCTTTGTGAAATTCGATCGAACCGCTATAATATTAATCCCATTGCCGTAAAATACGGCGGCGGAGGACACGAAAAAGCCAGCGGCGCGACCGTGGCGGACCGCCTTGAGGCAATGCAACTGCTGGAGGATTTGGACCGCATGATGGAGGTGGACGCATGAAGTTAGAGCAAATGCAAGCGATTTTGGCAAAGATCAAGGAGTATCAACGGATCATCATCTTTCGGCACAAGCGCCCGGATGGGGATGCGGTTGGATCAACAGGCGGCTTGCGCGCGATTTTGCGCCGAACCTACCCCGAAAAGGAGATTTATCTGATCAACAACGATTTTTCGGATTACGTTTCCTTTTTGATCGAAGAGGAACCGCAGATGCCGGATGCGTTTTACCGCGAGGCATTGGGAATTGTGATCGACACGGCAACCACCGAGCGCATCTCCAACCCCAAATTTGCGCTCTGCCGTGAGCTGGTGAAGATCGACCACCACATTGAGGTGCAATCCTATGGGGATTATGAGTGGGTGGAGGAGGAGAAATCCTCGTCGTGTGAGATGATTGCCGAGTTTTATCACACCTTTCGCGACGAGCTGCAAATGGATGCGGAGGCGGCGACGGCGATTTACACGGGTATGGTGACCGATTCCGGGCGATTCCGCATTGACGCGGTGACGGGAGACACTATGCGCTACGCGGGGATGCTGTTGGACCACGGTGTGGATACCCAGCATTTGTATGCGCACCTATACATGAAGGAATTCAACACGCTGAAGTTTCAGGCATACGTGTACAAAAAGATGCAGATTACGCCAAACGGTGTGGCGTATTTGTACGTAGACCGCGCGATGCAGAAAAAATTCGGCTTGACCGTGGAGCAGGCGAGTGCGTCGGTTTCCTATATGGATTCGATCAAGAACAGCCTGATCTGGATCGCGTTTATCGAAAATGCCGACCGTTCGATCCGCGTGCGGCTGCGTTCCCGCTTTGTGACGATCAGTGACTTGGCGGAAAAGTACCGCGGCGGAGGTCACGCTTGTGCCAGCGGAGCGACCGTATACGGCAAAAAGGAGATCAGGGCTCTGCTTGCCGACGCGGATGCGCTGTTAAAGGAATATAAAGAGCAACACGAGGGGTGGCTCTGAAAAAACGGGTGCTGTGCAATTCGCTGATGTCCGACAACACAGGTTTATCCGAATAATCGAAAAGCACTTATGATGTACGATAAAAATCGCGTGTCATAAGTGCTTTTGCGTTATCCTTTCTCAAAAGGCAACTGTGTTTGTAAGCCGCCGTTGATTGTTATTTATTTCCCAAACAAGATCTGATCCAGCCCGTCGGCAAAGCGTTTGTCTGCCTTTTGATTGTAGGTTTTGATCAGCTCAATCTCCCGCGGGTTGTACGGGCGGTGCGACGGACGGAACAGGTCGTGCTGCCATTTTGTCACGTCAAATTCCTCACCCTTCTCCATGCGCTCCCAAATGCCGTTCCAAGGCTCGTGCGTCTGGTATTTGCCCAGCACAAAGCCCCAGTTGTAAGCGCCGATCTTCTCCAAATACAGCAGGGGATAAATGCTTTCCACGTCGTTGTGGTAAATGCGGTGGAGCCATTTGGTATCCAGCGCAGGGCGGCCGATGGCGCGGATTTTTTCGATCACGTCCACGTTGTCGGTGTAGGAATTGTAGTTGTGGAAGCTGATCACGTCGGAGAGCTCCAGCGCGCGGTCTCCGATACGGGAGCCTTCCTTGTAGTAGTCACCCAGCGCATCCGCACACACGGGCTGATCGGGAGCGATTTCCCATGCGATTTCAAAGAATTTTTCCATGTGCGGCAGGCTCAGGTCGCCGCGGTTGTTGCCCGGCTCGTTGAAAATATTCCAGATCAGCACGCGAGGGTCGTGCGCGTAGACCGTGATGATCTCGCGGACGAATTTGTAGTATTTTTTTGCGGTTTCGGGATCGTCCAGCAGATGGTAGCTCAGCTCTCCGTGCCCGCCGTGCGGGGAGATTTTGCGCCCGCCGTGGTAGCCAACGTCGTAGGTCTGCTCGCCAAGCTTTGCGGGCTTCCAGAATGCCTTTGGAACCGAGCAATCGTTTGCCAGAACCATCATGGCGGTGATGCCGTGGCGGTAGAACATGGCAAGGTATTGATCCAGACGTTTCATAAAGCCGTCATGGTCCAGATTCCACACCTCAAATTCGAGGATGATGCGTACCGAGTTGAAGCCGATGGATTCGGCAAGTGCGATTTCCTGCTCGGCGGCTGCGAAGTGTTTTTCAAAATCGTATTCCTGCCACATATCAATGCGGTTGGCGCAATCGGAGGGCATAAAGTTGCACCCGCGGATCCAAGGACGGGAGTTGTACCATTCCCACGCGCGTTCTTTTGACCATTGTCCGTTCATATGTATGTTCCCCTTTAATTTTTATATTTTACTGTTCGCGATTCATTTTGTGGATACTTTCATTATACAATAAAAGAAAACGGTTGTCAAGGTCAATTTTTTGATCAAAAACGGCACAATTTTTTGCCACGCACGGCAATTTCAAAAATGCTGTGCGTGGCATGCTCGATATTCATTTTGTTATCAATGCTTATTCGCAAATATATTTCCGGTATTTTTGTTCCTGCTTCAATTTTTGTTTGATCGTATCCGGTAGCTTTTGGAACATATCTTGCAGACTTGACATAGTAAACTCCGGAAGTTCCTCGCCGCTATAATGAACGGATGAAAAGAGCTCGGAGGAATATTCAAATGCTTTCTGTGCTCTTACCTTATCGTATGCTTCTCTGTGATAAATGGCAAGATCGACATACTTGTATAAATCTTCAAGGCGTTCCATTCTTGCATATATAACTGCGCAAACGGCATAAATATCTGATAAATCGCAATGTTCTATCCCGTAATTGTGATCATCAATGATATTTTTATAAACATTGGCAATACTTAGCAATATATGAATTGCATACTCGGACGAGCGAACCGAGTATTTTGTTCCGATTGCCCATATTGCGGCCCATTTTAACATTCTTAAAAGTCCTATAATTAGAGTACTGTTATTGATATCTCTTTCCTTGTCTGCGCAAGCATACGCGAGAAGAAATTCACGGCTTGAACCGATTGGATTTTGTCTGAAGGCTAACTTTTTTGCACGGTCATACATACCCATTGTGGCATAGTGATTGACTAAATTGAATACAACCGAAGCACGTTGATCGGAATTGAGCGACATATCCAGTACCTTTTCAAAAACGGATACTGCTTCTTGGGCAATTGTGTTTTGTAAATTATGTTCTGTGTCAAATTCGACATAATTGCTGAGCTCCTTTTTTCGAATGCGAACTTCTTGAAACTTTTGTGCTTGTGCAGATAGAGCAAATCCAAGTTTGAGCCATATCCGTGGCTCGGAAGGGAATTCTTTGGCCCCCGCACGGAGTATTTTTAAACATTCATTTATGGATTCACCCCTCTTTAGATAAGAGTCTGCTTGGGAGATGATTTCTTGTATGTGGCTTTCACGGTCACTGTCATATCCAAACAGTTCATCAATTGTAATATGAAAATAATTTGCAATCGCGGGAAGAATTTCGATATCGGGGTATCCATTGTTGGTTTCCCAGCGAGAGACTGCTTGTGTAGATATACACAATGCGGTTGCCAGATCCTCTTGTGTCCTGCCGTCTCTTTTGCGAAGTTCTTTGATTATATCCCCAAGTTGAAGTTTCATATATAACCTCCATATCAAAAATATCACCGGTGTAACTTTATTTTAGCATGCGCCGGAAATGATGTCAATAATCAATTCCTTGTTTCAAAATCAATGATTGCTTGATTTTGGTATATAATTTGAACTTTTGAAGATAAAATTTGAAAAAA
>JAFTLZ010000117.1 GCA_017452665.1 Clostridia bacterium
GATGACACAGGAAATGATATATCGTAGAGCATTTAGTGGTGTTAGCATGGGCAAGCCCATGCGCTCCAGCCGCTCATTAACTATCTTCATGGAGCATTTAGGGTAGCGGTCCCTAAATGCTAGCGGCAGTTAATCATTCCGTCTGTTTGCTCGCTAACAAACTCACCGTCAAAACAAACAAGCGAGGCAGGAACATTCCTACCTCGCCCATTTTTATTCATGCGTTAAAATTTTTGGGGGGCGTGGGGGACTTTTTCAAAAGTCCCCCACAAAACCGCGCCCCGCGTTGAAAGTTTTGAAGGGTTTTGGGGAAACTTTTTCAAAAGTTTCCCCAAAAATCGCTCTTATAACGACGCAATCCATTGAGCGAAGAGCATGACGATTGGCAACGTGGCAGTGGAGAGAATGGAGGTCATTCCAACCGATTGGGATGCGTAGCCGGGTTCGATGTCGTAAAGCTCTGCCAGCATGGTGATCGTTGCGGCGCTGGGCACGCCTGCCATTGCCGTGGCAAGCAGGATGTAAGTCTCGCTCAGCCCGACGAGCTTTGCCAGCAAGCACATGACAATGGGAAAGGCAATGAGCTTGATGGCAGAGTGCAGATACAGCTTGAGGCTGGTGAACATTTTGGGAAGGGAAATGGTGGCGAGTAGAGCACCCGTGACGAGGACCGAGATTGGTGTGCAGAGGTTGCCGAGGTATCCGAAAAAGCTTCCGCACGCGTTAAACACGGGCGTCAGGACACTGTCGGCGGGAACGGTGATGACTCCCTTGAGCAGGAAGAGAACGATTCCGATCGCGCAGGGTACGGTTCCGTAGTTGAGAAAGATCTTTTTCGGTGTCAGCTTGATATCCTCGCGTCCGCGCGCTAAGATCATGATGCCCCACGTCCAGAGGAATAGGTGGAAGCTGATGACGTAAAATGCACCCATAAAGCTTCCCACGCCCTCACCGAAGATGGAATCCAAGATCGGAAAGCCGATAAAGCCCGCGTTGGCAAACACCAGGGAGAACTCGAAGATCTTGTTCTGATCGGGGTTCTTTTTGAATAGCTTGCAGATCAGAAACGCAAACAGCGCCATCAGCGTGTGCATCGCGAAGCTGATAAGCACCACCTGCCATGCGATCGTTAGATTTTCGGGGGTGTATTCGGCGTTGGCAAGCGCGCTGATGATCATCATCGGTTGCCCGACCGAGATGATGAGCTGGGAGAGCGCCTTTGAGGAATTGTTGTCGATGATCCCCTTTTTGCGGCAGACGTAACCGCAGATCATCAGCAGAAACAGCGTTAAAATAATGGTCAGCAAGGGGCGGAAAAAGCTCATGATTCGGTTGCCCCCAATTCATCCAGCTTTGCTTTGATGCGTTTCATATCCTCCAGCATATCCTCCTTACGGCGCGGGTCGCGTAGCAGTGCCGCGGGATGAAAGACCGCCGTCATCAGATATCCGCCTTTTTCAAACCACGCTCCGTGTTCCTTTGAGATTTTGAAATCCTCTTTGATCAGCCGCATGGCGGAGATTCTGCCAAGGCAGACGATGATCTTCGGACGGATCAGCTTGACCTGCTCGCGTAGGTAATCCATGCAAGCGTCCTCCTCGGCGGGCAGGGGATCGCGGTTTTTGGGCGGGCGGCATTTGAGGATGTTTGCGATGTAAACGTCCTTGCGCTCGATGTCCACGGCGTACAGATATTTATCCAGCAGTTGTCCCGCACGCCCGACAAAGGGGACGCCGGAAAGATCCTCCTGCTCGCCGGGCGCCTCACCCACGAACATCAAGTCCGCGTGCGGATTACCTGTGCCGAACACCAAATTGGTTCGCGTGTCGCCCAGCGGGCACTTTTTGCAGGAAGCACATTCCGTTGCCAGGGCTTCCAGATTATCGTGATGCATAGCTTCCTCCGTGGCTTAGTATTTTGCCGGCATATCGGTCATGCCGTCCCGCTCGGCGGCGGGACCTGCGCAGTGCAGGATATAGTTGCCGCTTTTCAGCACGTCAGCCAGACTTTCCTGCGACAGGATCGGCTCCTCTGTCAGGATTCCCGCCACGCCGCTTTGATACGGGTGGTGGAAATCGGTTCCGGAGGTGCGCAAAAGGCCGTGTTGCTTTGCCCATGCATCGGCAATTTGGTTGCGGGATTTGTGGTTGCAGTGACCGTTGAATACCTCGATGCCGTCCAAAAGCTCGGGAGATACCACCGTCATTCCGTTGCGAAAGGGGTGCGCCTGCACGATCAGGAGCCCATTCTCATGCGCGAGCGCGGAAAAGCTTTTCAGCGACATCTTGTGCAGATCGGGGTGGGTGATGAGAAATTCCTCGGTCAATCCGAAGATCAAGTAGTCATTTGCGCTTCCGACGAAACGCAATTCGCAGCCCAGCAGAACGCAGATGCGATCCTTGGCGTAGTCCTTCATGATGCGGTAGGCGGAGAGATAGTGGTTGATTTTTTCCTCCCATGTCTCGCCTGCCTTGTCGATCACGTACTCGCAGTAATGATTGGTGACGACGATGGTGGTGTATCCGTCGGCAATATAACGCTCGGCAACCTCAGGTGCTGTGAGCTCGCCGCAGGGACTGACCTCACTGGTGTGCGCGTGTAGCTCGGTTTTGTACTGCATTTTAGTTTACCTCGATGATCGAGCCGTCCCACATTTCGGGTGCCTTGTAGCCCAGCAGGTTGACGGTGGTTGCGGCAACGTTGGAAAGACCGTAGTTGCCCTCGGCCTTTACGGTGTAGTGGTTCTTTGCATCGGTATTGTCGTAGATGATGCAGGGAACGGGGTTGAGGGTGTGGCTGGTTTTTGCCTTGTATTTGCCGTTTTTGTCTGCCTTGGGCTGACCGGACTTTTTATCCATCTCGTACATCTCGTCGGCATTTCCGTGGTCGGCGGTGATCAGCGCCACGCCGCCAAGCGCATCCACGACGGGAAGGATTCTTCCCAGTTGCAGGTCAAGTGCCTCCATCGAGCAACGGGTTGCGGCAAGGGAGCCGGTGTGGCCGACCATATCGCCGTTGGGGAAGTTGACGCGCAAATACTTGTATTTGCCGCTGTTGAGGCATTCGATGAGTGCATCGGTGATTTCTGCGCACTTCATCCAAGGTCTTTGCTCGAAGGGAACGACGTCGGAAGGAATTTCAATATAGGTCTCCAGCTCCTCGTTGAACTTGCCGGACTTGTTTCCGTTCCAGAAATAGGTGACATGACCGTATTTTTGCGTTTCGGAGATTGCCAGCACGGGGATGCCGGTGTTTGCCATATATTCGCTCATGGTATTGGTGATTTCGGGAGGAGATACGAGATATTTGTTGGGGATGTGCAGGTCGCCGTCGTATTCCAGCATACCGGCGTAAACCACGTGGGGAACGCGGACGCGGTCAAATTTATCGAACTCGCCCTCTGCCGCATCGAATGCGCGGGAGATCTCGATGGAGCGGTCGCCGCGGAAGTTGTAGAAGATGACGCTGTCGCCATTCTCAACGGTGCCGACGGGCTTGCCGTTCTCGGCAATGACGAAGGCGGGGAGATCCTGGTCGATGACCTTCAGCTCGTCGCGGTAGGTCTGAACGGCTTCTGCCGCGGATGCGAACTGTCTGCCCTCGCCCAGAACGTGGGTTTTCCAGCCTGCCTCCACCATGGGCCAGTTTGCTTCATAACGGTCCATCGTGATCTTCATACGTCCGCCGCCGGATGCGATTTTGATGTCGTAGCTTGCATCGCGCAGGGTATTGAGATACTCTTCAAACGGGTTGATATATTCCAATGCGGAGGTCTCACCCACGTCGCGACCGTCCAGCAGGATGTGGATGCGCACACGGGAAACACCCTCGATCTTTGCCTGTGCCAGCATTGCCTTGAGGTGGTCGATGTGGGAGTGCACATTACCGTCGGAGAACAAACCGAGGAAATGCAAGGTAGAGCTATTGCTCTTGACGTTTGCGATCAGCTCCTGCCAGGTTGCGGATGCAAACATTTTGCCGGATTCGATCGAGTTGGAGACCAGCTTTGCGCCCTGTGCGAATACTTGACCCGCCCCCAGCGCGTTGTGACCGACCTCGCTGTTTCCCATTTCATCGTCGGAGGGGAGTCCCACTGCGGTGCCGTGTGCCTTCAGGGATACCATGGGGTAGTTTGCCATCAGTGCGTCAAGGTTGGGGGTATATGCGCTCTTGACCGCGTTGGATACGGTATCGGGAGCAAGACCGACGCCGTCCATAACGATGGTCAGCACGGGGCCCTTTACGCCTTCAAAGTTGTTCAGTTTTTCAAGCTTTTTGTTCATTTTCATTTCCTCCAAAATATGTTCGGCTCAAAAAATGCCATAATCTAACATTATATATTATACCCCAAATCTTTGGAATTGCAAGTGCTAATTTGTATCTTTTTTATTTTTGCCGTTTTTTCTCCTTTTTGAGAGAAAAAGAGACAAAAATATTGCAATTTTTTGGTTTCTATGATACAATAAATGCGGCAAAATATAAAACGGAAGGCGGAATTGCAATGGGAGAAGCATATTTGACTTTGGAAGAAAGAAAGCGTCTGGCGCGCTCGTATCTTGGAAAAACGGTGCACATTGGCATCGACCGCCCGATCGGATACGTGCATCACAAGGAAAAATACGATCTGGTCTATCCGATCAATTACGGGTTTATTCCCGGCGTGCTTGGCGGAGACGGCGAGGAGATGGACGTATATCTTTTGGGCGTTGCGGAGCCTGTGGAGGAATTTGACGCGCACATCATTGCGATTGTACACCGCGAAAACGACGTGGAGGACAAGCTGGTTGGGGCGCCTGAAGGAATGACGTTTACGGCGGAGGAGATTGCTGACGCAGTGCACTTTCAAGAGCAATATTACGACTCATATGTTGAAATTGATTGAAATTGTTTGATTTTATTGCAAAAAAATGTGATTTTTGGTCGAATTATCTTGACAATCATAAGAAAATGGTATATAATGGAATTGAAGATCGGCTGGCATGACGGCGTAGAGCCTGCCGAACATCAGAATTGAAGAAAAGCGAGGATTTTGAAATGGGAAAAAATCCATGGAAAAAGTTACTGTGCGTGATTCTCAGTATGCTTTTTCTCGTTTGGAACGTCCGGGCGTTTTCCATATCCGCTTACTCTGAGAGCGAAGAAGAATCAACGGTCATAGCAACGCCAGCTGTCAGCATAGGCGGTACTTTTACGGTGGCTTTGGATTCTGGCGGAGTACTGTACTCTTGGGGGAGTGCAAGCGAGGGGGCGCTTGGCGCAGAAGGAGTGACGGATTCAACCGTTCCCGTGGCGGTGAAGTTGCCGGAGAATACGAAATTTACCAAAGTGAGTGCCGGACACGACCACGTTTTGGCGGTGACC
>JAFTLZ010000118.1 GCA_017452665.1 Clostridia bacterium
CTCAAGCGAGGGTGCGCTGGGTGCGGAAGGTGTGACGGATTCGACCGTTCCCGTGGCGGTGAAGGTTCCGGAGAATACGAAATTTACCAAGGTGAGTGCCGGATATGACCATGTATTGGCGGTGACGACTGACGGAAAGGTGTATGCGTGGGGCTCAAACGGGCAGGGACAGCTTGGGATTGACAGTGTCAGCTCTGCAAACGTGCCGACGTTGGTTTCGGCATTGGAAACCGTGAAGATCGTATCGGTGGCGGCGGGAAAGCAGTATTCGCTTGCCCTGAGTGAGAGCGGCGTGGTATACGCCTGGGGGCTGAACAGCAAATTGCAGTTGGGAATTTCGGGAAGCAATATTTCCGTTCCCACGGTGATTGAAACTTTGACAAGCGCAAGCGTGTTTGTGACGCAGATTTTTGCGGGCGAGACCTCCGCGGCGGCGCTGACCGGAAGCGGTGCGCTTTGGCTGTGGGGTAACAACGATCAAACGCAGCTGGGAACGGATGGCAGTACGTGCTTGCCGTATGAAGTGACGAAGATAACGACAGCGGTGATCTCGGTTGCGCTTGGCGCCGAGTCTACCACGCTCTTTTTGGCGGACGGTTCGGTTTGCAGTATGGGCTTGAACAGCGTTGGACAGTTTGGAAACGGAGAGACGGCAGACTCAAAAACGATGAACCTGAAGTCCGCGACGCTGGATGAATCGGTGTATGTTTCCGAAATTGCCGCAGGATCGAAATTCATTGCCATTTTATCCGGCGACGGAGCGCTTTACGTTTGCGGTTCGGCAGTGGGAAGTGACGATAGCGCGACACTGAATACGACGCCGACATCACTTTCCGTGGGCGCAGATTTGACGGTTGCATCGGTCAGCGCGGGATACTTGAACGGTGCCGCGATTTTGCAGGACGGCACGGTTTGGACCTGGGGTGACAACGGAAGTGGCCAGTTGAGCAACGGGACGAAGAACAATTCGGCAACGCCCGTGCAGGTTGTGGGAGTTGGTGGAGAAGGTGTGCTTCGGCTGGGATCGGCTCCTTATGTACAGAGTGTTGCGCTGTACGTACGCGCGTCGGTGCCGTCTCCGACATATACGATCAGCATTCCGTCCCAGATTGATCTTGGTGAATTGCACCAGACGAACACCGAAAGCTACAGCACAAAGGATTTTAACATTGGTGTAAGTGACGTGGCAAACCTATACGGAGAATACAAAATTGTGGTGAGTATTCAGTCAGACAGCGGCTTTGTTTTGACGGACGGAGATGGAAATACACTGTCCTACGGTGTTTACAAAAACGAGACAGGTGGAACAGCGTTGGAAAGCGGAGCTGTATTTGCCGAGTTTGAGGATGCGGGAAGTGTGACCGGATGGCTGCGTACCGACCAGAGCAGAATCGTCAAATCGGGCAACTATTCCGGAACGCTGCACTTTGTATTCAATGTGGAACCGATTTCGGAGTAAGGAGGAACGTGCATGAAAAAGATTGTTTTGCAAAAGCTGATGCTTTGCCTATTGATGCTGTCTGTGCTGTCCTCTGCGACGATGCTTTCCGCGGTGGCGGAATCATCGGGAAGCTCCACTGTGCACGCGACCGTGATTGCAGCAAGTGCGCCGAGCTATGAGATTACGATTCCTTCGACCATCACGACCGAGGAGATCAACCGTACGAGCACAAGCTCGCTTTATCGGCAGGCGTTTACCATTGAGGTCTCCGATCCGGATTATCTGAATGGACAGCAGGTTTGTGTGAGACTTTACTCGCCAAGCAGCACGTTTGAGCTCTACAATGAAGAAGCCGGTGTGTCGTTGCCGTTTTCGGTATACGGACCGTATCTTGGGGATACGACCAAGATGGAGAACGGTGATATTTTTGCGATTTATACGGAGGCGGGGAGCAATACCGGTTACATTGAGGTTGACCGGATGGACATTACCGCCGAGGGAACCTACAGCGGTTCGGTGAACTTTATTTTCTCGGTTGAGAACATGAATCAATAAAAACAAGGATTCCTCAAATGCTGAACGCATTTGAGGAATCCTTGTTTTCAATACCCGCTCCGTTTTCCGCGTAGGCGCCAGAGTGCTTTGCGGATCAGCTCGGCGGGAAATACTGCGAGCGAGAGGCACATGGTGACAAGCAGCTCCTGAACCGTCAGCGGCGCGGTGCGCAGGATACTTCCGCCAAGGTAGATGAAGATCAGCTGAATGACAAGAATTGCAAGCATGATGGCAAGAAAGATCGGATTCTTTTTGAGTCCTGCAAACAGCTTTAGGCGATCGGTGCGCGCGTTGAAGCAATTAAAGACCGACGAAAAAATGAACAGGGCAAAAAATGCTGTCAGGATGTAGATGTTGTCCGACGCGGGACGGAACAGTGCTGTGACGGTTGGAGACTTGAGAAAGAAGAGGCACAGCGCCACGGTGAAGGAGCCGAGCAAAAGGATCTGATTGATCATATAGCGGTTTAAAATGGGTTCGTCCCGACGCTTGGGTGGCTCTTTCATGTCGTCCGGATGCGCGGGCTCCCCTGCGAACGCCAAGCCGCCAAGGGTATCCATGATGATGTTGATCCAAAGCATTTGCACCACCGTAACGGGAGAATCCACGCCCAGAAACGGGCAGATCATTGTAACCCCGACGGCACAGAAGTTCATGGTCAGCTGTAGAGTGATGAATTTGCGGATGCTTTTGAAGATGCCGCGCCCATAGAGGACCGCACGGACGATAGAAGCGAGATTGTTATCCAGAATGATAATGTCGCCCGCGTCCTTTGCTACCTGCGTACCGTCACCCATGGCAAAGCCGATATCCGCGCGGCGAAGCGCGGGAGCGTCGTTGATGCCGTCTCCCGTCATGCCGGTAACCAGCCCCGCCTCCTGCGCAATACGCACCAAGCGGCTTTTATCGGTGGGGAGCGCCCGTGCCACAACCGCCAATCGCGGCAACAGCTCCCTCAGGCGTGTGTCCGACATGCGGCTCAATTCGTCACCCGTCAGAGCAACGGGATGCTCGTCATTGAGGATCCCTACGCTGCGGGCAATACTGTCGGCGGTTTCGCGGCTGTCGCCCGTGATCATGACCACGTGGATGCCTGCGTCCTGCAGTTCCGCTACGGATTTTGCTGCTTCCCGCCGCAAAGGGTCATGCAGACAGACCGCGCCGAGGTAGGTCAAGGACCCGCGTATGGAGCTTGCATGAGAGGGAGCGGAGATATTTTCACGCGAGACCGCCAATGCCAGCACACGTCCGCCGCGTGCGGTTTGCTCACGGATGCGGGCTTCAACGGCTTTTTTGGAAAACGTACCGATGCTATCGTCGTTTCGGACGGCATCGGTGCAGAGCGGCAGGAGACGCTCCGGGGCGCCCAGAACCAGCGTTAGGTTTCGTCTGCCTTGCAGGCTGACCGCCGCGTATTTGCGCGTGCTGTCGAACGGCAAGCGGGAGGAGACGCGGATATCGGCAGGTGTTGGATGTGAAATTACGTTTTCCAAAAGGGCGCGTGCGGTCGCGTTTCCGCCAAGCGCTTTGCGGGTCCCATCGCTGTCAACGCCAACGGTTGCCTCGCTTCCAAACCGCAGGCACAGCGCAATCAGCTCTGCCGAGTTGCCGCCGCGCCGCATCAGCTCCGGCAAAGTCAATGCGCTTCCGTCTGGCAGGAGTAGGGAAGAGAGCTTCATTTTTCCCTCGGTCAGCGTGCCCGTTTTGTCGGTGAAAAGCAAATTCATGCTTCCTGCCGCCTCAATGCCTACGGGTTTGCGCACCAACACCTGGTCGCGCACCATTTTGCGGATGTTGGAGGAGAGCACCACGGCGATCATCATGGGCAACCCCTCCGGGACTGCTACGACAATGACCGTAAGCCCCAGCGTAAATGCGTGGAAAAGCTGGTTGAACAGGTAGTTGAGGTCGGTCAGCTTCAGGCGCATCAGCTCCCAGTTCATGCCGCTGTCAAGAACAAACACATTGAACAGATAGACCAATGCCACCAGCACGGCGGCGATGTAGCCAAGGATACTGATCTGCTTTGCTAGCTTTGCCAAGCGCAGCTTCAGCGGGCTGTCGCGCTGTTCAATTTGAATTTCCCGCGAGATCCCGCCCAAAAAAGTGGCGTCTCCCACTGCGGTGACCTCCATTTCACAGTTGCCCGAAGTGATGTTACATCCGCGAAAGAGCGACGAGGGGGCGGACGGATCCATACTGCTATTGTTGGAAGGGATTTTGCGGATCTCCCTGCTCTCGCCGGTCATAGCAGATTGATCGGTGCGGATCTCACCCTCCAGCAGGAGCCCGTCGGCGGGAATCTGCTCTCCCGCGCCCAGCAGGACGATATCGCCGGGGACGACCTCAGAGAAGGGAATCTCGCGTACATTGCCGCTTCTTCGAACCCGACAGGTACCGTTTGCGCTATCCTCGGAGAGACGCTCAAACGCCTTTGCCGAGCCGTATTCCGAGAGTGTGGAGATCAGCGTGGCAAGAAAGACCGCCACGGCGATGCCGATCGTCTCGACCCAATCCGCGTCACGGAAGACCAGTAGCAGATTGATGATCAGCGCTCCGAGCAGAATGCGGATGACGGGGTCATTGAGATTGGAAAAAAACTGGCGCAGAAAGCTTTTTCGTTTTTGCTTGGACAGCACGTTTGCGCCGTGCTCCCGTCTGGAACGCTCCGCTTCCTGCTCGCTCAGCCCCGGACGTGCGTGCTTTTTTTCTGTTCCGTTCATTTTGTGACCGTGTTTTTGCATCCGTAAATGCGGCGGCAAAAACGCCCTTTCCGATAAATTTGCAACGGAACACCGCTCTCTGGCTTCCGCTTTTTTTGTTTTACTATATGTAAATCAAAGCAAATTTATGTGTGGGCATGATAAGAGTGGGGACGCGGTTTTGAGCGCGCTTTTTGTGGGGGACTTTTGAAAAAGTCCCCCACACCCCTCAAAACTTTCAACGCGTATATAAAAATAATGTAGTGAGAAAGCTCCTACCTCGTCTTTTCATTTTGGAGTTGTAAGATTTTACGAGCGGGCGGACGGGAGCTATTGTTCTGTCCGTTTGCTTGGAAAAATTTGAGCCTACATAAATGAACGAGGCAGAAACATCACTGTTTCGTCTATTTTTATTCTGCTTTGAAAGTTTTGAAGGGGCTTGGGGAAACTTTTTCAAAAGTTTCCCCAAAAATCGCGCCTCCTAACCACGTTCTTTTTCAAAAGTTTCCGCAAAACTGCATTGACAAAAAATCGGTTGGGGAGTATAATATAAAGGTATTGTTTGATTTTTCGAGGATTTTTATGAAACTGACCTACCGTTCCACCATACTTGCCTGCTACAACGGTTACATCACGCAGGCGATTTGTATCAATCTGGCGCCGCTTTTATATTTAACCTTTCAAACCGAATTCGGTCTTTCGGTGGGAGCAATCAGCTCCTTGATCGCGGTCAATTTTGCGGTGCAGCTGTTGATCGATCTGATCGCATCCCGTTATGCCGCGCGTATGAATCTGCGCTTTTTTGCGGTGTTGGCGCATTTGCTGACCTCGCTGGGACTTGTGGGACTTGCATGGTTCCCGGCAATATTTCCGCCATATCTTGCGTTGTTGTTGGCGGTTTCCCTTTTGGGGATGGGCGGCGGTTTTACCGAGGTGTTGATCAGCCCGCTGATCGAGGCTTGTCCAACGGAAGGAAAGTCCGGAAACATGAGCTTGTTGCACTCCTTTTACTG
This sequence comes from Clostridia bacterium, assembly GCA_017452665.1. Lineage (GTDB taxonomy): Bacteria > Bacillota > Clostridia > Oscillospirales > CAG-272 > UMGS1865. The sequence goes on from JAFTLZ010000118.1 coordinate 5,712, forward strand.
CTGGGGGCAGGCGGGCGTGGTGTTGCTTTCCGGGGTGTATTTTTACTTTTTTGACATCGCGTCCTCCTGGCGGTATTTGCCGCTGCTGTGGACGGTGGTTCCTTTGGTTGGTGCGGTGCTGTTTTGCATCGTTCCGATCTATCGGTTGTCAAGCGACAGCGGAGAGGCAGAGCACGCATCACTGGGGCGCTTGTTTCGGATGCCGTTGTTCTTTTGTTTTTTGCTGATTATGCTTTGCGCGGGCGCGAGCGAGATGGTGATGAGCCAGTGGTCGTCTGCGTTTGCAGAGTCGGCGTTGCAGGTCTCCAAAGCCGTGGGAGATTTGCTGGGGCCGTGTATGTTTGCGCTGATGATGGGAACCGCGCGCACCTTGTACGGGGTATTCAGTGCACGGCTGGATCTGCGCCGATTGATGATGCTGGGATGCGTGGGATGTGCCGTCTCCTATTTGCTGGCGGCGTTTGCACCGCATCCGGTGCTGGCGCTGTTGGGCTGTGCGCTGTGTGGCTTTAGCGTTGGCGTATTTTGGCCGGGAACGCTGAGCCGTGCGTCGGCGGCGATTCCCGCAGGCGGGATGTCTATGTTTGCAATTTTGGCGCTGGCGGGGGACTTTGGCTGTTTGGTCGGCCCCTCTGCGGCGGGCGGAATTGCCGATCTGTTTGGCGGAGACCTGCACTTTGCCTTTGGCTTTGCATTGCTGTTTCCGATTGCCTGCTTTGCAGTGCTGCTTTTTACAAATCGAAACCAAAAAGGAGAAAGAAAAGAATGACGACGTTAATCTTGGTGCGACACGGGCAGAGTCAAACAAATTTAGAACAAATTTTTGCAGGGCATATGGATATTTCGCTGACCGAGCTCGGACACAGGCAAGCCGAAAACACGGCGCGCTTTTTGGCGGAGTATCCCATTCAGGCGATCTATTCCAGCGATTTGCTCCGTGCGATGCAAACGGCAACGCCGACCGCCAAGCAGCACGGTTTGGAGATTGTTCCGCGGCAGGAATTGCGTGAAATTTATGCCGGAGATTGGGAGGGCGTTCCTTACGGGGAGCTGAGACTCCGCTATCCGGATTCCTACGGCAGATGGTGCACCGATTGCGGAAATGCGACTCCGGACGGCGGTGAGAGTGTAAAAGCACTTGCCGAACGGATTTATGCGGAGGTGGATCGGATCCGATTGGCGCATCTGGGGCAATGCGTGGCAATTTTTACGCACGCAACGCCGATCCGTACGCTCCGCGCGCGTTGGGAAGGTTATTCGGTTGCGGAAATGAGCAATCTTCCTTTTTGCGGGAATGCGTCGGTTTCGGTTCTGGAATACGGCGAGGACGGTAGCTGTCACGTGCGCCTTTGCTGTTACGACGGCCATCAAGGTGAGCTTGCCACGCATTTAGCCAAAGGTGTTGTTTAAGATGCGTTTTTCGGGGCGCGGTTTTTTGGGGAAACTTTTGAAAAAGTTTCCCCAAGCCCCTTCAAAACTTTCACTGAACGAATAAAAACTGACGAGGTAGGAAAGCTCCTGCCTCGTTCGTTTATTCAGGTTCCAAATTCGGTTCTGAGTACATAGGCAGCTACTCATTCCGTCTGTTTGCTTGCTACAAATTCACCACCCAAACAAAAAAGAGGCGGAAACATTCCTACCTCACGCATCCTATAAACCGCGTTAAAGGTTTTGAGGGGCGTGGGGGACTTTTTCAAAAGTCCCCCACAAAAAAACGCGCCCCAACCGCGTCCTCCTCATCCTTTTTTTCGCACCATTTTGGCAATGGCGCTGGTGGCAACGATGCCGAGTGCCAGTGCCATGGCGAGCTCTAAGGTGTGAACGGCGTTGTCGAGGAACAGATTGAGATCACTTTCAAATACCGATGCCATGGTGTAGTAAAGAGAACCGCCGGGAATCAGCGGGATCAGCGAGATGATTACAAAGGTTGTGGTCGGGGTTTTAAACAGCTTTGCCATCAGCTCCGCGTAGCCCGAAAGCAAAAGGGCAACAAGAAAATAACGGAGCGCTTCGCTTTGAATCCCAAATCCGAGCAGGATGTACAGCGTCCAGGAAAAGAACCCGCCCAGCGATGCAGCGATCAGCTTTTTGCCGCGAATATTGTAGAGAATGGCAAAGCCGAGAGAGCCGAGAAAGCCCGTGATGATTTGAATCAATTCAGTTGCTGTCATATCAAAGCCCTCCTACCGTGCAGACGAACAGAAAATAACCGCCGCCGATGGCAAGCGCAACCAGAAGCGCCTCGATCAAGCGCAAAAGCCCCGCAATGCTGTCCCCCGTAAAAAGGTCGCGCAGAGCGTTGGTCAAGCCTACACCGGGAATCAGCATCATGATATTGCCGATGATGACCTTGTCGATGTCGGGGATCATGCCAAGCTTGACCGCCAGAAACGCCAGTGAGCTTGCCAGAAAGGAGCAGATGAATTTGATAAAAATTTTATTCATTCCCGCCTTTTCGGTGAACGTCACCAACAGCTGGATGCAAACGCCCAGGACAAATGAGACGCCTGCTTCGACAAAATTTCCGCCGAAAAAGAGCGTAAAGGAGCCGGTGATGATCGCGCAGAACAAGCATTCCAGTCCAAAAGGATATTTTTTGCAGCCGAGAATTTTTTGGTACTCGTCCCGAATCTGTTCCGCTGTCATGGCTTCACAGCAGATTTTGCGCGAGAGTGCATTCAAGCGGTGCAGGCGTTCAATGTCCGTGCCCGTGCTTGTAATGCGGCGTGTTTGGGTGTAGGTGTCGCCCGCCTCGGTATACACGGTGGCAACCATACTGCTGGTGATGATAAAAACATCGATACGCCGGGCACCGCGTGCGAGGCACATTCGTTGGATGCTGTCCTCCACGCGGTGTACCTCGGCACCGCAGATCAGCATCTGCTCACCGATATCCATCGCGCAGCTTAACAATTCTTTCATATGTATTTCTCCAAGCTTTTTGTCGTTTGCGGACTTATTATATCACTTTTTCTGCCACTTTGCAAGTGCTGATTGGAATTCCTGTGTGAAAAAACTGTGTTTTGTGAAGGAAGGCGGGAGATCACGGTGAAAAACTCGTAAAAAAATTGTGAAAAATAGAGCGAAGTGTTTACAAATGCAAAAAAATATGCTATACTACTATAATAGGATAGTTATGCGATGATAAGATCAAACGTACAAAATCTTTGTGCGGAAAGGGAGGGGGAATCGAAATGAATTCAGCATCCGAGAGTGAGATATTTAACCCATGGAAAGACCGGGTGTCTTTTCCTGCGGTGGACCCCAAAAAGCTGATTTTGGCTTTTCTTGCATTGTTTCTTTGCTCACTTGAGGCGGCGTTGTTCCCGTACGAGCAGTTCTCCCTGGTGGTTTTGGTCGCACTGTTCGTATACGCGGTGGTCATTGCGCGGATGCCCAGCAGAGTGCTGGTGATCCTGTTGCCGGCGGTGGCGGTTTCCTTTTTTGGCGGCTTTTCGGCAGGCGGATTTTTGCTCGCTATGGTGATCGGCACGGGGTGTCTCGCATGGCTTTTGACAGCTTTGAAGCATTGGTATCTTGCACTTGCAATTTTTCCCATGGCGTTTGCTGTGGCGCTTGCCGTAACGCGGGACGTAACGGCTTCGTTGTTGGTTTTGTCCTTTCTTCCTGCAGGCATTTTGCTGGCTGTTGCAACGAAAAAGGGCAGGAGCCGCACGTCGGCGGTCTGCTTTGCCGAGGCGGGATTTTTGCTTGTCCTGCTGGGGGTTCTTGCCGTGTGGATATGGCAGGCTTGCGGATCCCTGAGTCCATCGGCGATCTCTGCTTATCTGGAGCAGCTGCGCGGAGAGCTTGTTGACCTTTGCATTTTTGTGCGGGACGAGCTGTTGAACATCTGGCGCCAATCCGCCGAGACGGCAAGCGAGAGTGCCGCGGTGTTTGCAAGCTTGATCGAGCAGGTGCAGAGTGCATATTCGGATGCGTACTTTACCTCCCTGGTTTCTCTGGTGTTTAATATTCTGCCCGGCATTCTGACGGTTGCTTGCGGAATTTTAGCGTTTGAAGCACAGCTGTTTTTGAATTCCGCTTATTCCTACTGTGATTGGAGAGATGTGCTGACTCCGAACGCTTGCGTGTTTACCATGAGCTTGCCGGCAAGCATTCTTTATGCGGTTTCCTTCTTCGTTGTTTATTTCATGTCCATGACGTCCTCCTCCGGCTCGCTGATTTTGGCGCTGTTGGAGAATGTTTGCCTGATCCTGCTACCGGGCTGCTGCGTGGTTGGCGTGGGGGCGATTGCGGGACAGCTGCGCTTGGTACGCGGAGGTGCTCGCACATTTATGATCGTCCTTTTGGTCTTCACGGCTTGCTGTGCCTCTAACCTTGTGCTGTATTTGTTGGCGCTGTGGGGGGCGTATTCTACCGTTCTCTCCTTTTTTCAACGCAAACGGCGTGAAAAAAGGATGGAAAACGGGGAAGATACCGACGATGACGGTTCTCACGACGCGTGATCTGATATAACTTGACTTACCGATCCTGAAAAAAGGAGAGTGACTTTATGCAAAAAAAGAAAAGTTCTGTATTTCGTACCGACCTGCGCCCACCGCTTCTGATCTGCGCGATTGTGGGTGTGCTTTTGCTGGGGATGTTTCTTGCCATTACCTTTGTGATAACCGATATCTCCGAGATCCGCCTCTACGGAATTGCACTTTGCGCATCCTACGGTGTGATGGTCATTATACTTTTGTCGGCGTATCTGATGCGTTATCAGCGTATCAGCCGTGCCAATGATGCCGCCGCGCTGATGACGACCGAGATCAGCGATATGTTCCGCTACGTGGTGGACATTCCGTACGCGATCGTCGGTGAGGACGGAAACGTCAAGATCGTCAGCGGAGCTCTGCAGGATATTCTGCAGTTCCGTTCCCCCGTTTGCAACGTGCCGTTGGATATGTTTTGCACCGTTCCCATGAAAGATGTTATCGCGTACGCGCACAACGGCGGGCAGGTGAAGGACATTACCTTTAACGAGGACGGAGTGCCGATTGACCACACCAAGCCCATGATCACCGAGATCGAAGGAAAAAAATACGGCCTGCGGTGCTATATTATGCGCTCCCGCGGTAAGGACTATTATTTCATCGTTTTCAACGACATTACTGATTTGCAGGAGTTGCGTCAGCAGATCTATGAAAACGAGCCTGTGGTGGCGTATATCGTCATCGATAGTCTGCAGGAGCTGGCACAGTATATCCGCGTCAGCTACCGAACCGCGGTGAACGAGATCGAGGCTAAGCTTAAGGAATGGGCGGCAGGCTTTGGCGGAATGCTCCGCGAATACGAGCGAGAAAAATATTTGCTAGTCTTTACGCGCGCCGCGCTGGACCGTTGCATTGCGGGAAAATTCCCAATTCTGGACACGGTGCGCAGCATTCGTTTGGGAGATAACAGCTTTCCCGTGACGATCTCCATCGGCGTTGGCGCCATTGACGGAAGCTTTGAGGACAAGGAGCGTGCGGCAGGCGACGCCTTGGATGTGGCTCTGCAAAAGGGAGGCGACCAGGCTGCCGTCAACGACGGAAAATCCGTGACCACCTACGGCGGACGCGTCAATACCATGGCGGGCTCTACCACCATCACCTCCCGCGTCAACTCCCAGCATCTGTGCCGCTTGATGAAGGATGCCGGCAACGTGCTGATTATGGGGCACCGTGCGCCCGACTACGATTCCATCGGCTCCTGCGTCGGTCTTGCACGCCTTGCCATTTGTGCGCGGGGGGGAGACACCTCCAAGATCCGTATCGTGGTCAACCGCGAGCATATCAATTTCCGTATTTGTTACGATCTGCTCTCGACCCTGCCCGAATACCGTTCCATGTTCATCAACGGAGACACCGCGCTGGACGCGGTACGCACGGACACTTTATTGATCATGAGCGACGTCAACAACGTGTTCAACACCGAGGCGCCCAAGCTCCTCAAATGCGTGAATAACGTGGTGATTATCGACCACCACCGCAGACAGGATCAGCTTTACGAGTTCAAGCCGCTGATGACCTATATCCGTCCCGGTGTATCCTCTGCCAGCGAGCTGGTGAGCGAGATGCTGGAGTTCAGCCCGCATCACGACGCCCTTTTGAAGGAGGAAGCAAACCTGATGCTCTCCGGCATGATGCTGGATACCAAAAACTTTACCTCCGCAGTGGGGATGCAGACCTTTTCTGCAGTGCATTATCTGTACGAGCGCGGTGCGCACGCTAACGTGGTACGCAAGTTCTTTACCGAAACGATGGCAAACCTGTTTACCTCCAGCGATATCGACAGCCGTACGCGTACCTACCGCGATAAGATTGCGCTGACCTGGCTGAGCGTGGATCATCCCGCTACGGAGGAGGATAACATTGCAGTGGCAAAGGCGGCGGACAAGTTGATGACCATTGACGGCATTGAGGCGTCCTTTGCGTTGCTGAGAGCCGAAAATACGGTGACCATTTCCGCGCGCTCGCACGATAAGATCAATGTGCAGATCATTATGCAAAAGCTGGGCGGCGGCGGTCACTACGATATGGCGGGGGCGCGCATGACGCACGTCTCTCTTGAGGGCGCTTGCCGAAAGCTGAAGGCTGCCCTGGATGACTATATGGATAACGAATACGAGTCCGAAAACAAAACCAAAAAATAAAACCAAAATAATCAAACAGAAAACGGAGAAACTACATCATGAAAGTGATTTTGCTTGCTGACGTAAAAGGTCAGGGAAAAAAGAACGATGTGATTGAGGTGTCTGACGGCTACGGAAAAAATTTTCTGATCCCGCGCAAGCTGGCAAAGGTTGCCGACGCGCAGTCCCTCAATGACGTAAAGGTAAAGGAAGAGGCGCGGCTGTACCGCATTGAAACCGAGAAAAAGGAAGCCAAAGCGCTTGCCGAAAAGCTAAAAACCCTGCAGGTGAAGATCACCGCGTCCTGCGGTGCCGACGGCAGACTCTACGGCTCGGTAACCGCCAAGGACATTGCCGAGAAGCTGGAGGCAGATTACGGAATTGCGATCGACAAGAGAAAGCTGGTTGTCAGCGACCCGATCAAGGCGTACGGCAAATATGAGATCGACGTCAAGCTCTATCCGGAAGTGACCGGCAAGGTCTACGTTCTGGTTTGCGAAAAATAAGCGATGCAGGACGAATTGACTCGAAAGCTGCCGTTCTCCATGCCGGCGGAGCAATCGCTTCTGGGCGCTGTTCTGATCGACCCGGCATCCTTGAACGAGGTGGCAGATCTGCTCAACGCGGACGATTTTTATCTTGCGGAGCATAAGCAGATCTATCTTGCCATGCACGAGCTCTTTTTAACCAACAGCGAGATCGACGTGGTGACTTTGATCGATATGCTGGTGACGAAGGGAATTTACGACAAATCGGGCGGCGAGGATTATATCCGTACGCTGACCGAGGCGGTTCCCGATGCGCTGAATATCAAGGATTACGCCCGCATCGTCAAAGAGAAGAGCGTGTTGCGGCAGTTGATTGCCGCGTGCGGGGAAATTTCGGAAACGGCGTATTCCGAGCAGGAATCCGTGACCGAAATTCTCGATCACGCCGAAAATCTGATCTTCAACATCGCGCAGGGGCGAGATACCAAAAATTTCCGCCACATCCGCGAGGTTTTGGGGGACGTATACGGGCATTTGCACGAGCTGAACACCAACAAGGAAGCAACGCAGGGGACACAGACCGGCTTTTCGGCGCTGGACCGCGTGCTTGCCGGCATGGGAAAAAGCGATTTGGTTTTGGTTGGCGCACGTCCCGGTATGGGTAAGACCTCCTTTGCGCTCAACATTGCCACCAACGTGGCAAAGCAGACCAAAAAAGCGGTTTGCATCTTCTCCTTGGAAATGTCTGCCGAGCAGCTGGTCAACCGTGTGCTTTCCAGTGAGGCACTGGTCAACAGCTATACGCTACGTACGGGCGAATTAAAGCCTGAGGATTGGGAGCATCTGGCCGTTGCAGCGGGAGAACTGGCGGGGTGTGATATTCTGATCGACGATACGTCCGGCATGACGGTGACCGCCATGAAGGCAAAGCTGCGCCGTGTCAAAAATCTGGGGATGGTCGTAATCGACTATCTTGGTTTGATGTCGGGAGACAAGCACAACGACAACCGCGTGCAGGAGGTTTCCGAAATCTCCCGCTCGCTCAAGATCATGGCAAAGGAATTGATGGTTCCCGTCATTTGCTGTGCACAGCTGTCGCGTGGACCTGAGTCGCGTACCGATAAAAAGCCGATGCTTTCGGATTTGCGTGATTCCGGTGCGATCGAGCAGGATGCCGATACCGTCATTTTCCTCTACCGAAGTGAATATTATAAAACCGATGAGGCGGCAAATCAGGATACCAGCATTGCCGAGGTCATCATTGCTAAAAACCGCCACGGCTCTACGGGGACTGTAAACATGGGCTGGAACGGTCAGTTTACCAAATTCATTACCATTGATAAGGAAATGGAAGAGAACGCATGAGCGAACAACGATTGACTGACGGGCTGCCGCTGACACCCCCTTGGCGTGCCGCGGGCTTGCCGCCGGATACCCCCGTGCTGTTGGCATTTTCGGGCGGAGCGGATTCCCGCGCGCTGTTGCATTTGCTGGTGCAGAGACAACGGGAGGACGGCTTTTCGCTGATTTTAGCACATGTCAATCATGGGATCCGCGGTGCGGAATCGGTACGGGATCGCGAGTTTTGCCGTGCGGTTGCCGCGCGATACGGTCTGGAGATTTGCGTTCTGGATGCCGACGTTCCGTCACTTGCCGCACAAAACGGCAGGGGACTGGAGGAGGAGGCGCGGTGCGTGCGCTATGATTTTTTTGCGCGTGTGATGCAGGAGCGCAACATCCCGATCCTTGCCACGGCACACCACGCCGACGATCAGCTGGAAACGGTGCTGTTTCATCTGGCACGCGGGAGCGGCTTGCGCGGACTTTGCGGCATTGTCTCCACCCGTCCGTTTGCCGGCGGAACGCTGGTGCGTCCGTTGCTTTCGGTCTCCAGATGCGAGATTTTGCAGTATTGCGAGCAGAACGGCTTGGACTACGTAACCGACAGCACCAATGCCGACGGAGCTTATGCACGTAACCGCTTGCGGAGCGAGGTCGTCCCCGTGCTGGAGTCTTTGTTCGGTCATCCGCAAAAGCAGGTGGCGCGGCTGAGTGCACATTTGCAGGAGGACGAGGCGCTTTTAACCGCTTTGAGCGAGGACGTTCTGCAAAAAAGCCGAAACGGAGCCGGATTGTCGCTTCTTTCACTGCGGCAAGCGCCTGTACCGCTTTGCAAGCGCGCTTTGGTGATGTGGCTGGAACGGGAATACGGCTGTGCTCCGGAGAGCGTTCATTTGAACGCCTTGATGCGATTGGTGCGGCAGGAAACTCCCACGGCGCGCATCTCGTTGCCGGGAGATCTCGTTGCACTTGCCGAGCGCGGGTGCCTTGTGATCTCCAACACCCCGTCAGTGGCTCCGACACCGTATCGCTATCCCTTGTGCGAGGGCGAGTGCGTGATCGGGGAGAGCGGAATTCGGATTTTGGTTCAAAAAGCGGAAAATCCTATAAAAGTTCACAATTTATCTACAGCGTCGTATATAAATTTCACAGTAGAATTTGATATAATAAAAAAAGGTTTGTATTGGCGGCCGCGCAAAGAAGGGGATACCTTGCTGTTTCACGGCATGCACCGCAAGGTACGCAAGCTCTTTCGCGAGCTCGGAATGCCACAGCGTCTGCGGGATATCCTGCCGCTGTTGTGCGACGGAGACGGAATTTTGTGGGTGCCCACGGTTGGATGCCGCGACGGATTTGCCGCCGCGCAAGGGGAGCGCCCGATGGCGCTTGTGCAGATCTTTTTGCCAGAACGGTGGCAGCTGTGATTGACAAACCGAAAAAGGAAGGAATATTTAAAATTATGGAACCGATGAAAAACGACATCTTGTGTGTATTGGCAGATGAAAAAAAACTGGAGGAGATCTGCGATCGCTTGGCACAGCAGATTACCGAGGACTATCGGGATAGCGGACGGGAGCTGATCTTTGTGATCGTGCTGAAGGGGTCGGTGTTCTTCGCCGCTGATCTGGTGCGTCGGGTACCGCTTCCTTGCGGTTTGGAATTTATGAAGCTTTCCTCCTATGGCTCCGGAACGGCTACCTCAGGCTTTATTCAGGTACATCTGGATCTGAAACGGGATATTAACGGTGCGGATGTGGTTGTAATTGAGGATATCATTGACAGCGGCAGAACCTTGAAAAAGCTGATGTGTCTGTTGACCGACCGCGGCGCGCACAGTGTGCGTTGCTGTACGCTGTTGGATAAGCCGGAGCGCAGACAGGTGGATATGAACGCCGATTACGTGGGTATGGAGATCCCGGATGCGTTTGTGGTTGGATACGGTCTTGATTACGATGAAAAATATCGAAATCTTCCTTACGTCGGTATTCTCAAGCCGACTGTTTATCAGAAATAAGGCGCAGAAAGCCGATATACGGAGGAAACTCAATGAAGAAAAATAATTTTTTACGCCAAATCCTGTTCTACGTATTGATGTTCGGCATCATCGTGGTGGTGCTTTCTACGTTTTTGTACCAGGATACACAGGGAACAGCGATCCAATCTTATGATGAGTTGGATGGGCTGATTCTGAATGACCAGGTGGAGTCGCTTCATCTGGCAAACAACAATGTGCTGTCGATGAAGCTGCGCGATGGCTCGGTAAAAACTTACACGCTGGCAGATGCCGATTGGTTTCGCAGTCGTTACGACGATACGCTGCTGAAAAACGACGTGACCTACGAGATCGAGCCGCCGACCACGGTGCCGTGGTGGGTCAGCTTGCTTCCCACGCTCTTTATCGTCATTTTGTTCATCGTGATTTATTTTGTTGCCTTTAACAAGATGAGCGGCGGCGCAGGCGGCGGAAAATTCAATTCGTTTGGCAAGGCAAAGGTCAAAACGCCGGGCGCGAACGAAAAGAGTAAGGTGCTTTTCCGCGACGTGGCAGGTGCTGACGAAGAAAAGGAAGAGCTGGTGGAGATCGTGGAATTTTTGAAGGATCCCGCCAAGTTTACCAAGCTGGGCGCAAAAATCCCGCACGGTGTGCTTTTGATGGGCCCTCCCGGTACGGGTAAGACTCTGCTGGCAAAGGCTGTTGCAGGTGAGGCGGGCGTTCCGTTCTACTCCATTTCTGGCTCGGATTTTGTGGAGATGTACGTGGGCGTCGGTGCATCGCGCGTACGCGATCTGTTTGAAACGGCAAGGAAATCTCCTGCGGCAATCATCTTTATCGACGAGATTGACGCAGTCGGCCGTCACCGCGGCGCAGGTCTGGGCGGCGGACACGATGAACGCGAGCAGACTTTGAACCAGCTGCTGGTGGAAATGGACGGCTTTGGCTCGCACGACGGAATCATTGTTATGGCGGCAACCAACCGCCCTGACATTCTCGACCCCGCTCTGCTCCGTCCCGGACGTTTCGACCGCCAGGTGACGGTCAACCGCCCCGATATGAAGGGAAGAGAAGAGATTTTGAAGGTGCACGCGCGCAACAAGCCGTTGGAATCCGGTGTGGATTTCCACAAGGTTGCGCAGAGCACCATCGGATTTACAGGTGCCGATCTTGCTAATTTGCTGAATGAGGCGGCTCTGCTGGCTGCCAAAAAGGGCAAGTCCCTAATCGGTATGGACGACATTGAGGATGCGTATATGAAGTCGCTTTTGGGACCTCAGAAGAAATCCCGTATTCGCACCGAAAATGATAACAAAATTACGGCTTATCATGAGGCAGGTCATGCAGTGGTTTCCTACTATTGTAAGCATACCGATCCGGTCAAGTTTATCACGATTATCCCTGCAGGAAACGCGAACGGTGTTACTGTTAGCGTACCGGAACAGGATATGAATCATATGTCCAGAGGGGAAATGATTGATGACATTTGTATGAGCCTTGGCGGGCGCGTTGCAGAGGAAATCATCATAAATGATATTACGACCGGTGCATCTGCTGATATCCAACGTGCTACCAAAATGGCACGCGACATGGTTACACGCTACGGTATGAGTGACCGTTTGGGAACTGTGCTGTACGGTTCTGGGCACTCCGAGGTGTTCCTTGGTCGCGATTACGGAAGCTCTAAGGATTATTCCGAGCAGACGGCGGCTGCGATTGATGAGGAAATTCAGCGCTTGGTTAAGGACTCTTATGCAGAGGCGAAGAAGATTCTTTCTGAGCACATCGACAAGCTCCACTTTGTTGCACAGTATCTGTTGAAGCATGAGAGCATGGATGGCGAACAGTTTGCAGCCGCCATGAAGGATGGCGCAACCGAGGAGGATCTGCTGGCGATTGCCGAGGAAAAAGCGGAAAAGAGCCGCCGTGACAATGCGGAAAGAGCCGCAAAGCAGGCAGCCGAGGAAGCGGAAAAAAAGGCAAAGGAAGCTACCGAGACCGAAAAGAATTCGAACGGCGAAGGAACCGATGGTGAATCCGCCGAGAATGGGACTGAGAAAAATGATACAGATGTCGGTTCGGAGGATTTTTGGGATCGTTTTAAGGATGATTCTGACGATCAAAAATAAATGAATATCGACAGCGTAGGAGCGGCTTTTTTGAAACGGAGAGCCGCTCCTATTGGGTATTAAATTCGGATCTTACAAACATCATGTCATAATAAACAAGAAAGAAAAGCCAAACAAAATAATCCTTGTCACTTTGCTGTCTTGACAATGCGACGGATTTTTTATATAATATAAAATGTAGATAAATGCCCTAAATTAAGGGTATCTTGAAGAGTAAAAACATAGGCGTTGGAGAAATCCTGAGTGCCGGTCGGACGGGGAGTTGTCGATCGGACGAAACGGAACAGATGTGCTTATGCACCGCTGTTCCCACGGTCTGTGTTTTGCATCCCGCTTCATAAAGGCGACCGAGAGAAGTATGCAGGTCTCTCCTTTCTGCCATTATGGGTGGAAAAGGAGGTATTTGTATGAAAAAAGAAAACAGTTCTGCATCCAAAACGCCGTGGAGACTTCTGCGCGGCGGTATTCGCATGCTTACCATAGCGGCTTTGATGGCGGCTTTAAGCATTATTTGCGGTAAGTATCTTGCCATTCCCGTGGGAACGGTACTGCGCTTCAGCTTTGAAAATCTTCCGCTGTTATTTTCCGGCATGATTTTAGGACCCGTGGCAGGCCTTTTGACCGGTGCAGTTGCCGACATTGTTGGGTGCTTGATGGTGGGATATACGATCAATCCCATCGTTACGCTCGGTGCGGCGTCCATCGGACTTTTGGGTGGTATTTTGTATCGCGTATGCCGTTCCTTGCCGCCGCTTTGGCGAACGGTTATCACGGTTCTTGGCGCGCATCTGGTTGGCTCGGTTCTGATCAAGACCTGGGGGCTTTCCGCGTTTTACGACATGCCGTTTTATCTGCTGTTGCTCTGGCGTACCCTCAATTATCTGATCGTGGGAGCGTTGGAGTGCGTGGCTTTGTACTATATCACACGGCACAAGGCAATTCAGCGTCAACTGGAACGGATGCAACTATAATTTTTGATGTTCAAAAGGGTAGGTATCAAATGAATTACGAAGAATCGCTTCAATACATCCATTCGGTCAACCGCACGTTTTGCCGTCTGGGATTGGAACGGATCACCGCACTTTGTGAAAAGCTGGGGAATCCGCAAGAGCATTTAAAATTCATTCACGTTGCGGGAACGAACGGAAAAGGCTCGGTTTGCGCAATGCTGGATCAGGTGCTTCGCTGTGCGGGATACCGCACGGGTCTGTATACTTCACCCTATATCAAGGAGTTCAACGAGCGGATGTGCGTGGACGGAGAGATGATCTCGGACGACGAGCTTGCCGAACTGACCACGATGATTCGTCCCATTGCCGACGCAATGGAGGATAAGCCCACCGAATTTGAGCTGATCACGGCAATCGCGTTCGAATATTTTCGCCGCCACGGCTGTGAGGTTGTCGTGCTGGAGGTAGGGCTGGGCGGACGCTTGGATTCCACCAACGTCATCAAACATCCTTTGCTGTCAATCATCACCGGCATTGACTTTGATCACACTACACTGCTTGGCAATACCATTCAGGAGATTGCCGCCGAAAAAGCAGGCATCGTGAAAGAAGGCTGCCCCGTGCTGTACGGCGGGGAAGAGAACGCCGCTTGCCGCACCATCCGTTCTATTGCGGATCGCAAGCGCGCTGATTTTCACACGGTAGACCGTTCTTCCTATTGCAAAAAGAAAGCCGATTTGAACGGCACCGTATTTGATTTTGAGCAATATACCGCGTTGCATCTGGCATTGCTCGGCTCTTATCAGCCCTACAACGCGACCATCGTACTGACCGCACTGCAGATTCTTTCCGAGCGCGGGCTGACCGTATCGGAGGATGCCGTGCGTTGCGGGTTTTCTAAGGTTCGTTGGGCGGCACGCTTTGAGCTGCTTGCTGACGATCCCATCGTTTTGTACGACGGCGGTCACAACCCGCAGGGCGTATCTGCCGCAGTAAAGAGTATTCGCGAGTACTTTCCGGAGCAGGAGGTCAATCTGCTCAGCGGCGTTATGGCGGACAAGGATTTTGATGCGATGATCGAGGCGCTCAAGCCGGTTACCCGTCGGGTGTTTACGGTCAAGCCGGCAAATCCGCGCGCCCTTGATGCTGAGGAATACGCCCGTCATTTCAACTCCCATCGGGTAGCCGCTACGCCTTATCCCACGGTAGAGGAAGGTGTGCGCGCCGCGATTGCGGACAGCCGTGCGCAAAAGCTTCCGCTCATCTGCCTCGGTTCACTCTATCTGTACAAGGAGCTTTCCGACGTTGTGGAGTGTGTACTGAAGCAGGAAACGATTGCTGAAATTTGATCTTGCCGTCTTTGCCGTTCGGTTACCGACGCATTTTTGATCAGAAAGGAGTCCGAATGGAAGAGAGGAGCATTGTTCTGCCGCGGCAGGTCGCACTGGCGCTGGAGCGTATGGAACAGCACGGGTTTGAAGCCTTTGCGGTTGGCGGCTGCGTGCGTGACAGCCTGCTTGGAAGAGCGCCGAACGATTGGGATATTACCACCAATGCGCGCCCGCAGGAGATTTTGCAGTGCTTTGCAGATCACCGCGTGATCGAAACCGGTATTCGACACGGAACCGTTACGGTCTTGCTTGATTCGATGCCGCTGGAGATGACCACCTACCGCAACGACGGAGAATATCTGGACAACCGCCACCCGGTGCAGGTCACCTTTTCCGATCGGCTTGAGGACGACCTTTCCAGGCGGGATTTTACCGTCAACGCCATGGCGTATCATCCGCAAAAGGGGATCGTCGATCTCTTCGGCGGGCGGGAGGATCTTGCTGCCGGTGTGATCCGATGCGTTGGCGACGCGCAAACACGATTTGAGGAGGACGGTCTGCGCATTTTGCGTGCGATCCGCTTTGCCTCGGTGCTGAATTTTTCATTGGATTCCCAAACTGCAGCGGCGGTTCACACTTGCCGCGGTCTGCTTTCCAACATTGCCGCTGAGCGCATCCGCGAGGAGTTTTGCAAGCTGCTGTGCGGAAGGGGCGCCGTGCCGATTTTGCGCGAATATATCGACGTGATCGGGGAGTTCCTGCCGGAGCTGCAGCGCGCGGTCGGGTTTGATCAGAATACAAAATATCATTGCTACGACGTGTTTGAGCACACGCTGTGCGCGCTCTCGCTTTGCAGTCCCGATTTGGTTACACGCTTGGCGGTTTTGTTGCACGATATCGGCAAGCCGCTCTGCTACACCGAGGACGAGAATGGCGGGCATTTTAAGGGGCACGTGCAGGTGGGGGTGGAGCTGACCGACCAAATCCTGCACCGCTTGAAATTCGATCACGCAACCGTTGAGCGGCTGAAGCTGCAGGTAGAGCTGCACGATCTGCCCATTTCCGCTGATAAGCGCGCGGTCAAACGCCTGATGCGCAGGATGGCGGACGAGGATATCCTGCGATTGATGGAGGTCAAAAAATGCGACCGTTTGGCACATGCAGAGTTCTTTCGCACCCTGCCGCCGGAGCTGGAGCAAATCCCCGCGGTGGTGCACCAGATTCGAGCCGATGACGAGTGCCTTTCGCTAAAGACCCTGCAGATCAAGGGAGGAGATCTGATGGCAATCGGAATCCCGGCAGGGAAGCGCATGGGCGAAATCCTGCAGGTATTGCTGGAGGACGTGATGGACGAAAAGCTTCCCAACGAAAAAAGCGCTCTTTTGCAGGCGGCACAGCAAATGATGAATCAATAAGTAATGGGGCTGCCTCAAATGCTCTTTCTTTTGCATTTGAGGTAGCCCCATTATTTTTATTTGTGCATTGAAAGGTTTGAAGGGCTTTCTAGAAACTTTTTCAAAAGTTTCCCCACGAAAAAAGCACGCCTTTTCAAAGCAATTCCTCACGAACCGATGCGCTCCGCTTGGAGACGTATTTGCTGTATTCGGTTGGCGTCATGCCGGTTTTCACCTTGAACACGCGCGAAAAATAGGTCGCGGTGGAAAATCCCAACGCTTCGGCAATTTCGGCAAAGCTTTGCGAGGTCTTGCGGATCAAGCGCTTGGATTCATTGATCTTCAGCTCTATAAAATAGTCCATCATTCCGCGGTTGGTCTCCCGATGAAACTTTTTCATCAGCGCCGATTGGCTAACACCGAATTGCGCACAAATATCCGCAACGGTCAGCTGCTCTGCAAGATGCTCCGCAAGATACCGTTTCACCGCCGCAATCAGCGTGGATTCGTCAATGTATTTGCTCACCTTTTGCGATTCGTCCAGCAACAGATCAATGCTGTGCAATCTGCAGTAGACCATAGACAAAAAGCGCTCCATCGAGGAGGCGAGAAAGCCCAGCACGGCGCGCGGAACGCCGGCTTTGAATCGCATCCCGATCAAGGGTTCGTTTTCTTTGATCGTTTCGCTCACCCGCGTTCCGGTTTTGATCACGTCCAGCAGCGTGGCAATTTCCTCCTCGTGCAGGGCGGTTGGCGCGTTGCAAAAGGTTTGCATTGCCTCCGAATCGCATACAAAGCTGATCAGACCGAATTTTACCTGCGCCGTGCTCCAGCGATAGATCGAGGAACGGTACGCCGGGCGGTAGAACATCTTTCCCGGCTCCAGCGGGTAGGTCGTTCCGTCCTCAACGGTGTAGGTCCCGCACCCCTCCAGCACCAAAAAGATTTGCGAAAAGTTATAGCTCTCCCAACGCGGCTCAAAGCTTGGCTTGGCAGAAAAATAGTACGATGCCACAAATGCCGAAAGCTCAAACGCCTTCTGATGCTCCAATGCGTTGAAATGGTAGGATTGATCAATCTGCATTTTTTACCTCGCTTTGATGTGTTTTCGTCCGATACTGACACGATTTTGTGCCAAACGTGCAGAATTGTGACAGAAATGTGTGGGATTTTGCATTGTAATTTGAAGTCTTTTCCTGTAAAATTATTATAGTCGATATTCCCGCAGTTGTCAAGGGAAAAACAAAATTCATTGGAAAAAAGGAGATTTTTATCATGGAAAAGAAATTGGTTGCCGGCGTGATCGGCTTGAAAATGGGAAGACACCACCTCAAAGCTGTGATCGACAGCGGGCACGAGGTCGGCGCGATCTGCGACATTGACGCCGCCCAGATGAAGCTGATTGGTGACGAGCATGGAATTCCGGAAGAGAAGCGCTATACCGATTGGAAACAGCTGGTTGATCTGCCGCTGGACGTTGTTCTGATCGTCACCCCCGACCAGCTGCATCGTGAAATGTCCGAGACCTTTCTTGCCGCCGGTAAGCACGTGATGTGCGAAAAGCCGTTGGCGATCGTCCGGGAGGATCTGGATGCCATCGTTGCCGCCGCCGAGAAGGCAAATACCAAGTTTATGGTTGGGCAGATCTGCCGCTTTACGCCTTCCTTTGTCAAGGCAAAGGAGATTGTTGACACAGGCACGATCGGAGAGCTTTACTACGTCGAGTCCGAATATGCGCACGACTATGCCAAAATTCTGCACGCATGGAGAGCAGATCCC
Source organism: Clostridia bacterium (assembly GCA_017452665.1). Taxonomy (GTDB): domain Bacteria; phylum Bacillota; class Clostridia; order Oscillospirales; family CAG-272; genus UMGS1865. The sequence goes on from JAFTLZ010000118.1 coordinate 23,736, forward strand.
AACCGCCACGGTGTGGTTGGCGGCGGTTGCCACGCAGTGGATCTGTTGCGCTGGTTTGCGGGAGACCCGCTGGAGGTGTTTGCATACGGCTCGCACAAGCTGTTGCCCGCGGCTCCTTACGATGACGCAACCATTGCAGTGCTGAAATGGCCGAACGGCATTTGCGGTAAGGTGTTCGTTTCCACCGGCTGCAAGCGCCCCTATACGATGCGCACGCTGTTTTACGGCACTAAGGGAACCATCATCTGCGACAACACCTCCGACCACATGGAACTTTACACGCTGAGCGAGGACGGAATCGCCGTCAATCCCGAACCGGAGATCATTCCGATCGATATCAACAATCACAACGCCCTCAAGGAGTTTGAGGTTCTTGCCGATCACATCCTCAACGATACGCCCGTCAAGATGAGTGCACGCGAGGGCGCCAAAACGGTTGCAACCTGCATGGCGATCGTCGAATCCGCAAAGACCGGAAAGCCGGTCGTCCCGAACTACGAATTCTAAAGGACGCGGTTAGGGGATGCGTTTTTTGGGAAACTTTTGAAAAAGTTTCCCCAAGCCCCTTCAAAACTTTCAACGAACTAATAAAAATATTGAATGCTCCATACGCGATACTATCCAAGGCTCCCCTGGGGGAGCTCCCGCGGAGCGGTGAGAGGGCGGCTTGACTTGTTTGCCCTCTCCGTTATGCTACGAGTACCGCTTCTCTCGAATAGACAATCTTTTTCAAAAATGCCATTTTCATCTACAAAACAAAAGAAAAGGAGTTCCATATGAGAGCCGCATTTTACGAATGTGATATCACTCCGCCGCTGGGCGGTCATATGCCGGGCTATTACCGCCCCAATCCCGCAATGGACGTATTCGAGCGCCTGTACGCAAAGGCGTTGGTGGTAGAGGATGGCGACAACTACGCCGCGATCGTTGCGCTGGATACTTGCGAGGTGCATCCGGATCTGCATGATGCTGTCACCGAACGCGTGCGGGAATATACCGGACTGCCAGCCGAGTGCATCTGCGTACACGTGGTACACACGCACAAGGGCGCACCAACCGAGCATCGCCCGGAGGTGGGGCAGTATGCCGACCACGCGTATCTTGATGTGTTCATGCGGCTTGCCGCCGATGCGATCATCCTGGCGTATCGACGCTTGGATACCGCCGAGGCAATGTTCGGGCAGGGAAGCGTGGAGGGCATTTCCTTCAACCGCAATTACGTGCGGCAGGACGGAACCATCGTCTCGTTCGGCGTCGGTGACGGAAAGCTTGACCATATGCTTGCAGGTGTGGATACGGAGCTACCCGTGCTGACTTTTGCACGCAACGGCAAGCCCATCGGAGCGCTGATCTGTTTTGCCTGCCACCAGGATTGCACCGGCGTTGAGGTCAACGGATATTCGGGTGATTTTTCCTCCATTCTTTCCAAGGAGCTCAAGCGGGTTTACGGCGAGGATTTTGTCAGCCTGTTTTTGATTGGTACGGCAGGGGATA
>JAFTLZ010000119.1 GCA_017452665.1 Clostridia bacterium
CTACCAAATGAGCTAAATCCGCGGAATGGTGCCTCCGGTCGGAATCGAACCAACGACACGGGGATTTTCAGTCCCCTGCTCTACCAACTGAGCTACAGAGGCATACAGCAAGGGCTGTACTGATTATAAGTGGCGACCCGGATGGGGCTCGAACCTATGACCCTCTGCTTGTAAGGCAGATGCTCTCCCAGCTGAGCTATGCTCCCATGCGCTTTCCAGCGACTCATTTATTATACCACAACTGAAAGGCTTTGTCAAGGGGTTTTTGAAAGTTTTTTGAAAAAATTTCATTTTTTTCAAATTAGTCAACTCAAACCGTCGCTTACCTGCATTATTATAGCACAGCCCCACAAAATTGTCAATACTTTTTTTGATTTTTTAACCTGTTTTTTTGCCTTAGTGGATTTCCAAAGTAAAATCCTGTGGAATTTACTTTGAGAATTCAAGTTTCTTTCTCCCCGCAATGCAAAAAGGGACAGAACCGCCGTGCGTGCATTCTGCCCCAAATCCGTCCCAATGCATTAATTCCGCTTGAGGTGTACGTCCAACTGTCGGAACGGAATTTCCAGCCCTTCTTTGTAAAGCCTTTGATGCACCGCCTCCAAAAGATCGAACTTCACCTGCCAATATTGCTCCTGCTTTACCCAAACACGCAGGGTAAAATCCAGAGAACTCTCCCCTTGCTCGGTCAAACGGCAAAACGGAGCAGGCTCCTTCAGTACCGCCTCCTGCTTGGTCGCTTCCTCCAACAATCGCGCAACCACCGCCCCAACGTCACTCCCGTACGCCACGTGAAAAACCAGATCCACGCGTCGTATCTCGTTTGCCGAATAATTTGTAATCGATTCCGCCATCATTACCCCGTTCGGAATGGTCACTACCCGGTTGTCCGGCAAGTTCAAAACCGTGTAAAACACGTCAATATCACTCACCGTTCCCGAAAAGCCGCCCGCTTCTACAAAATCCCCCACACGGAACGGGTGAAAGATCAAAATCATAATCCCGCCCGCCAAATTGCTCAATGAGCCCTGTAAGGCCAGCCCAATCGCTACCCCGGCCGAAGCAATCGCCGTAACCACCGAGGCCAACGGAACACCAAGAATCCCAACAATGGTCACCGTAAGCAGAATATACAGCGCAATGTTGATAAAATTACAAAGGAAGTGCGAAACCGTCGGCTCCAATCGCTTTCCCATTTTTCCACGCCGTAAGCTTTTCACCACCGCACGAATCACCATCCGTCCAATCAAAAAGACAAGCAATGCCGCAATCAGCTTCAGCCCCACATCACGCGCCACTTCCAACAGCCACTTCCAAAACTCCTCCATAAAGCCACCTCCGTGCTTATCATGTGCCAAAAATCCGCAAATGATACACCGCAAAAGTCTATGTTTTTGCGCCCTGCCCAACAAGACAACAGCATTTTCGTTTTTAAGGCAACACTCCTGTGATAAAATATAAAATGCGTTGAAAGTTTTACGGGGGCTTTCCCCCAATCTTGACACCGCACACAAAATGTGCTATAATAACAAAAAAACGAAAGGAGGACTTCCCCATGCTCTGCAACCAGTGCCCGCGCAAATGCAACACAGACCGCCAAAACGGCAGCTACGGCTTTTGCGGCACCCCAAATACCTTTTTGATCGCACGCATCGCACCGCATCTTTGGGAGGAACCCTCTATCAGCGGCAAAAATGGCTCCGGCACCGTCTTTTTCGGCGGGTGCAATCTGCACTGCGTGTTTTGCCAAAACCGCACCATCAGCCATACCGCCCAAGGCAAAAGCTATACTGCCGAGGAGCTGACCGCAGCCATCCTGCACCTGCGTGAGAGCGGCGTCCATAACATCAATCTGGTCACCCCTTCGCATTATACACTGCAGCTCATCCCCGTTCTCAAAAAGATCAAACCGCGCCTCGGCATCCCCGTCGTCTGGAATAGCAGCGGCTACGAAAGCACCGAGACCTTGCGCCTGCTGGAGGGATTGGTGGATATCTACCTCCCCGACTTCAAATATTGCTCCGCTAAGCTCTCGGCAGAGTACTCCGCCGCCCCCGATTACTATCCCATCGCCCTCGCCGCCCTACGCGAGATGCTGCGCCAGACCGGAACCCCTATGACCGACCCCGCCACCGGATTGCTCCGCCGCGGCACCGTCGTTCGTCACTTGGTCCTCCCCGGATGCCGAAAGGATTCCATCAAGCTACTGCACACCCTTGCAAAAGAATTCGGCACCAACGCCTTCCTGCTCTCGCTGATGTGCCAGTATACCCCGGAGTTCGCCGCCGATTGTCCGCATAAAAATCTGCACCGCCGCCTGACCTCCTTCGAATACCAATCCGTTCTCGACGAGGCAACATCGCTCGGTTTTCACGGATACACGCAGGACGCATCCTCCGCCACCTCCGCCTTCACCCCCGATTTTTCCAACGGCAATTCCCATTAACTCCGCACACAACAAAAAAGCATAGCACCGCACATCTGCCCGTAGCAGATATAAGGTCGCTATGCTTTTTCTTTAAAAACCCCGCCGAGCCGTGTAATCGGGAAGGTGGAACCCTGTAGTCCAGGGCGGTGCCCTCGTCGCGGCTTTACTGCTCCCAGCGTCCACGTGCGGCCGAGACAAGTCAATCGCGCTCGCAAGTGGGAGGTCTGCAAACCACCGTCGAATTCAGGCTCCTTTCATCGTTTGTGGGTTCATATCACCGATTATCACGCACTAAGCAGGAAGAACGGAAACGGCTGCACCGTACCGTAAAACACTCAAAAATACAACTTACTGCTTTCCGTCGTAGTCGATCTCTTCAGAGAACATATCGTCAAAAACATCCGCAACGTTGTCAAATTCGTCGTCATCGTCAATCGTCACCAAAGAGTCGTCTCCGTTTTCGTCCTTTTCCAGACGCAAAACCACGTATTCGCAAAATCCGTCGTCCGAGCCTGCCGCTTGCTCTGCGGAATCTGCGGGGATCATTGCAAAATAAGTAACGCCGTTCAGCTCCGCTTCCCCAATCTTTTCAAATTCAATCTCGGTTCCTTCTTCATCTACCAGCGTATAAAATTCGCGTTCGTTTTCTTTTTCGCTCATGGCAGTCAATCCTTTTCTGTGTTTGATTCTATTATCATTTTACACGAAACAGGCGTACTTGTCAAGATGTTTTTCACAATTTCTCCGAAAAATCAAGAATTTCCGATAAAATGGAATTGCTGACAAACATCCCCTGCGGGGTCAGTGCATAGCCCCGCGCGGTTTTGCGCACCAGCCCGTGCGGAACGTATTTCTGCAGACCCGCTCCAAAGCATGCCTCAAAATCCATCCCGAACCGCGCCGCAAATTCCACCGTATCCACCCCGCGGCAAAGACGCATCTGCAGCATCACGCACTCGTTGGCGCGCTCACGGAGCGAGGGCGTTTCGGATTCGGCAAGGATCTCCCTGCCATCAATATATGCGGCAACGTCGCGGGAATTGCCAAACCGCACGCCCAAAAAATCGGAATACGCCGCAGGACCGAAGCCTAAGAACTCGTCACAATTCCAGTATTTCAGATTATGGCGCGATTCATACCCCGGTTTTGCAAAATTGCTGATTTCATATTGCTTCCAGCCGCGCGATTCCAAAAAGCGGATCCCTTCAAAGTACATCCGCCGCCCTTCCTCCTCGTCGGGCAAAGGGAGCCGATCCGCCATCCGCGCAAACGGCGTCCCCTCCTCAATGATCAGATCGTAAGAGGAAATATGCTCCGGCTCCAGCTCACAAAGCTTTTCCAGCGTTTCCAAACGGCTCTCCGTGCTCTGTCCGGGAATCCCCGACATCACATCCGCACTCAAATTCCGAAAGCCCGCCATCCGTGCCTGCTCCCACGTCCTGCAAAAATCCGCAAACCCGTGCAATCTGCCAAGCGCGCGCAGCTCCCTTTCCTCCGCACTCTGCAAGCCGATGCTCAAACGGTTAAAGCCCGCCGACCGCAACCGCGAAAAATACGCCAAATCTCCCGTCGCGGGGTTGCACTCCGCTGTGATCTCCGCATCGGGAGATACCGCATAGTGCCGGAATACCGTTTCCAGAATCTCCGCCAGCCACGCATCCGGCAAAACCGTCGGCGTTCCCCCGCCAAAATAGACGGTGTCCACCAGATATCCTCCGCACGCCTCTGCCCGACGGGTAAGATCCTCGCACAGCACGCGCACGTACCGCTCCGTCTGCTCCGCCTGCGGGTGCGGGAGCGAGCAAAAATCGCAGTACAGACATTTGCTCCTGCAAAACGGAATATGAAGATAAATCCCCAACCTTTTCATCTCTGCTTTACCCCGCATCATTTGCGATCCGCATGGCAGACCGTATAAATGATCTGATAGCGCTCGGCAAGCTTCTCTACCAACGTCCGCGCCGCCGACAGACGGCGGTCATCCAGATTGACAAACGGATCGTCCAGCAAAAGGAACGGCGCCTCTCCCTCCCGATAAAGCGCCTCGGTCAGCGAAAGTCGGATGCAAAACTGTACCGCATCCCGCCACCCGCGGCTGAAGCTCTCCATCGGATGTGTTTTTCCGCCCGCCCGCAGGGAGACCTCAAACGAGGTATCCATCACCGATTCGGGCGGCTCTCCTTCGGTCAGAATCGCCAAAAAGCGCTGAAAGCTTTCCTGCATATCCGAAAGATAGCGTGTAGAAAGCGCCGTTTTCGCCTCGCTCAAAAGTTTAAGGGTGTTTGCCACCGTGTCGCCGTTCGCACGCGCCTCGGCAAGCGTTTCCTCCGTCCGCCCAAGCCGTGCCTCCACTTCGGGAATGCGGTCGCTCTCCTCCGACAGGTGCGCAATCCGATTGTTCAGCGCCGCCTGCGTGTCCTGCAATTCTGCCACGCGCAAATGCAGTTCTTTTTCTCTTGCAATCAGCGCGCCGTAATCAAACCGCTCCGCCTCCGCGGCAGAGGCATCCAATTTTTTCTCCTGCAAAAACCGATGCAGCTCTTCTTTTTTGCGTGTTTCCTCCGCACAAAGCCGACGGTACTCCCGCTCGGACTCCGCAACGGCTTGAATACACTCCGAGGCCTGCAGCTTTCGCCCCGCGTCAAAGCGGCGCAAAAAGGGGAGCAATTCCCGCTTCAGGCGCTCGTATTCCTCCTCTGCCACCGCACGGGCGCACTTTCGCTCCGTCTCCGCACGCTCGGCACGCAAAATCCGCTCTCTATCCCGCCGCAAAGCCTCAATCTCATCACGGTAATCCTCCTTTGCGGGCAAAGCTACACCAAATGACCGCAACGACTGCTGCAGGACGCCCAGCACACTCTGCTTTCTCGCCGCCAGAGCAGCCAATTCCGCCGAGACAGCCGCCTCACGCTGTTGCGCCTCACGCTGTTGCCGCGAGAGAAGTGCCAATTCGGTCAAGCCGCGCTCCAAGTCCCCCTTCGGATCAATCCCGTAGGACACCAAAAACTCCTCCACGCGCCCAAAGGAACGCTTTGCATTCTGTCGGCACTCCGCCGCACGGCGCTCCAACTCCCGATTTTTCCGCTTTTGCGCCGAGAGCACAACCGCACATACGATCACCGCCCCAACAGCCAGCACACAGCCTGCCGCAAGCATCAGCACAGACGCAAGCCCCGCCAGTGCGGGCAGGAAGGAGACCGCCGCCAAAATCACACCGATCGCACCAAGCAGCACCGATGCCGCGGGAAGCTTTCTTTGCACCCGACCGTGCTCCAACCCATCCGCTTCCTTTTGTAGCTTTTTCGCCTGCTCCAAGGTCGCAAACGCGGCATTCTGCTCCGCGTCGGTTGGCACACCGTTCGAAAGGCGCATTCCAACAATCGCCTGCTTCTGCTCCCGCAATCCGCGCTCTCTGTGGCAAAGATTCTGCAACGCAGTGTTCTCACGCGCCCAGCGGTTCAGCTGCTCCGCATCCGGCAATCCGATAGAAGAACCGACCGACAAAAGCTCACAAGGTTCAGCCCGAACCGCCCCCGCAGGAATCGCATCCAACCGCGCCTTCGCCTCCCGAATCTGCGTCAGGAGCGCCCGCTTTTCCGCCAATTCCTCCTCCGTGGGATGATTTCCGTCAAAAAACGCATCAATCTTCCGCTTTTGCGCATCCAGCGCCGCCAGCTCGCCAAGCATCCGCTCCTTCTGCTCCAAAAGCGCTTCCCGCTCCCGCAGGAGCCCCGCCTTTTGCAGGTCTGCGCGCACCGTTTCCAGTTCCTTTTGTAAGCCTTGAAGCTCCTGCCTGCAGGAGGAAAGCTCCTCTTCCTTCCGTTCTAAGGCAGTACGGATCTCCAAAAGCCCCTCCAATTCCGCCCGACAGTCCGCGCGCTCCTGCTCCAGCTCGGCAATGCGCCCGCGTCCCCCGGTCAAAACGTAATACCTCCGCCGCTTCTCCAACAGCTCCATCGCATCGTCGTAGCTTCCAATGTCGGATACGTCATCCAAAAGATTTCCAAGCTTTGCCGCAATGCTGGTGTTCTCCCCCTTTGAGAGCACACCCCGCTGGGAAAGATACACCGTCCGTTCAAAGCCGTCGGCATCGATCCCGAACAACTCCTCCCCCAATCGCTCGCTGTAGGCGTCGGAGAGCTTGTTGGTCGAAAGATCGTACAAAGCAAAGCTGTCGCCGCTCTCCTTGGGCGCAAAAAAGCGCTCCACCCGAAAGCTTCCCTTCCCGCTTTGAAATTCCAGACTTCCTCCAAACGCCCCTCCCTGCCAGGGCGTATATTTTTTGCGCTCGTTCTCGTCCAAGGAGCGCCGCGAGGTCAGCGGCAGACCGTACAGCATCGCCTTGATAAACACCGCCAGCGTGCTCTTTCCCCAGCCGTTTTCCGCGTGCAAAACATTCTGCCCCGAAAGGAGCTCCAAGCGGTAATCCTGCAACACACCAAAGTTTTCCACGTGCAACCGCAACAGTCTCATAATCCCGGCTCCTCTCCCATCAGTACGCGAAATCCGCAGGTCAGCACGCGCTCTTTTTCCCGTGCACTCAAATTCGACGCCATCACCCGCCGCACAAATTCTCCCTTGAGCGAAATATCGTTCCGATAATCCTCAAACCGAATCAGCAGCCGGCTCTCATCCTTCACCTTTGCAAAATAAAACCGCTCCGCCAGCACTCCGCGCAAATGCACCGTATCCTTCACCGCTTCTGCGGGACACTCGCCCGTCAGAACCACCTTCACCAGATCCTTCGCGGGGATCTCTCGCACCGCCGCCAGTACGCGCTCCTCCAGATCCAGCTGGGAAGAAAACCCGGTGACGTCACAGCTCACCGTATGCAGCTCCCGCGTAGCAAACGGAACAAACCGATGCAAAATCCGTTTTCCCTCGGTTTCCAGCAAAACGTAGCCCTTCTGCCCGCACTCGTCAAAGCCTCGCCCCTCAAGGCATCCGCAATAGCAAGCCGTACAGCGCTCGTCGATCTTCGCCTCCCGATATTCGTGCACGTGCCCCAGCGCAACGTAATCGATGTTCTTCCTTTTCAGCTTTCCAAAGCGGATCTCGTCCTCCTTCGCGGCGCCGTTTCCGCTCCTTGCCTGCCCGTGCATCATCACGATGTTCAGCCGATCCGGCGAGAGAGAGAGCGTGTCCCCGTCCGGTCGTTCACTGCCCGTAATCGAGACCTCTCCCAAATGGTAGGTTGTCCAGCCGTTGCCAAACAAAAACAAATTCTGCGGCATGGGCTCCGCCTGCTTCAAAGCGCTCCCCCGATCGTGATTGCCAACCAGGTAAAAAAAGCGCATCGCAGGATAGGAAGCAATCAACTCCAGCACGTATTTTTCGGTGCTTTTGGTGATGTGATCGCTGTCAAACAGATCGCCCGAGATCAAAATCGCCGCAACACCGCTCTGCACCGCCTCCCGTACCAAACGCGCAAAGGAGGCACGCAGCTCGCCCTTGCGTTCCCGCGCCTTTTCGGGAGAAAGATTGGACTCCATAGGGGAATCCAGATGTAAATCCGCACAATGGATCAGTTTCATGCCGTACCCAAATCCTTTCAATCGTTTCTACCTCCCAGTATACCATATTTTCTCCAAAATAACAAGACCAATCCCTCGACTTTTTTCGATTTTCACGCGACCCGCGTTGAGGACACGTTTTTTGTGGGAAAACTTTTGAAAAAGGACGCGGATTTTTGTGGGGGACTTTTGAAAAAGTCCCCCACACCCCCCAAAACTTTAACAACAATTTATATAACAGACAAGATAGGAATGCTTAGCGTACCTGCGATAAAGCAGGTTAATCGGAAAAGACATGTTCATTTTTGAGCATGTCTTTTTTCTTGTAATTAGTATTCATTTGTGATATAATATCTTTGAAAATCAAAGCGATACTATACTTCGATTCAACAAACACTTCGTGGAATTATTTTTGAAATTTGATATAATAAAATCACAAAAGCGCTTTTGAATACTTTTTGGAGGACACTATTATGTCTATTGGTTCAACCATAAAACACCTGCGCCGCGAGAAGGATATAACACAGGAACAGCTTGCAGAGTATCTTGGGATCACTTCGCGTGCGATTTCTCAATGGGAATGCGATAGGACCGCTCCAGACATTTCCCAATTCCCCGCACTCTGTCATATCTTCGATGTTTCGTCAGATGTTTTGCTCGGAATCGATATCGAGAAGAACAATGAGGAAATAAAGAAATATTTGAGCGATGCGGCTGAATTGGGCTATCAAGGGAAAGGCACTGAACGTACCGAGCTTCTCCGCGAAGCAAACAAAAAATTCCCGCGCGATTATAAGATCATGCAAAGTCTTGCCGATTCGTTGGTGTGTGAGTATTCTCGAAAAGGCATTAAGGAATATGACGAGGTGTTTGATCTTTGCAATCGAATTCTTGCTGAATGTACCGATAGTTTGATTCGATATGAAGCAATCGACACGCTTGGAACCGCTTATGGATACGCAGGCAAAAAGGATGAAATGTTAAAGCTTGCCAAGGAAATGCCGCGCACCCATTTTTCGTACGAAAACTTTATGATGTATCGTTGGAAGGGGGATGCGGATTTTGAAGAATTTCAGGGATATTTATCGTTTTTAATTTACCACACCGCCGAAATGATTGAACTTGCAGTTGGTCAAAGGCACGATAACGGAGAGTTTATTTATCCACTTGAAGACAGAATTGGTTTGTGGAAAACAGAAGTAGATTTTCTTGAATTGCTTTTCCCCGACGGTGATTATCAAATCAAAGCCCAGCTTGGTGAAGTCGCTTGTAGTTTTCTGTGTACCGCATATTTGAGAAAGCAAAACTACGAAGAAGCGTGGAAGTGGTTGGAGAAAGGTGCAGATTTTGCTATTCATATGGACACATATGATTTTGATGCTCCGCACACCTCGCCCATTCTTCGCGGCTACTCAAGTGGCGGTTGGATTATGGAAGCCGAAGGCAACCGGTCGCAATCTATGCTTAATTGGTTAACAACCGATGATGAAGCTGCTGTTTTGCGTTCTAATACGCGTTATGAAACACTCGTTGAGCGCTTGAAAGCAGTTGCCAAAAAGCCGTAAATCTCGCCCCGCCTCACGCGGGGCTTCGCTTTTATGTCCACAAAAGCAGTGCTTGTCAGGAAAGCAGACGGAGTTGCGGTGCGCACAAACCAAAGGCTCCCTTGTGTAAAGGGAGCTGACGCCGAAGGCGGCTGAGGGATTGTCCTACGATAACTTTTAGCTTTTACAATCCCTCCGTCTCGCTTGCGCGAGCCACCTCCCTTTACACAAGGGAGGCTCGTCACCGCCCGATAGTACACCTATAAGGTGTAACACACTATACCTTGCAGGGCAAGGCGTGTGAAAAGGAGTACGAACAAATTGCTCGTACTACTTTTGATTTTTCAGCAGGTAAAACCTGCTCTATCTCAGGTACGCCAAGAGGCATTTTTTATTAGATCAATGCTCTAACAGCCAAAAAAG
>JAFTLZ010000120.1 GCA_017452665.1 Clostridia bacterium
TCCGCAGAGGGCGAAATAGCCTCTTTACGGCGCTTTTCTTTTTGCTAAGCTTTTTCTTTTGCGCCTTCTTGGTCAAAAGAAAAAGCGCTACTAACAAATTTGTGCAATATTACAAATTGAATATCTTTGGTCTACAAGCTGAAATCCCGTAGGGATTTATTTCGTTGAAAAAAGATGCCATTATAAAAGCTTGATGTAAATGTATACTTCATTGCCATGTCTATTGATCATTTCACAATCCAAAATAAATCCAAGTTTTTCATGCAGTTTTATGCTTGCAATATTATTCTTTCGTACTTGAGCAGTTGCAATTTTATACCCTCTGCTTTTTGCATAATCGTAAGCTTGCCGTAAAGCCGCATAAGCATATCCTTTGCGGCGGTATTCCGAAAAAATCTCAGGACCTGCGCTTATGATATAATCATTATGCTGATACAAAGAAACATATCCAACCACACATTCGCCATGAAGTACAGCAAAAAATTCAGAGTACCTTCCATTCAATTCAAGAGTATCCCACTTGTTCAAAACGGAGATTATTTCTTCATCGGTTTTACCAATAAACATACTGTTTCTTAATTGCGGAATATCCTTTTTGTTAAAATGCCGTAAGGTAATCATTTTACTTCTCCTTGCGATTGTTACTATTTGTTCAACTTTTAGATTATATCATGATTTTACACATTTTTCAATATATTTTTGATTATATTCTAAATGGAATTCAAAAATAATTTGATTTTTTCAAAGTGAATTCCCAAAGTAAAATCCACAGTGGAATTTACTTTGGGAATTCACGTTTTTTGCCTTTTATCCGGAAACCGTCAGTCGTTCCAGGCTCACGCCCTTTTTCCAGCAGCTGTCATACACTGCCGTGCATTTTTTGTATTTTTCAAACAGCCGCCTTGCAGAAGATTCATCGCCGTATACGCGCCACTGCCCCACACACTTGCAGGCACCCGTCTCGCCCCCGCAGGTCTTCTCACGGATAAACCCATCCACGTCCGCAGGAGGATATCCCAGGAACAATCCGATCTCATGCGGAAACTCCTCCCCTTCTCCCAACCGATCGATCAGGCGCGCCAGACAACGGCTCGGATGCACGTTCCCATACCCATGCGCGCGCAAAATATCTCTGGCATTGCGGTCGCAAAGATCCTTTTCCAGCCGCGTCGGACGGTAGACGTAAATCAGCGCACGCCCGTCGCGATAACGCACAGGGAGCACGCGCAGCCCCTTCCCGCGAAAACGGCGGTTAAAGCTACGCAAAATCTCTCTCATTTCCACATCGCTCGCATAGCCGCAGGAAAACAAATTCCCGGTCTTGATCCCCGCCAGCGTCGGCGAGCAATGCCGAATCAACATCTGCTCTGACATAGTTTCCTCCTCATGGAGTTAGCATATGCTAACTATTGACCAAAAAGAAATTCAAGACAAAAAGAAACGCGCAAACAGCCCCTTCTTTTCCTTCTTTTCCACGGTTTCCTCCGTGATTTCCAACACGCGATAGCCATCCTTTTCAATGGCGACACGAAGCTTCTCGCGATCAATCGCGTCCTCGGACTCAATCACCGTCACACCCTTGGAGTGCGATGAGCTTACCTTTTTCACCGCAATCGCGCGGCGCACCGCATCATTTACGTGAGACTCACACATCCCACACATCATCCCGTCAATCTTCACCGTCGTTCGAATCATATTTTACCCTCATCTTTCGGTTAGCTTATGCTAACTATCAATATTATACACGTCTACAGCCTTTTTGTCAAGCATTTTTTTAAAATTTTGGATTTTTTTCTACCACTGGTAGAATGATTAGAAAATTGTCAAATTACTCTTGACAAAAAGTGATTAGATGTATATAATATCAGTGTGACCAAAGACCTACAATTTTATTTTGAAAGGAGACCGAAATGACATATCTTGAAATTGATTCAGCAATGGTTTCTATTACGCGTGAAAAATGCAACGAATGTAAAAACAGATTAGATGCAATCCCAAAAGAAAACACCACCGAACGCAAAGCCGTTCAGCTTGAATATGGAATGTATACGTTTTGCGGCAATGCAGGCCTTTTATTTAACACCGGAGGAAAGCGCGAAGGCATATACAAAAATAGACAGCACTTCATAAAACGTACATTGCACAAATATCCAAAGCTGAACAGCTTCTATCAACCCCTTGACAGAGAAGAAAAAATGTGCTTCATTGCCGCCTTGCAAGCGGAACTGTTTCTCCGCGACCAGTGGCTCGAAGAGCAGTATACCGCATTCTCGGCAGCCGAGGCATCGGGGGACACAAAAAGCAGCTTTGAACTCAAAATCAAAATAGGCGCAGTAGAAGGAATGTTTGCTGCATGGGAAGCGTGGCGCACAGAAAACAACGTCTATCCGCATATGTTCCAGGAGGAAACCGTATGAGTAGTTCAGCTTTTTACGAGATTGCAATCAATTTAATCAATGCCGAAACCAAAAGGCTCGACAGCTTTTGCTCAGCACTTGACAAAAATACCGATGAAAAGAAAAAGCAGATTGTTGAATATAAGCGTGCAAAATACAGATATGCGGGAGCAACAAAAGTATGGTGTATGTTTTTGCACTGCCATAGATTGAAGGATCGAAACAAAAATTCGCATTATTTGATTCCGCAAGTGGATGAGATATTTCTTTGCAATCCAACCAATGTTGCGATTTATAATAATGCTCTCGATGCAGAAAAGTGCGACTATGGATTATATTTCGGTGTAACGGCGTTTGCCGATGCGGAAATTGCAAAGCTTGAAGAAAAGCTCCCCCACGCCGCCGATTGGGAAAAAATCGAGCTGGAGGAGCGCATTGGCGGTCTACGCTTTGCAAAGGCTTGCCTTGGGGAAGCGTGGCAGAAGCGAAAGGAAGCAAACAAATGAAGGAAAAGCTCGAACTGTTAAAGCTTCTCGCAGATGAAACGCGGCTTGACATTCTCAACATCCTTTTGCACGAGGATTCCTATGTCGAAAAAATTGCCTGCGAGCTCTCCCTCACCCCCGCTACCATCTGCTATCATCTCAAAAAAATGGAATCGGCAGGCGTGGTAAACTGTTCCCGCTCCCAGTTCTATATGATCTATTCCCTGAATCGCGAGATCTTTGATAAGCCGCTGTATGAGCTGATCAAAAAAGACGAACCCGTAATCGACGCAAATGAAAAATATAAAAAAGATGTTCTCTCACACTTTTTCAAATACGGAAAATTGGTGCAACTGCCAACCCAAAGAAAAAAACGGGAAATCGTGCTCGCCGAGATCGCCAAACAATTTAAAATCGGGCAAAAATACGGTGAAACAGAAGTAAATGAAATCATCCATCAATTCCATGAAGATCACTGCACCATCCGCCGTGAAATGATCGCTTGCGGAATCATGGCGCGCGAAAAAGAAATCTATTGGTTAATTAAAACATGAAAAAAATTATTATTTCCGAAAAGATTAAACAATACCGTCGGGAACGCGCTTTGACGCAAGAGGAATTCGGGGATCTCATCGGCGTCTCGGCGCAGGCAATTTCAAAATGGGAGCGTTGCGAATGTTATCCCGATATTACGTTTCTTCCCGAAATTGCCGAAATTTTATCCTGCTCCATCGACGAGCTTTTCTACGAAAACGACTGATCTTTTAAAACAGAATCACCACCCGTGTTGGGTGGTGATTCTATTTTTTCAAGCAATGTACTTTCTTTTCAGTTCTTCAAGCTATGAATCGGCGCAGGGATTCTTCCACCGCGACGAATAAATTTTGCGGGCGAATACGTGTTCAGGCTCATAATCGGGGCTGTCCCCAACAGTCCGCCAAACTCCACGCTCTCCCCTGCCTTCTTCCCGTACGCGGGAATCAAACGCACCGCCGTGGTCTTGGTGTTCACAACACCAATGGCAATCTCGTCCGCGATAATGCCGTTGATTACGTCCTCAGGCGTGTCTCCGGGAATGGCGATCATATCCAATCCAACCGAGCAAACCGCCGTCATGGCCTCCAGCTTCTCCAGCGTCAGCGCTCCGCGCTCCGCCGCCGCAATCATGCCCGCATCCTCCGAAACCGGGATAAACGCGCCTGAAAGCCCGCCCACGTGGGAGGACGCCATCACGCCGCCCTTCTTGACCGCATCGTTGAGCATCGCCAGAGCCGCCGTTGTTCCGTGTGCACCGCAGGACTCCAAGCCCATCTCCTCCAGAATGTACGCTACCGAATCTCCCACAGCGGGAGTCGGAGCCAAGGAGAGATCCACAATGCCAAACGGCGTATCCAAGCGCTTTGCCGCCTCGTTTGCAACCAGCTGACCCACGCGCGTGATCTTGAATGCCGTCTTTTTGATCACGTCCGCCAGCTCCGAAAGATCGCAATCTCCCGCACGGCGAATGGCAGAAGCCACCACGCCGGGGCCGCTGACGCCCACGTTAATCGCGGAATCCGGCTCACCCACGCCGCAAAACGCCCCCGCCATAAAGGGGTTGTCCTCCGGCACGTTGGCAAACACCACCAGCTTTGCGCAGGCAATGGAATTGTTATCCTTGGTCAAAAATGCCGCGCGCTTGATCGCACTGCCCATCAGGGCAATCGCGTCCATGTTGGTGCCAGCCTTGGTGGAGGCTACATTAACCGATGAGCAAACGTTCTGCGTCTCGGCGAGCGCCTCTGGGATCACCGAGATCATATTCCGCGCCCCAACGGTCATTCCCTTTTGTACCAGTGCGGAAAAGCCGCCGATAAAGTTGATCCCCAGCGTGTCTGCCGCCTTTTGCAGGGTGTGCGCAATCTTCAAGTACCCTTCGGGCGTGCTCGCGCCGCCAATCAAGGAGATCGGCGTCACCGATACGCGCTTGTTCACAATCGGAATGCCGTACATCTTTTCAATTTCCGCGCCCGTAGCCACCAGATGCTCGGCACGCTTGGTAATCTTATCGTAAATCTTGGTACAAAGCCGATCGGTATCCTCGCTCACACAATCCCACAGAGAAATCCCCATGGTAATGGTGCGAATGTCAAGGTTTTCCTCCCGAATCATGTTGATTGTTTCCAAAATATCCTGTGTGTTGATCATTTCCGATCCTCCTCAGATATGATGCATCGTATTAAAAATGTCCTCGTGCATCACATGGATCATCAAGCTCTTGCTCTTTCCAAGCTCGGCAAGCGTATCCGCAAAATCGGAGAACCCGATGTTCAAACGATCAATGTCAGCCAGCATGATCATCGCAAAATATTCCGAGAGCACGCTTTGCGTAATATCCAGAATGTTCGCCTCGTGCTTAGCACAAACCGCCGAGACCTCCGCAATAATTCCAACCGTATCCTTACCGGTCACCGTAATAACAGCCTTCATACAAGCATCTACCTTTCGAAAATGGAATTGATATCACTATTATAAAATATCACGCCGAAAATGTCAAGCATTCCCCGTAATTTTGCGCAAAAAAGCGCGAATACGCAAGCAAGGGAGACCCTTGCAAAAGGACTCCCCTGCAATTCCGCAATTTGTTTACTGTGCAGCGTCTACGATCGCCGTAAACTTTTCGGCAACCAGCGAAGCACCGCCGATCAGACCGCCGTCCACGTTGGGCTTTGCCAACAGCTCGGCAGCGTTCTTTTCATTCATGGAGCCGCCGTACTGAATCGTCACCGATTCCGCAACGTCCTCGCCGTACATTGCAGCCAAGGTCTTGCGGATCACGCCGCAGGTCTCTTCCGCCTGCTCGGGAGTTGCGGTCAAGCCCGTACCAATCGCCCAAACGGGCTCGTACGCGATGATCACGTTCTTCATCTCCTCGGCGCTCACGTCCTTCAAATCCAGCTTGGTCTGCATAGCAACGACCTCGTCGGTAATGCCGGAAAGTCTCTGATCCTTCACTTCGCCCAAGCACAGGATTACCTTCATACCGGCAGCCAGAGCAGCCTTCGTGCGCAGATTCACTGTCTCGTCGGTCTCGCCAAAGTACTGGCGTCTCTCGGAGTGACCGATGATCACGTATTCCACGCCGCACGCGGTCAGCATCTTCGCGGAGACCTCACCGGTGTAAGCGCCCTTTTCGGCAAAGTGCACATTCTCGGCACCGATCTGAATATTGGAGCCCTTCGCAGCCTCTTGCGCAGCGGCAATGGTCACGTAAGGAGCGCAGAAAATAATATCGCAGTTGTCTTTGCCGGCAACCATCGGCTTAATCTCATTGATAAAAGCAGTTGCTTCCGCGGGAGTAAAATTCATCTTCCAGTTGCCCGCGATTACAGTTCTTCTTTTGGAGGGATTCATGTATTTGCATCCTTTCTGAAATTCGGGGAACGGCGGCTCGCCGTTCCCCGGTTATTTTGTTTGACCGATTACTTATCCAACAGGCACGCAATGCCGGGCAGCTCCAGACCTTCCAGGAACTCCAGCGAAGCACCGCCACCGGTGGAAATGTGCGTCATCTTGGGACCAAAGCCCAGTCTTTCCACAGCCTCGGCAGAGTCGCCGTCGCCGATGATGGAAACCGCACCGGAGTTTGCAACCGCAGCCGCAACGGTCTCGGTACCGTTTGCAAAGTTCTTCCACTCCGAAACACCCATTGGGCCGTTCCAAACAACCGTGCCGGCGCCCTTGATGGCGTTAGAGAAGAGCTCGCAGGTCTTTGCACCAATGTCAAGCCCCATCCAACCGTCGGGGATATCATCCGATGCCACCGGCATAAACTCGGTGTTCTCGTCGTATTCCTTACCAACAATGTTGTCTACAGGAAGCAGGAAGTTCACACCCTTCGCCTTTGCCTTCTCCATCATTTCCTTTGCAAGGTCGATCTTATCTCTCTCGCACAAAGAGGTACCAACGCTGTGACCAAGAGCCGCAAAGAAGGTGTAAGCCATACCGCCGCCGATGATCAAAGTGTCGCACTTTTCGATCAGGTTGTTGATGACACCGATCTTGTCGGATACCTTCGCACCGCCAAGGATCGCAACAAAGGGACGTGCAGGGTCAGCCAAAGCCTTACCCATTACACCGATCTCCTTCTGAATCAGGTAGCCGCAAACAGCGGGCAGATAATCTGCAACGCCTGCGGTGGAAGCGTGTGCACGGTGAGCCGTACCGAACGCATCGTTCACGTACAGACCGTCCTCGCCTGCCAGATCTGCCAAAGCCTTTGCAAACGCGGGATCGTTCTTGGTCTCGCGTGCGTCAAAACGAACGTTTTCAATCAGAACGCAGGTGCCATTCTCCATCGCAGCAATCTTCGCCTTTGCGTCGTCACCGATGATATCGGATGCAAATGCAACCTTGCCGCCAAGATCCTGGTTCAGGCGGTCAGCCACGGGCTTCAGGGAGTACTTCTTGGGGTCGCCGGACAGTGCCTTTGCGCGCAGCTCTGCGGTTGCGGCTTCTCTCTCGTTTTCGGGGAGCGCGTCGATCTTTGCGATCTCCTTCTTATCCAACTTAAAGTTCGGGGTAAATACCGCGTGGGGCTTGCCCATATGAGAGGAGAGGATCACCTTCGCGCCCTTGTCCATCAAATACTTGATGGTGGGAAGCGCACCGACGATTCTCTTGTCGGAGGTAATTACGCCGTCCTTCATAGGAACGTTGAAATCGCAGCGAACAAAAACCTTTTGTCCTGCCTTAATCGCAACGTCTTCAATCGATTTCTTGTTGTAAGTCATAGTTTGATATCCTTTCCGTTTGATTACAGATTTTACAAAATTGCCATACATATATATCATAACACAAAATACCAAAATTATCAATAGGTTTTGTGAAATTTTTCACCGATTTCCATGATAAAACTTTTTGCCCTTGACAAACGCAAAATTGTGTGTTATGATAAAAGCATTCAAAAATACATACCCGAAAGGATGAAAACTTATGGCAAAACGATTTGGCGTTATGCTTGATATGTCCCGCAACGCGGTCATGAAGCCGCAGCAGGTCAAGCAGTTCGCACGCACCGTGCAAAGCTTCGGATACAATATGATCCAGCTTTATACCGAGGATACCTACGAGATCACGGACGAGCCCTATTTCGGCTATCTGCGCGGCAGATATACACAAGAGGAGCTGAAGGACATCGTCTCCTACTGCAACTCCATCGGCGTCGAGATCATCCCCTGCGTCCAGGTGCTGGCACATCTGAATCAGATCTTCCGCTGGAGCGATTACGCACCGATCAACGATGTCAATGACATCCTGCTGGCAGGAAACGAGCGCACCTACGAGCTGATCGAACGGATGTTTCGCAGTCTGCGCGAGTGCTTTACCACCAACCTGATCCATATCGGCATGGACGAGGCGCATATGCTCGGACTTGGCAAATACTTGGATCAAAACGGCTTCCGCAACCGCTTCGGCATCCTGCAGGAGCACCTGACCCGCGTCCTGCAAATTGCCGCAAAATATAACTTCAAGCCTATGATGTGGTCGGATATGTTCTTCCGTCTCGCCAATCACGACGAATACCACACCACCAAGGACGTCATCACCGACGAGATCGTCGCCTCCTGTCCCGCCGGCGTGGATATGGTCTACTGGGACTACTATCACAACGAAAAGGAAGTGTACGACGCCATGCTCGCCTCCCACAAAAAGTTCAAGGGCGAGACCTGGTTCGCAGGTGGCGCGTGGTGCTGGTGCGGCTTTGCTCCCCGTAACGATTGGAGCATCGAGAGTATGTCGGTCGCAATGCAATCCTGCAAGGAGCAAAACATCGACAACATCTTTATGACCATGTGGGGCGACAACGGCAAGGAGTGCTCCTTCTATTCAGTGCTCCCCGCTCTGTTCGCCATCCGCAAGATTTACGACGGCGAGCAGGATATGGAACGCATCAAGCAGGAATTCCACGCCGTTACGGGTGAGGATTTCGACGCGATGATGGCGCTGGATCTGCCCGACACCGTTGGCGGCAAAAAGAACCAATCCTACCACGCCAACCCCTGCAAGCATATGCTGTACAGCGACCCCTTCAACGGATTTCTGGATTCCACGACCATCAGCGGCGTAGAAAAAGAATACGCAGCCATCGCCAAGCAGCTTGCCGCCTACGCCCAAAACAGCCCTTCCTACAGCTATCTGTTCGATAGCATGGCAAAGCTGTGCGACCTGCTGTCAGTCAAATATACGCTCGGCGTTCGCACCCGCAAGGCTTACGTCGAAAAGGATGTTGACGCCATCAGAAAGCTGAGCGACGACTACACCCTGGCAATGGAAAAGCTGGAAAGCTTCTATCGCGCCTTCCAAAACCTTTGGTTCACCGAGAACAAGCCCCACGGCTTTGACGTGCAGGAGCTCCGTCTCGGCGGCCTTGCCATGCGCCTGCGCTCCTGCCGTGAGCGTTTGTGCGACTACGCCGACGGCAAGATCGACACCATCCCCGAGCTGGAGGAAGAGATTCTGAGCTACCGTCCCGGAGGCTTCATTTTGGAGGGCGTCCAGACCCTGAACTCCTGGAGCAAAAACGCCTCGGTCAATGTCATTTAAATTCCAAACAAAAATCGCATAACCGCTAAACAAACAAAATCCATCGCAGATCAAAATCGGCGGTGGATTTTTGCAAATTCCATTTTGTCCTCATTCCCTATTGAAAAAAACAGCAAGAAATGGTATAATAGATTCGTAGAAATACGGTATCGCAAGATATTCCCTTCAATAAGGATGTTCTGTTAGTGTGACAACTATGCGAGAGGTATTCTACGGTGTCATCCCGCAAGGGGTGGCACCTTATTTTTGTTATTATGAAAAAAATTCGATTTTTCTCTTCTTTTGCTATTGAAAAAAGAAGAGAAAAATGGTATAATATAAATGTCACATCATCTGAATAACAAAAATAACCTACAAGGGCGTACTATACCCTTTTTTCAGCCATATTATATTTCGGTAGAAATACGGTATCGCAATAATCGGCTGAAAAGTAGGTTATAGATGGTGTGACAACTATGCGAGAGGTATTCTACGGTGTCATCTCGCAAGGGATGGCACCTTATTTTTGTTATTATGAAAAAAGATTTGATTTGCTCGTTCTTTGGGCACCGCACCATTAAAATTACCGACGAATTATATACGACAACCACTGCCGAAATCATAAAATCGGTAAACTTTGGTTGTCGTATTTTCTATTTTGGCGGCTATGGGGATTTTGATGACCTTTGCTATAAAATCGTAACCAAAATAAAGGAGCAAAACCCAGAACTCAACATCCGGCGAATTTATTGCGTTGCTCAAGAACGGTATTTACGAAAGAATGTGCGTTATTTCCGCCGTGAGGATTATGATGAAGTTACGTATTTGATGCCTTCCTTTGAAGGTTGGTATCAAAGCATTTACTTTCGCAACTGTGCAATGATAGACGAAAGTGCGTTTGTCATTTTCTATGCCGAGGAGCGGGAAAACAGCGGAGCCCATAAGGCTTATCAATACGCCAAAAAGAAAAAAGATAAACACATTGTCAATCTTTGGAGAACGTGTAAGCCTCGTATTTCATAAATCAATCATAACCACCCCTCAAACGGGTGGTACAGACTGTAGACCAAAGATATTCAATTTGTAATATTGCACAAATTTGTTAGTAGCGCTTTTTCTTTTGACCAAGAAGGCGCAAAAGAAAAAGCTTGGCAAAAAGAAAAGCGCCATAAAGAGGCTATTTCGCCCTCTGCGGA
>JAFTLZ010000121.1 GCA_017452665.1 Clostridia bacterium
AAAAAAGGCTCGCAGGCTCGCCGCAAATCGCTACGCGAGGTTTGCGCTTGGCAAAAAGAAAAGCGCCATAAAGAGGCTATTTCGCCCTCTGCGGAGGGCGAGGAGGGCTCCGCGCCCTCCACTGCGCGAGCTTTTGAAAAATCTCGACCAAAACTTTTCGTCAAACGGACGAAAGCCGGTTGTTTTGTCTACAGTCTGTAACGCCGCAAACACATTCCGTGTTTGCGGCGTTAATTTTATATTTCTACTATAATCCCCCGTACGTCTGCAAAATGCGATTCAAAAGCTCCACGTCTGCAGGACAAAACGCATATTGCGGAATTTCCCCCGGCGTGATCCAGCGCAGGTCATTGTGCTCCAGCATCTGTGGAATCCCCTCTGCAATCGAAGCGTGAAACAGCGTCAGATGCACCGTGATATCCGCATAGACGTGCGTCACCTCGGCAAAAACATCGCCAACCGCAACCGTCACCGCCAGTTCCTCGCGGCATTCGCGCACCAACGCCTGCTCCCGCGTCTCCCCCGGCTCTACCTTTCCGCCAACAAACTCCCACAAAAGTCCTCTTGCCTTGTGCGCAGGGCGCTGACAAATCAGCATCCGTTCGCCTTCCCATATCAGCGCGGCAACTACCTCCGTCATTTTCATCCCTCCATCGCATTCTTTCATGCTCTCTTTTCATTATAAAAAGAACAGCAGAAATATCCGCACCTGCGCAAACATTCCCGCCGTTCTCTATCCAATCATTTGCTCTGATCTTTTTTCCCAGGTGCAGCCTGCGGCTTTTTCCGCGGCGTCGGCACATCCGCCGCCCCGTATTCCTTCCCGTAAGGAGAAGAATACGCTGCATAATACGAGTGCTCCGCCTTGATACTGCGCTTGCGGCTGACCTGATTCAGCACCACGCCAAGAATCTTACAGCCGCTCTTTTCCAGCTGATTCTTCACGCCCTGTGCCACGCGGTACTTTACGTTTCCGATGTTGATCACCAACACCGCCCCGTCGCATACACTTCCCATCACAGCCGCGTCAATCACCAAGCCAAGCGGCGCCGCGTCAATGATGATATAATCGTAATGATCGCGCTCTCCGTCCAAAAATTCCTTAAACGCGGCACTTCCCACAAGCTCTGTGGGGTTCGGCGGGTACGGTCCCGCAAATACAATGTCCATCCGCTCCACGTTGGTGTGATAAACCGCAGATTGCGCATCCACCTGCCCGGAAAGAATCTGGCTCAAGCCGTATACGCCGCGTTCCTTTGTGTGACGGGAAACCATCACCGATTTTCGCAGATCCGCATCCACCAGCAATACGCTTTTGCCGGATTCGGCAAGGTTTCTGCACAAATCAAACGAAACCAAGGATTTTCCCTCGTGCGCATAACAGCTGGTCACAAGAATCGTCTTGACATCTTTCCCGGAAAACAAAATATTCGCACGCAAAGTGTTAAATGCTTCACGGATATAATAATTGGAGCCGGACTGTTCATCCCAAATCAACTCAATGGTTCTCATTTACTTCTCCTTTGTTTTTTTACGGGTTCCCCCCGGAGCCGGGTTTGTTCGCACCGTAGCTGTAATAATAACCGTTCTTCGACTTTCTGCGCTGTACATCCTGGCGGTTCGGAATCATCCCCAGCATATTGACGCCCAAATAACGCTCCACATCCTCCGCCGTGCTGATCTTGTCATCCAGCAGGTAGAGTACAAAATACACCCCGTAAACGGCGATTGCAGCAACCGCGGCAATCAAACCGATCTTCACAACAGAAACCGGATTAGAGGGATCGGTCGGCACCTTTGCATAACTCCACACCGTAACCAAATCGCTGCCTGAACCGTTCTTGTCTGCCTCGCTGTTTTTGTCGTTGACACGGCTGCAGAACACATCCACCAGCGTGTTTGTAATCAGCTCCGCGCCCCCCGGCGTACCGGCTGTCACCGAAATATTCATCACACGGGTATTGGTCTCATGCGTCACACTGATCATTTTGGAAAGCTCCACCGTGCTGATCAACAGCTCCGCACGCCCGATCACTTCCTCCAGTACATCCTCCGTAGTTACCAACTGCTTGTAGTCGTTGATCAAATAAGTACCAATCGAGACATCAGACGTCGTCAGCGAACCGCTGCTCGGCGCTCCCAACGCCCATACCACCGACGTCGCGGTGTATTCTTTTTCATGCGTGGTCGTCATCACTGCAAAAACGGTCACAAATACCACCAACAAAACTGCCAGCATCAGCCACCAGCATCTTTTCAAAATTGCCCACAGATCCTCCACACGAATCTCAAAACCGGCTTCTTTTTCTTCCATTCTATCATTTTCCTTTCCGGGATCATTTTCCCCTTCTGCCACATCCGTATCCGCCGCGGATCAGTCAATCGGCTTGTCCTCTACAATCCTCCATGCGTGCTCCCAAACCAGGGCGCGCACGGTATCCGGATCACAATGCTTTTTCAAATAATCCATACAAACCGTCATTTTCGGCGGACGCGTAGTGGTGTTGTGCGCATCGGTTGAAACCACGTGCACCAAGCCCGCGCGTACCAAGCGCTTCCATTGCATTTTTGCCATCGTTCCCCACGAGCCGCAAACCGACGAGGCATTGATCTGTACAATGCCGCCATCCTCCACGAATTCGCGAACCCAATCGAATTTCGAAAACAGACAGCGATACCGCTCGGTATGCGCCAGAATCGGGGAATACCCTCCACTGCGCAGGCTGTTCATCGCATGCTTGATCTCAAAAAAGTCGATCTTTTCCGGAAAGTCCACCAGCACGTAGCGGCTCCCCGCAACCGTACGGCAGCTTCCCTCCTCCAAGGCACGCAAGCAACCTTGATGATATCCCAGCTCATGCCCCAAAAACAACTTCATATCCGGGTGCTTTTGCGCAACATAGTCACAAAGAACTGCAAACGCTGCCTCCGACGTTTGATGCGTATCTCCAAACAGATACGGAGAATAATGCGGCGTCAGACAAACCGCACGGATCCCATCCGCATACGCCATCTCCAGCATCGAGAACATCATTTCCCGATTTTTTGCACCGTCATCCACTCCGCTAAGCATATGGCTGTGCAGATCAAAAAAAGCTTCCATTCTATCTCCATAATCCCTGTTTTTTAGTTCTTAAAGGTGTCGAAAACCTCTTGTAAGAAATTTCTGACAAGAAATCAAAATCCTACCACCAATCGCGGCATAACCAAATACTTTGTTATTATACCACAAAAAATTGAAAAAGTCTACCTTTTGCCTTGATTATTAACATTTGATTCATATAGTACAGCTTTGATGGAATGCGCATTACAGCGCGCGGCGGAACGCACGGTAGCATTCCTCCGGTGTTTCGGAAACGATCAACAGCACGTAGCTCCCGTGAATTTTCACCGTCGCATTCGCCAAATCCGCTCTTTCCCCGTTCGTATTCCAATATGAACGAAGCGACTCCAACCGCTTCAGACACATCTGTGCCACCGCATCAGCATCATTTGCGCGTGCACACCGAAAGACCGCAAATTCGCAGGGCTGCGCGTAAGAAAAATAAAACGCCGCTCCTTCCACCAGATCCAGCTCGGGCGGATAGGAGCCGTTCCCGTACAGCTGTGCCAGCATCTGCTTCGAGATTTCCCGCAGCTTCGAATCGGGATCCACAGCACCTCCCCCCGCAGATAGGCAGTAAAGCTCCCCCGCAGGAAAATCCGCCACCGATTCGCACTTTGCAAGCAAAAGCGACTCCGCGTCCGCTGACGCAAAGCTGCACCCCGTCAATACCAGACAAACGGATAAAAAGCACAATAAAATCTTCCGGCTTTTGCGCATAAAATCCCCCTTCTCCAAAAAAGCGTCCCACGC
>JAFTLZ010000122.1 GCA_017452665.1 Clostridia bacterium
AGAAGATTGAGAGAGTGTTTGCCGATGCAAAGGTAAAACACGGCTTGCGTTACACGCAGTTGCGTGGTCTTGCAAAGGTTACGATGCAGGTCACGCTTACTTTTGCGTGCATGAATTTGAAAAAGCTGGCTAAATGGAAGTGGAAATCCTCTTCTCCAATCTCGCTTTTTGCCTCTTTTTCGCTCTTTTTTAAAAATATCTTCTCTTCCTTACAGAAAAGCGTTCACGCCTCAGCTTTTCCCTTGGTGTGAACGCTTTTCGTCTACAGTCTGAACCAGACCGCTCCTGCCATTCGGCGGGAGCGGTCTGGTTTTAAGATGATTATGCTTGTGCTTGTTCCAACTGTTTTTTGCGATCCAAACGGCGATTGCGGAAATACAAGCAGATATCCGCCCCCACCATCAAAAAATTCAAAACGTAGAAGAATAGCACATACCATTTTTGCGCAAACGAAGCCATGTACGCCTCATTTGCAAATTTAGATGCAATTCCTGCAATGTAGCCAAAAAAGATCAGGCAAAGAAAAAGCAGACTCTTTCCCTTCGTGGTTCGGCTCCTGTAGGATTTGATCACGTTGACCGGCCAGGACGCGCCAAAGCTGACGATCATCATAATTTCCAGTAGCTCGCTCATTTTAAAACTTCCTTTCCTTGATATGCGTTTTGTTCATTATAGCACGGAATCAAAAAAATGTAAAGAATCAAATCTGTGATACTTGATTTCACATCAATGTTATGCTATACTATTGGTAGTATCACAAAAAAACTGTGCTTGTATCTGCAATCAATGAGGAGGATCAAATGGAGCTGTTACAACTGGTTTATTTTTGCGAGGCGGCCAAGCATGAGAATTTTTCCACCGCCGCCAAGCATTTTTACATTCCAACCTCGGCAATTTCTCAATCCATCCGCAGATTGGAGTCTGAGCTATCTGTTCCGCTCTTTTACCGCGGTGGAAATCGAGTCAAGCTCAGCGACGAGGGAAAGCTGTTTTATGACTCTGCTAAAAAGGCGCTTGCCACACTGGAAGACGCCCGCCTGCGTTTGCGTGAGCTCCACGACGGCGTGTGCGGAGAAATCAAGCTGTTTATTGGCAACAACCGCCGTACGGTGGTATCCGTCATTGAGCAGTACCGCAAAAAATACCCGGCGGTCTCTTTTTTACTCAATCACAGTGAGGTGAGCGATCCAGCCGAATACGATCTGTTGATTTCGGGTGACATGCTTCGATATGCCGAAATGGAAAAACAGCTCTTGGTGCGCGAAAAGCTGTTGTTGGCAATTCCGGCGGCACATTCGCTGGCACAAAAAAAGGATTTGATGCTCTACGATTGCAAGGATGAGTGCTTTGTTTCCATGCATCCCGGCAGTAGCCTGCGTACAGTAACCGAGGAGGTGTGTAAAAAGGTAGGGTTTTTGCCGAATTTTGCGGTGCAAAGCGACGATCCCGTATACATTCGCAAATACATTGAACTGGGCATGGGCGTTTCGCTGATTCCATCGTTTTCGTGGAAAGGACAGCTGTCGTCACAGGTAGTTTTGCGGGATGTGGGAGAATTTTACCGCGAAACCTACCTGATGTCGCATCCGTCGGTACAAAAGCCGAAGTGCGTGACGCTGTTTGCCGAAATGCTCGCAATCGCGTTTACATCGGAAGCGGAAATGTAAAAGAAAATCACCTGAAGCCTTCACACTTTGTTTTTTGGAACACGTTTTTTGGCGAGCTTTGGAAAAGTTTCCCCAAGCCCCTTCAAAACTTTTAACGTATAAATAAAAATAGGCGAGGTAGGAAAGCTCCTGCCTCGTCCGTTTATTCAGTCTCCAATTTTCTCGCCAAGCAAACAGCCGAAACAATCGTTTCCGAGGGCATTTTGGACGCATGGGCAAAGCCCATGCGTTTGCCACTAAATGCTCCACTGGATACAATTTTACACAAGAAAGTCTACCGCTATGGCGGAATTGTGCAAAGCGACAACTTTTTGGAACCACCAACTGCCGGTGTTTTTCAGGACGTCCCGCTTTTTCACAAGTATTATGCCCAGGACATGGTGGTGGGCTTTTCTTCGGTGATGATGATATTGTTCAAAAAGCTGACTGCCTTGCGCAACCCCTCGTCAATGGTCATCAAGCTATCCTCGTGCTCGATGGAGAGCACACGGTCGTAGCCGCACAGACGCAGGTTGGAGACCAGATCGCGCCAGTAGGTCTCGTTGTTTCCGTAGCCCACGGTGCGGAAGATCCATGCACGGTGCAGCTCGTCGCCGTAGTGCTTGGTGTCCAGCACGCCGTTTTTCGCGGTGTTGTAGTGATCGATCTTAGTGTCTTTTGCGTGTACGTGATAGATCGCTCCCGCCAGCTCACGGATGGCGGCAACGGGATCCATGCCCTGCCAGATCAGGTGAGAGGGGTCGAAGTTGGCACCGATCACGTCGCCGACAGCCGCGCGGAGTCTCAGCAGCGTCTCGGGATTGTAAACGCAGAAGCCGGGATGCATCTCAAATGCAATATGCGGCACATGATGCGCCTCTGCAAACGCGCCAGCTTCCTTCCAGTAGGGAATCAGCTTCTCGTTCCACTGCCAATCCAAAATCGCAAGGAAATCCTCGGGCCAAGGGCAGGTGACCCAGTTCGGATACTTTGCGGTCTCACAGTCGCCGGGGCAACCGGAGAAGGTGATCACCGTGTCAACCCCCATTTTTTCAGCCAGCAGAACCGCGTTGCGGAAATCCTCGTCAAATTGCTTTGCAATTTCTTTGTTGGGATGTACGGCATTTCCGTGCGTAGCAAGCGCGCAAACGGTAACGTCGTATTTTTTTAGCGTTGCAATAAAAGCGTCGTACTTTTTCTCGTCAGCAAGCAGCTCCGCGGGATTGCAATGGGCTTTGCCGGGATATCCGCCGGCGCCGAGCTCCACGGTGTGTACGCCGAGAGAGGTTAAAATTTGCAGGGTTTCCTCCAGCGATTTTTGACCGTAAAGGTTTGCAAGTACACTTAATTTCATGATTTTGTCCTCTTTTCTGTAGCATTTATTTTAAATTTCATTGATTACCGTAGTCGTTTGCGTAAGCGTTCGGTCAAGGATCTTCCGCATCCGTTCCAGCGCAAAGGTGTAAAAAGCCTCCAGGGGCATTGCGGCATAGGCGTCGTGCGTATGTCTGCCCGGCTTGCTTGCCAACGTCAGCTCGCACATCAAAATTCCTTCATAAGGAGAGGCGTCAATGCGATCCATCACGCTCTTCCAATCCACAATTCCGTCCCCCATCACCAAATGGAAGTCGTTTTCCCAGGTCAGCTTCGGATCATAAACGCCCAAATTGTCATTGAGATGCGTGTGACAGAGCTTCTTGCCGTACAAAGCCATCATATCCTTGCCGTCGTTGTAGCATTGCTCATGTCCCGTGTCCCAGCAGAATCCGCAGGAGGGAGCATCCCAAAAGGCTTGCATCAGAGCTTGCAGATATTCTTCGCCCTCGACGTTTTCAAAGCCCAGTTGAACGCCAAGCCGATCCGCTGCTTCGACTATACGTGCATAGCGCTCCAACCCGATCTGTGTAGGGGTGTGATCCCAAAAGCCGATAAACGGATGAATGACCATCACGGGAATCCCGTTCTGCGCACAATCGGTTACACAGTCAATCAGCATTTGTGCCACCGTGTCCCCTTCACTTCCGTCCTTCCACATCTTGTGAATGGAGGTGATCGGCGAGTGAATGGATTGATAGATCAACCCCAAACGGTCGGCGGCCTGTGCCCGTTCCTTGGTATTTTTGGGATTCCAGCCAGTAAAGAATCCGCCCCATCCGACGCGTCGGAGCATTTCAAGCTGCTCAGACACGGGATAGCGTTCGGGATTTCCCACAAGATTGATGCCGGGGATATAGCGCTTTGTCATGATAAGGCTCCTTTCGGTTGCCGATTTTGAGTGTGATACGGTGCATCCTTCGCTCAATTTATATCATACCATTTTTTTTGCAAAAAAACAAGCCTTTTCCGCTATTTTTCTTTGCGATCCCGCACAAAGTTTTTTCTTGAATTCCGTGAATTTTTCCGCAAAGCCCTTGTAAAAAAACACGGATTATGATACAATAAATAAAGAATGCTTGGTCAGAAAGGGAAAACGGAATATGCAAAAGGATTTGTTTGGCAACACAAGATATAAAATCAACCTACATACACACACAACACTCTCGGACGGTCACGCAACGCCGGAGGAAGCGCTCCGCATTTATCGGGAGAACGGCTACGACGCCATTGCACTGACCGACCATTGGTATTACGGCAAGAGCGGTGAGGCAGACGGCATCACGATCCTGTCAGGTGCAGAATATAACATCGGCGGCTCGGATTCGCGCAACGGCGTGTTTCATATTCTTGGGATCGGCGCGGAACGCGAGCCCTCTCTGACCAAAACCATGTCCGCACAGCAGATCATTGATCGGATCCACGAAGCGGGCGGTTTGGCGATACTGGCACATCCCGCATGGTCGCTCAACACCCCAGAGCAGGTTCTTCCGTTGCAGGGCTTTGACGCAACAGAAATTTACAATTCGGTGTCCGGTGTGCATCATTCCCGCCGCGCCGATTCCTCGCTGATCGTGGATATGCTGGCAAGCGCGGGGCGGTACTATTGGTTGATTGCAGATGACGACGTGCATTACTACGACAGCGACAAATGCTTGTCTTGGATTATGGCAAAAGCAGAGAACAACAGCGCAAAGGCATTGCTGGAGGCGATCCGCAACGGTGATTTTTATGCAACGCAGGGACCGGAGGTGCATCTGATCCGCGAGGGGGACAGCTTTAGCGTCAAGTGCTCGCCCTGTAGCGAGATTGTTTTTCTTTCCAATTTTGTTTGGCGTCCCCGCGTGTTTGAAGGGGACGGCTTGACCGAGGCACACTATCAGCCCGTAGCGGGCGAACGCTTTTTGCGTGCCATGGTGACCGATGCCAACGGCAAACAGGCTTGGACGAATATTATCACACTGTAATCGAATATTATATACAAAAGGAATTTGAAATCTATGAAAGTCGGATTCGTTTCCCTCGGATGCCCGAAGAATCAGCTGGACACCGAGGTCATGCTGCACGAGGTGCTGCAGGCAGGATATGAGATCACGCCCGAGGAGATCGAGGCAGACGTCATCATCGTGAATACCTGCGCGTTTATCGAGAGTGCAAAAAAAGAAGCCATCGACAACATTCTGGACGTGGCGTGGCTGAAAAAGAACCGCAAGCTGAAGGCAATCATCGTCACGGGATGCCTTGCCGAGCGCTACGGGGAAGAGATATTTAAAGAGCTGCCCGAGGTCGATGCCGTACTTGGCGTTGGCAGTATTCACAATATCGTGGAGGCAATCGAGGCAGTTACAGTGAAGAAGAAAAAAGGCTCTAAGCAAAAGTATTTTTCGCACGATGACCGTGACACGGTACGCCTTGGCGGCGAGCGCGTCATTACCACACCGGAGTACAGCGCGTATATCAAGATTGCCGAGGGCTGTGATAACCGCTGTGCCTACTGCGCCATTCCGTCCATTCGCGGTGGCTTCCGTAGCCGTCCGATGGAGGATCTGATTGCTGAGGCAAAGCAGCTGGAATCGCTCGGTGTGCGGGAATTGGTCGTAATCGCACAGGATATTACGCGATACGGGTTGGATCTGTACGGCAAATACGCGCTGGCAGAACTGCTGGAGCGCATCACCGCCGAAACGAGCATCCCGTGGATTCGCTTGCTGTACTGCTATCCCGATAAGATCACCGACGAATTGATCGCGCAGATGCGGGACAACCCGCACATTTTAAAGTACATCGATCTGCCCTTGCAGCACATCAGCGACCATATGCTGACGGCAATGAACCGCCACGGTGACAGCGCAATGATCCGCGAGGTGCTGACAAAGCTGCGCCACGAGATCCCCGATATCGTTATCCGTACCACCTTTATCGTCGGCTTTCCGGGGGAGACGGAAAAAGATTTTGAGGAGCTTTGCGAATTCGTTAAAGAACAAAAATTCGACCATGCAGGCGTGTTTACTTATTCCCGTGAGGAGGATACCCCCGCATACGATTTCCCGGATCAGATCGACGAGCAGGTGAAGCAAGACCGCATGGATATCCTGATGCGGATGCAGATGGAGATCAACGAGGAGCTGAACAAGCAAAAGATCGGTCAGATTGTGGACGTGCTTTGCGAGGATTACGACCCCGTTGCCGAGGTGCACTTCGGGCGGAGCATTGCAGACGCCCCCGAGATCGACGGCAAGGTTTATTTCCGCAGTGAGAGCCGAATCGCGCCCGGCTCGTTTGTTAAAGTCAAGGTTCGCGAGGTTGTGGACTACGACCTGTACGGCAATATCGTCACCGCAAAATCCTGAATACTCAAAAAAGAGGAGAAAGCAATGAAAATGAATTTACCGAATAAGCTGACCGTTTTGCGCCTTTGCATGGTTCCTGTGTTTGTCGTGATCATGATGCTGTCGGATGCCGTGTGGGCAAATACCGTCGGTTTGCTGTTGTTTGTTATCGCATCCTTTACCGATATGCTGGACGGAAAAATTGCTCGCAAGCAAGGACTTGTCACCGATTTTGGCAAGTTTTTGGATCCCTTGGCGGATAAATTTATGGTCATCGGCGCCATGATGGTCATTTTGTATAAGTATATTTCGGATACGCCGCGCAACGAGCTGTTCTGTACGCTGTTTGTCTGGGCGGTTATGCTGGTGATTTTCCGCGAGCTGGCAGTGACCTCTATCCGCTTGGTGGTTTCCGGCTCCAAGGGAATTGTTGTAGCCGCCAATATGCTGGGGAAAATCAAGACCTGCACCCAGATCGCGTGTGTGGTTGCCTGCATCGGGGAGCGTATCTTCTATTGGAACATCCCCACTCTGTCCTTCCTCAAGGATGTCCTGCCGCTATCCATCTTTACCACCGCGGTTATGCTGATCTTCACACTGTGGTCGGGCATCAATTATATCGTTTCGTATTGGAAGTATATGGACCCGCAGAAGTGATGAAAACCAAATTACCAAGGCTGTCTCAAATGCGCTTGCGCATTTGAGACAGCCTGTCAGCTTGTAGACCAAAGGTATTCAATTTGTAATATTTCACAAATTTGTTAGTAGCGCTTTTTCTTTTGACCAAGAATGCGCAAAAGAAAAAAAGGCTCGCAGGCTCGCCGCAAATCGCTACGCGAGGTTTGCGCTTGGCAAAAAGAAAAGCGCCATAAAGAGGCTA
>JAFTLZ010000123.1 GCA_017452665.1 Clostridia bacterium
GAATACATCAACGACGGCACTCCTCTTGAGGGCGGCTACGTGGAATGCACCTTTAAGAACGATGCAAAGGGCGACCCGTTGGTAACATCTGAAGGACTTGCGGCGCTTGGCATTATGGATCAGAAGATGTTTGACAGCATGAAGGAGCAGACCTTGAAGATCACCAAGATCGTTGCAGACGACCTGAAGACCATTGGTCTGGATCTTTGGGATATCAAGTTTGAGTTTGGCTACAACAACGGCGAGGTCATTCTGATTGACGAGATCGCATCCGGCAATATGCGTGTATATCAGGGTGATAAGATCGTAGACCCTGTTGAGCTGACCAAGCTGATTTTGGCTCGCTGATCTTTATAGCATTGATAAAAGCCTGATTCCGTATGAATCGGGCTTTTTTAGGAGGTATTTACATGATTCAGTTCAACATTTATCCCGGAGGAGTGCGGCGCATTGTTACCTTTAGCTACGACGATGGAAATGATCTTGACGAGAGGCTGATCGGCTTATTCAACCGCTACGGCGTGAAGGGGACGTTCCATCTCAACGGCAAAAAGTATGTCGGCAAGACCGATGCGGAGCTGGCACAAATCCGCGCGATTTACGCAGGGCATGAGATCTCCTGCCACACGCTCTCGCATGGGTGGCCATCGAATATGCCGGAGATCTCGCTGATCAACGAGACGGTGGATGACCGCAAAATTTTGGAAAAGCTGGCGGGATACCCCGTGGTGGGAATGTCCTACCCCTGCGGCGACTACAATCAGAAAGTGATAAACGCTTTGGCTTCCTGCGGGATTCTTTACAGCCGCACGACCCTTTCGACGAAGAAATTTGGGTTGCCGGAGAACTTTTTAGCTTGGCACCCCACCTGCCATCACCGCGACGCGCTGTCGCTCTGCCCCACCTTTTTGCAGGATCTGACCACCGAATGGCGGCAACCGCTGTTTTACATCTGGGGGCACTCGCACGAGTTGAAAACCGAGGAAAACTGGCGCGAGATCGAAGAAATTTTGAAGAACCTTTCGGGGAACGAAAAGATTTGGTATGCGACCAACCTGGAGATTTATGATTACAAAGCGGCACAACGTGCTTTGCGTGTCTCCGTGGACGAAAAAATGCTTTTCAATCCCACCGCCATTGACGTTTGGGTGGAAAAGGACAAGGCTGACGTGATTTGCATCCCTGCAGGGGAGACGGTGTATTTGTAAAAAATTCCCGCAGGCAATGCCTGCGGGAATTTTTTATCTGTACGTACCTTCAATCGTACCGTCGCTGCAAACAACCGTGTAGATGATTTTAACATCTAATTCTTCCCACTCTTCCAGCGTTCCCTCGAAGATAACGGTATGCAGATTCTTTGCATAAAATGCGCTTTTTGCGATGTATTGAACCGTATCGGGAATGGTAATCGTTTCCGTATTATCCGCACGTTCAACCGATGACAGAATAGATACTACACCTTCAGGAACCTTAATGTTCTTTTCGTTTCCGTTGTAATCCAAAGCAACTTGGCCGTCATAGAGCGTCCAACCATCCTCGGTGGTGGCAACAAGGCTTTCCTCGTTTGCACCGTAAATGCGGAGCAAATTTCTAAACGATTGACTCTTTTTTTTATTACCATTCTCATCTATCACCCAAACGACCGATCCGTCTTCATATTGCTCAACATACATTTCTATCGCAGAAAGATTTTGCACTTCTACGAGAGCGGAACAATTATAAAATGCTTCTGCATGGACGGCTGCAACATTTGAAGGAATGGTAACCGATGCCAAATTGTGGCAATTATAAAAAGCCTTGGTACCGATTGTTGTAACCGTATCTGGGATGATCACTTTTCGAAATCTGGAGCCTTCAAAGCCTTCTTTCAAAATTTTGGTTACGGGCTTTCCATTGTACTCGGCAGGAATTACGAGTTCATCAACAGTTATAACAAAGAAATCTGCTGCTTTTACGCCATATGTTCCGTCATCCAAAAGTTCATATTCGAGTTTTGCATTCTCGCCACAGGACGTTGCGCAAGGAAGGAGCATCAAAAATACCAAAAGAATTACAAGTGTTTTTTTCATCGTTTTTCTCCATTTCTTTTTTCATTTTTCATTTTGATTGGAACCGTTTTAGATAACAATGTTTTTATGCAAATGACATTGGCCCATACCTCCTCAAACAAAAAAAGTGCGTCTTGAAGGACGCACCGAAAAAGTGTATCCCTCATTGTCGCCAAACAATTATTTCTACTTTCCAAAATGGGTATGAGAAAAAGAGAGAAAACGCCTTTTACCAAGGTATAGTTTTCCCATTTGGAAAGTGATTTTGTTTGTAATTGTTTGGCAAGTTTGATTATACCACATTTTTTGCTATTTTACAATAGTTTTTTGAAAAAAACGATAAAAAACGTGCTGTTGCAAATAGCCTTACGCATTTGAAACAGCACGTTTTTGTTTTTAATCGTTTTTTGGGGATTAGATGATGCCTTCGTCGAGGCACTGCTCGATGTACTCGGCAAACAGTGAGTTCGGCCAGGTGAACCACTCACGGGTAAAGTTTTCGGGTCGGTCAACGTCAAAGCCCTCGTGCAGGTAACCCGTTCCCGCATCGGTGGAGGCGATCATCTCCAGCAGTTCGCGCTTTTCGGCAGGATCGGTGGAGGTCATTCCCTGCATCACCAACGCCATATGCCATACGTAATTGTCCGGTGTGTGACGGGAGCCGATGCCCTTTGCGTATTTCCCCTCAAAATAGAAGGGATTGTCTTTGCTCAATAGGAAGCGGCGCGTGTTTTGATAGACCTCGTCATCCACGGCGGTGTAGCCGATGTAAGGCGCGGAGAGGAGGCTGGGGATGTTGGCGTCGTCGATGAGCGAATAGTGCCCCATGCCGTCGGTTTCGCAGGCGTAGATCTTGCCGTATTTTTCATGCTCGATCACACAGTACTTTTGGATACCCTCGTCGATCTCACGGCGCAAAGCCAAGCATTCCTGCGCCATTGCGGGGTTGCCGCAAACCGTTTCCAGCATTTCTGCCATGTAGCCAAGCACCACGACCGCAAACATTTCGGACGCGGTGAGATAACCGTAGGCACAGCCGTCGTCACTGGGGCGGAAGCCTGACCAGGTCATTCCCGTATACGCCACGGGCGTGCCCATGCCGTTGTTGGGGATGGTATCCCACGGCACCGGGGGATTGGTACGGATGAAGCGGTAAGGCGACTTTTCCATGTGGTGCTGTTCGGTCTTCCAGACGTCAAGGATGATGCGGGCGACGGTTTCCAGCTTTTCACGGATCAATGCTTCTCTGCCGGAGTTCTTCCAGTACAGATACAAAAGGCGTATGGGATAGCAGAGGCAATCCACCTCGTATTTGCGCTCGAACACCCACCTGTCCTGCAAGGGGAGATCGTCGGTGTGTCCGTTGCCGTTGGGATCGCGGTTGAAGGCGTTGGCATACGGATCGATGGTGATGTACATCATTTGACGACGCAGTACACCCTCGAGAATTTCGGCAATTTCGTCATCCTCTGCAAGTGCGGTATAGTGCGTGACCTGCGTGGCGGAATCGCGCAGCCACATTCCGGGAATGTCGCCGCTGACCACAAAGTAGGTGCCGTCCTCGCAACGGTCGAGCACAGTGTGCGCAGTGTGCAGGTAGCCGTTTTGATAGAGCTGCTTTAGTTTGGGGTATTTTTCAAGGCGCGCAAGGTAGGAATCGACGTGTTTTTGCATAGCAGTGGGCACGACCTCAGCATAAGGGAGGTTGCGCGTATGCTTGACCTTGATCAATTTATCCTCACAGAGCATCACGATGCGGTCTGCGCCAAAGGGAACGCTATTGTATGCGGGGGTATAATCGGGCGCGATTCCGCCATTCCACTGCCCGCGGAAGGTGAAGCTCATCGGGCGGCAACGCTGTGTAGACTCCGGCTCGGAAACGGAATGGAAGGGACCGTAGAGGTTACGCAGAGAGGAACGCAGGACGATCTCTACCTCGTTCATGCCGATCTGCAACAGATCGGTGATATCCTTTTTGGTATCCAGCACCAGGTCCCGTCTCTTTCCGTTTACCGTGACCTCGGCAACCAGGAATCTGCCCTCCAAGGATAGGACGCGGCTCCCGTGGCCGTCGTAGGTATAGTAGCCTTTCAGGGTGAGTGTTCCCTTGAAGAAAGGATAGCCATGGTGGAAGAGCTCGGAGGTGATGGCGGGTAGCTGTGTGCGCGCGCAGATCTCGTGTGCGCCGTTCAGAATGAAATCGCCTTTGACAAAGATTGGTTCGATGTGCGTATCATAGTAGAGGCAGTTGCGCAGGCTTTCGGTCGCGAGCGGATGGAAGAGCGCGAAATTGACGCCGTCGTGTTGGTAATAATCCAGCTCGTAGCGAAGAACGTTTTCGCCTGCCGTAACGGCGGGGGTGAGGTCCGCCTCGGTGTACTGAATATCAAAATCGCTTTGCCGAAGCTCCAATTTTTTGCCGTTGAGGGTGACCCAGCGGTATTTTTCTTTTTCCATCATCAAGGTCAGCGGCATCGGATCGCGAACCGTGAAGGTCTGCTCGATCCATACCGTTCCGCGGTAATCGGCACGCAACAGATCCTCGAAGATGCGTTGCAGGGGTAGCAGCTCGCCGTAGGTTTTTCCGTCGTAGCTCAGGCGCGCGTTGTCACAGACAAGGTAGTTTTCACTGATTGCCTCGACGTGGAAGCGCGGAGTAATGACCTCCTCGCAGTAATTTTTCGCGTTCGGCTGTGCATCCTCATCGCGCACCAGAATCAGGCTGGCGCAGGGTTCAAGCTCCACGGTATCGGTGATATTGCGTGTTTGCATTGTTTCCAGATCCAGGGCGCGATAGCGGTTGGCAATATTTTGGGTTGTAAAGCAACCGCTTTGCGTGCGGGAGAGATTATTAATAAAGATGTAATCGCCAAGCTCGCCGCGGCGGGATGCCAGATCGACGCTCCCCTTGGTGCAACGGAAGTAGATGCCTGCCTCGCGGATGACATCGTCCATTGTGATATTGGAGGTCAGCGGAACCTCTGCACGCACGCCGTCCACCAAGGTGGGCTTACCGAGCATCAGAAGCTTGCCGCTGTAAGCCTGCAGGAGCTTGAGTGTGGTGGCGGAAATGTTACGCATATCGGGAACGACGACGGTGGTATAGCGGCATTTGCCCACGGTGAGGCTCTTGCCATCAGTAGAGCCGTGGCGTTCGAGGATGCTTTCGTCTGCCAGATGGAAACGGATACCGTTGTTACGGAAGGTGTTGTAGATCAGATCGTGGAAGCGATCCTCCAGCTCCTCACCGTATTTGCCGAATAGATAATCAGTATAAACCGAGCGCAGGGGATGAATGACCATCACGTCAACCTCCTCCTGCGTGTTGGCAACCAGGTATCCGAGGCGGGTGAAATATTCGTTAAAGGTACGAAACTGTTCGAACCAGTTGTTTTGCCGCGAGAACACAGGCGGATGGTCGCTCTTGCCCTGCGCCGCGAGAGAATATGGGAAGAGATGCTGGCACATCAGATTGACGCCGTGAAAAAATTGGAATTCCGCAACGTTTTTCAGCTCCATGGGGGTAGTATCGTGCCCACAGCAAGCAAAGGTTTCGGTCAGCACCTGGTGGATTCCAAGCTGACTTGCAACACTGCCGACCTGAATGGGCATCAGGGTACGCTCCCAATCTCTGCCGAGGCAATCCACGCCCGGAATGTGCTCGTATTCATAGGATGGCATCACACCGGCGCCGCCCATCATTTGTGCGTAAAGTGAGCCTTCCTCTACGCTGTGCCCCGTCAGCTTGCAATGGTGCGCCTCGCACCAATCGTACAGCTTTTTGTAGAAGTTTTGGGTATAGAGACGGTTCAGAACCGTATAGTAGCGCACACGGAATGCGTAGCCCGCCGCGTCGCGGTTGAACAGCCAGATCAATCCGTCACGGATATCCGTACCGAACTCTGCCTCGTATGTCTCTGCTGCGCAGGGGCTGTAAGGCGTTGCCCAGCGGTAATACTGCGGCTCGTCGGTGAAAAAGCCGGTCAGCTCCCTGCCAAAGCTTTCGGAAAAACGGCGGTAGTATTGCTCGTGCGTTTCCTCGATGAAGGCATCCACCACGACGGGATTGAGGATGTCGGTGTTGGCGGGACTGTACTCGCGATAGACACAGTGGTATTCGGTCACATCGGGAGACGCGCCGGACAGACGAACGTAACCGCCGTCGGTTTTGGCGTAGCAGGCGAAGGCAGACGCATCGTAGGAATCGCAAACGCGGTACTCCAGATACTGCGCCAAAAATTCTTTTTTAGATAACAGTTTTCCGCCGACAAAGCCGCTGGGCCAGCCGTTTTCGTCATAAACCCAAGCGTTCATGTGTAGCTCGCGCGCCTTTTTGAGACAAGCCTCAATACAGGAGAACCACTTCTCTCCCATGTATTCGTCCTTGAGTCCTATGCGGGCGTGCATAATAAAGCCTCCCATGCCTGCCGCTTTCATATCCTCAATCTGCCGCTCCAGCTCACGCTCGTCCAGCGTATTGTTCCAGCTCCAGAACGGGATGGAGCGATAGTCGGTCAGATCGGTTGCATAAGCTGCCTTTAATTTTTCGACGGACGGATTGCGATTCATCATACAAAGCCTCCCTATGGGTTGATTGTTGCCCTTATTATAGCATGGAAAGGTAGAAATTGCAATCCGAAAATCAAAAAAGAATTCGACTTTTCGTAGATTTTTCGGTATCCGAAAGTATTTGAAAAGTATCCGAAAATATATTGACATTTGAAAAAAAGCGTGATAGAATAGGCGCAGAAAATCCGATGCGAAAGGGTGGAATTGGGATGAATTTTTCAATGTATGCAAAATTTGCAAATCGGCTCAAAAAAAACGGCATTGAGGAAACGGCAAGCTATGCGAAAGCCTTGGGCTTTACCTCGGTAGAGCTGT
Source organism: Clostridia bacterium (assembly GCA_017452665.1). Classification (GTDB taxonomy): domain Bacteria; phylum Bacillota; class Clostridia; order Oscillospirales; family CAG-272; genus UMGS1865. The sequence continues at coordinate 6,933 of JAFTLZ010000123.1, forward strand.
TTGAATTTATCGGTAGGGATTGGGAGCCGTGTGTGCACGACGAGCAGGAAGCCAAGCACATCACAGAAGTGCTTGCTGCCAACGGACTTTCGGTTGCCTGCTATTCGATTGCCGTAAATCTTTTGCAGGAGGGAATGACGCCCGACACCGTGACGCCGATGGAACGCGAGCTGATGCACTACGCGGATATGGCGGCGGCAGTCGGCTCTCCCTTTTTGCACCACACACTGCTTTTGGGAGTGGATAGCGGTGTGATTACGATGGAAACGGCATTGCAAAGCATTGTTCCCGTTGCGGTTCGCGTAGCAAAATACGCACACGCCCTGGGAGTCAGTTGTATCTATGAGGATCAGGGACAATATTTTAACGGTGTGGAGGGCTTTGGCGCCTTTTACCGTGCGGTTAAGGCGCAGTGCCCTTACGTGGGCGTTTGCGGTGACATTGGAAACACGCTGTTTGTGGATGAGGATCCCGCACGGTTCTTTCGAGCGTTTGCCTCAGAGATGCGGCACATTCACATCAAGGATTACATCAAGTGCGCTCCCGACGATGCGGGCGCTGCGGTCTCGCAAGGCAGAAACTGGATCAAAGAGACGATTCCCGGACGGGGATGCATCGATTTTCCCTCCTGTCTTGCCGCATTGCGGGAGGTTGGATATTCCGGCGCTTTTGCCCTGGAAAACAATCACGAAGAGGATTTTGCATACGGCGCGGCGGAAACCATGAAGCTATTGCAAGCACAATTTTAAATCCAATTCAAAACATATATGATATGGGCTTTTAGCCTTTGTACATACCACCGTTTGACGGAGGAATTTCAGTTTTTTTCAAGCCGCGTTTGCGACGGTGTTTTGTGCAAAAAACGTTTATAGGTGCGCGAAAAGTAGTTTGCATCCGAAAAGCCACAGCAAAATGCAATTTCCGAAACACTCATATCACTGGCTTTCAAAAGTTGCTCTGCCCGTTCCACACGCAAACCGTTGAGGTAGTCCATGGCACTCTTTCCCATTACTTCCTTAAACAGAGAGCAAAAGTACCCCTCACTCAGATAGACCGCTGATGCCAAATCCGCTGTGGAAATGCTGTTTTTATAATTTTGATTCATTAACAGCACGGCGTTGTTGATCCTTTCCAGCTTTTTGAGGTGCTTGGAGGCAAGTGATTCGTCCAACGCATATACCGTGTGGTTCTCAAGTAAATGAGCGACCAACAAATATGCCGATCCGTGGGCTTTGAGCATATCGCAGGCATTCGCTTGCCCAACTGCTTGCAGAATATCCTGTGCAAACCTTTTGACCGTTTCATCCCGTATCACGCGTTCAAAGACGGTATAGCGATTTCCAAGAAGCGCGGGAGGGACCAGCAGACACAAATAGGTGGCTTTCCCACTACCTCCTTGGTGAAGCTCATTGCCGTTGATCACCGCACAATCTCCGGAGGCAAGAGGAATGCGTTCGTTGTTGCAAAGCAGGGTCCCCTCCCCTTGGAGCAGTATATGGATCTCGGTATGCTCGTGCCAGTGCAGAAAAAAACGGTAGTCCTTGTTTTCAAATTGCCTTACGCGCATCAAAAGGGGACCTTTGGGAATCTGCTCATAAAGATGGAGTTCGTTCATGTGGCATCTCGTCCTTTCAAATATGAAAATCGTGCTAACAAACATGAAAAATATTCATTGCAATTCACAAGTATTTATTATATACTATATTTAGTTGCCTGTCAAGAGTCAGGCAGAAAAAAGCAAAAACGCAAAATGAAAGGAACAGAGATATGAAAGAATTGAAAATTGCCCTGATTGGATTTGGCGGCATTGCACGCGCGCACTATGCGGGATATACGCTGCTGAAGCAAAAAAATGCACCGCTCTCCCTGGTTGCGGTTTGCGATATCAATCCGGATCAGTTAACGCGTGAAATTAAAATCAACACCTCCACCAAGCCGGTTACCCTTCCCTCCGATATGCACACCTATACCGACGTGGATGCGCTGATTGCAAACGAGGACTTTGACATGGCAGACATTTGTTTGCCGACCTACCTGCACAAGGAATATACCGTAAAATTGCTGCGCGCAGGCAAGCACGTGCTTTGTGAAAAGCCTATGGCTTTGACCTCTGCTGAATGTGAGGAAATGCTTGTGGCATCGCGTGAGAGCGGAAAGAAATTGATGATTGGTCAATGCTTGCGCTTTGATACGTCCTATCTGCATCTGAAGGATGCGATCGACAGCGGCAAATATGGCAAGCTGAAAGCGCTGACCATGAACCGACTAAGCGCTCTTCCCATCTGGGGCTTTGAGCAATGGTTCCGCAACACCTCCAAAAGCGGCGGCTGTATTTTGGATATGCACATTCACGACATTGATATGGCACGCTTCCTTTTGGGCGAGCCTGAGGCGGTCAGCACCGTGTCTTATGATGGCGAAACTCGCTGGCAATGGGAAAACACGCGGCTCTTTTACAAGGATGTAATCATTTCGATCAACGGCTCGTGGGATGAAACCCGCGGCACGGCATTTGTTGCCGATTTTCGTGCCGTTTTTGAAAAAGCAACCATCATGCGTGCACCCGACGGACACGCTGTCCTCTGGCAGGAAAACGAGGAGCCCGTCGATCTGCCCAAGATCACAGAATATTGCTATGCTGAGGAGATCCACTATTTTGCAAAAACCATTCTTGAGGAGCTTCCCAACACCGTCAACTCTCCCGAAAGTGCCTGCGCAACGGTCAAATTGGTTGAGGCGTTGCGCGAGAGTGCGGCACAAGATGGTCAAAAGCGTCCTTATGTCCTTCAATAATTTAAAGCGAGGTATTAATCATGAAGCTTGGAGTACTTGTTAATCTGAACGCGCAATCCGATATTGTTGCAAAAATTCAAGAGGTTCATGACATGGGCTTTGCGTCCTGCCAGATTACCTGCTGGGATATGGGCTGTTATACCGACGAGAATGCAGAGCGCATCAAAGCGGCGCTTGCAAAGTACGACGTTACCCTTTCCACCTTTTGGGCAGGATGGTCCGGCAAAGCCTTTTGGAATTTTTACGAGGGGCAGTACACCCTTGGTTTGGTTCCCGAGGCGTATCGTTTTCAGCGCATTCAGGATCTGAAGGCGGGCTCGGATTTTGCCAAAAAGTTAGGGGTGAATCAAATTGCCACGCACGCGGGTTATATCCCGGAGGATCCCACCACCGAGCGCTATCACGGTGTTTTGTACGCTTTGCGCGAGGTTGCGGCATATTGCAAGCAGAACGGGCAGTATTTTTTGTTTGAAACGGGTCAGGAAACGCCCATTACTCTGTTGCGCATGATACAAGACATCGGGCTGGACAATTTGGGTATCAACCTCGACCCTGCAAATCTCATTTGTTACGGCAAGGCAAATCCCGTGGACGCTTTGGATACCCTTGGAAAATACGTGCGCGATGTACACGCCAAGGACTCTTTCTACCCCACCGACGGATACAAATTGGGAAAGGAAATGCCGCTTGGCAAAGGCAAGGTAAACTTCCCCGCTTTGATTCCCAAGCTGAAGGAATGCGGCTATGACGGCGTGCTGACCATTGAACGCGAGATCAGTGGCGACGAGCAGATTCGGGATATTCTTGCGGGAAAAGCATTTTTGGAGACCTTGATTTAAAAGATTCCTGTATCATTTTCGGATTTGGTTGCATATTCTGTACCTCCTGCGCATAGGTTATAGCGAAGAAATCACAGGAGGATTTTACTGATGAAAAAACAACCTACCGAACTCACTGAAGTCAAAACCGCCAACAAATTTCAAAGCATTTTGCAAAAAATCGGAAAAAGAAACGCCATCATTGCCTGCGCCGTGATCCTGATCGGAGCCGCGGTATGGCTGAACTGGGTTCTCTTTTCCGACAGCAATGCGGCTGACGGATATGACGGCTACGACCAGCCCAGCGGCAACATTTCGGACAATTTGAACAACAATGACGGTGACACGACCGACGCTGACAGCGCCGACACCTATTTTTCGGCAACGCAGGTCAGCCGCCAGCGAGCAAGAGACGAAGCGCTTGAGGTTCTTCAGGCAGTGGTAGACAACGTGGATGCCAGCGATGAGATGAAGACCGAAGCACTTGCAAGCATTGCAGCCATTTCGGATGAGATTCAAAAGGAAGCCAACATTGAGGCTTTGATTTTGGCAAAGGGCTTTGAGCAATGCGTTGCCGTACTGAACGGCGACACCGCGAGCATTGTTGTAAGCGCGGACACCCTGCAGGTGGCGCAGATTGCGCAGATTAATGCCATTGTTTACGAGCAGACCGGCATTGCGCCTTCCGGTGTGACGATCATCAACAAGTAAAAGAGAATTACATTTAGAAAGGACGCGTTTTTTGGGGCTGCGTCATTTGCGCAGCCCCTGCGCAAAAAAGCCGACGGGGGTGAGTACCAAGCCCTTACAGCAAGCAAAAAAGAGCAAAGATAAAAGGATAAAACCTTCTATTTTTGCTCTTGTTTTTGCTCTTGTTTTTGCTTTCTGTCGATATATTCACTTTCGTGAAATATGTTCACGAAAGATGAATTCGATATGCTTTCGCTTCGCTCAAGCTCGATATATTGTCGTTCGCTTTGCGAACATCAATTCGATATGAGATA
>JAFTLZ010000124.1 GCA_017452665.1 Clostridia bacterium
ACAACCGCCAGCACGCCGCCAAATACATATGTCAGCCACTCGGGCAGGTCCGCTCCGCCAAACCATACAATGCTGTAGTAGAGCGCCTGACCGGCAAAATAACCGATGCTCGCAGAGCCCAAAGCAATCAACAGCTTGATTAGCTTGTAGCCGAAGAAGCCAACGCCCACGGCAAGCACCGCACCGATGATAAACAGCACGGCGGCCGGAATATTCAAAGATTCCGCAAAGCTCTCCGCCTCTGCATTAAGATTGTTCAGAACCTCGAACAAACTGTAAAATTGTTTTTGATCATTCCAAAAAATACCCATCTTATACTCCTTTCAAAGGAAATTCCTTCGATCGTTTATATTATTATACAACGAAAGTCCTACCTTTGTCAATAGCTTGTTTGACTTTTTCTTGCAAAAACGGGAAAAATATTTTTATTTTGCGCAAAAAATCCGCAATTCAGCGGTAGTATACGTAATAAACGATGATGGTACGCTCGCGCCCACCGTGCTCCAGATCTGGTGCGGTGATCACCACGCCGTCCTTGGATAACAGCTCCCATGCTTGCATCTGCTCAATCTTGCACCGCAGCAAAACGTCGGCAGAGGCAAACACCAGCAGCTCGTCGCCACGGATATTCAATCCGCCCTCCCTGCCAATCACCTCATCCACGCCGTCAATCTTTTCGGTCACGTAGCGGATATGATGATTGCTCATCTGCCGCGCCATCTCCCAACGGTATTGCTTGCTGTTGGGATCTTTTTTTCTGGAAAACAGCTTAAACATCATTCAAACACCTTTCTCAGCGGATTCAAAACGAGACTGTCGCATCCCCTACCAAAAACGCTTTGGCTTCACGGTAGCGTGTGCGCAACAGCTCAGCCTCGGCAGAGGCAGGATCAAAATTGGTTCGCCGCAACGCACGGAGCATCACGTTTTTCGGCGTCTCCTCAGGGTCAATCAGCTCCAGGGCACAAACAGCATACCCGTTTGCTTCAAGATATTTCAGACGCAGCGCGTCGGTTGCCGCATCGCACAGCTTTTGCCGCAGCATGGAGTGCTCAGCAATAAAGGAAAGTGCAGGACAGTTCAGCGTATGATTCATCTCGTGGTGACAGCACGGTGTGGAAAGGACCACATCCGCGCCCCAGGCAACCGCCTTGTGCAAAACGAAATCGGTAGCAACGTCGCAAGCATGCAGAGAGATCACCAGGTTGACGTGCTCCTGCGTATCGTACAGATTCACGTCACCGCAAAGAAATTCCAACCCGTCAAACCCCAGCTTATGCGCGACCTCGTTGCAATATGCAACCACATCCGGCTTTAGGTCCACCCCGGTCATGCGCACACGGCGTTTCAGTACATTTGCAAAATAATGATACGCCGCAAAAGAAAGATAGCTCTTCCCACAACAAAGATCACAAATGCGCAACGTGCCTTCCTGCGGCAGATGCGAAAGACAATCACGGATCAACTCCAAAAAGCGGTTGATCTGCCGGAATTTCGATTGTTTTTTATCCTTGACCCGACCGTTTTCCTCACTGACACCAAGCAATTTCAAAAAAGGCTCGTCGCCGTGCAGAATATGCGATTTTTCCCGATTGTTCCCCTCAACCTTCACCGACGGAACGCCGGCGGCTTGCAATGCACGCTCCAGCTTATCCCCGCCCAAGAGCGTCAGTTTGCCGGATGCCGAGCGTTTCAGCTCGCACTCCCCCGCCGTTGTCAGCAGGTTGACCTGTGCAAAGCCTTGTGCAAGCGTGCAAAAGCGTGCGCAGTCGTTCACGGGGATATTTTCATGCAACGCCTTGTGATCCGCACGCAAGGTCTCCGCCTGCGCCACAGTACCGCCTCCCAGCGCACGCAAGGTTACGGTGGTGCGCACCGTTTCCCGATCATCGGGCTTTGAGAAAACCGCCTTTTTCAAGGCTCCCAGCTCTGCCGCACGGGCAATCAAGGCTCCCATGCGGGCATATGCGTTTGTTATATTTATCATGTATCTATCCTTCGTCAATCCTTTGGATTCTTCTTATGAAACAGCCCGGAAAAATCCAGCTTTTCTTCCTTGCCCGCCTGTATCAGCTTCAAATTTCCGCGGTGCATATACGCCATAAAGCAAGCGGCAATCACCGCCATTGCCACGTTCAACCCGTAGGGAGCAAACGCCTGCAGGATCATTGGATACAGCAGCGCCGTCATCACCGTGGCAAAGGAAAGCATCTTGGTGCCGAAAAGGCAGACCAAAAAAATGAACAGCAGGATCAAAAATGTCAGCTGACTGACCGTCAGCACAACCATAGCCAAGCACATCAGACCCTTACCGCCACGCAAACGGTGCCAGATCGGAAACATATGCCCGAACAGAACGAAAAATCCCGCCAGAGCACCGCCGTTGACCTCCCACAAAAGGCGCCCTGCCCAAACGGCAATCGCCGCCTTGGCAAGCTCGCAAAGCAGAGTGAGGACTCCCGCCTTTTTGCCGTAAACGCGGAACATATCCAACGAATCCGCAGAACCGCTCCCCACCGCGCGGATATCCTCGTGATACATCCGCTTGGAGAAAAGAATGGCAGGGTTCACGCTTCCCAAGAGATAGGAAACAAGAATACAAGCTAAGGCTCCCAGCACGTTCGCCGCCACGCTTGCCTCTACCCCAAATCCGAAATGAACAATCAGCCAATCCACCAGATTCCAGGCTTTTTCGATCGTAATTTCGGTCGCTGCCAGAACATTTACCATATCGGCCTCCTCAGAACAGCTCGATCAGCTCTTTGGGACTGTGGGTAAAGTTATAAAAGCTTCCGTCATTGCGGATTGCCGCCATATCCTCGATGCGGCAGCCGTATTTTCCTTCCATGTAGATACCGGGCTCAAACGTAACCACATGTCCGCGCTCCAGCACCGTTTCGGGTGCCGCACCCGTGGAAAGGCTCGGACTTTCGTGAATGAAGAGTCCCACACCGTGTCCGAGAGAATGCCCAAAGCAGCCCTCATAGCCCGCGGCATTGATCAGATCTCTTGCAATGCGATCCAATTCCCGACAACCAACGCCCTCTGCGGCAGCAGCCAGCGCGGCACGCTGTGCCGAGAGAACCGTATTGTACAACTTTTTCATTTCGGCATCCGCTTTCCCGATCACAACCGTACGCGTCATATCCGAGCAATAGCCATCCACACGTGCGCCGAAATCCATGGTCAAAAAGCCCTTTTCCAACTTGCAGTAGCGCGGGACACCGTGCGGGCGCGCGGAATTGGTACCGGAAACGGCAATGGTATCAAACGCGATCCCCTCGGAGCCGTTGCGGCGCATGAAAAATTCCAGCTCCAACGCAACCTCTATCTCGGTCATGTCAGGGGTTATCACTTTCAGGATATGCTCGAACGCCGCATCGGTAATGGCCTGTGCACGTGCAATGGTTTCCAGCTCCTGCTCGTCCTTATGGATACGCAAAGAGGCAAACAGCTCAGATGCCCCCTCGGTCAGTGTAAAGCCCTCCAGAATTTTGCGATAGCGTGCGTAGCTTGCACAGGAGAGCGAACGCTCCTCGGTGGCAACCGTACGGCATCCTCCCGCAGAGAGGAGCGAACCGATACAAGCAAGGTGTCCCTCCTTCGGCGTCAAAACAGTGAACTCGCTCGACGCTTGCGCGCGTGCCGCCTCCACATAGCGAAAATCGGTCAGCAGATAAGCATCCTTCAAGGTCACCAAAACCAATCCGTCGTCAAAATCAAAATTTGTCAGGTAACGTTGATTCATTTTGTCGGAAACGATTGCGGCATCGTATCCCTTTTGCTGCATTGCGTTTTGAAACGCAGTTAAATGTGACATAAAAAGCTCCTTTCAAGCGTTTTTCCGGCGAAAAGCGAAAAAAACGTTGCGTTTTCATTGTTATGCTACCATTATACCATAAATTTTGTCAAAAGTATAGTCCCCAATAAAAAATTTTTTTACCCACCACAATCCGACAAACTTATCCACCCCCTTGGCGGTATAATAAAGGCAACCTTATTTGTCGGGAGAGATGCCATGGTACAGGAAGTATACGCCGACCTTTATTTTTTGATCAACGCTGGAATGAACCTGATCTGTCTGATGATCACCGCCTCTCTGCTTCACCGCCCGGTCAAGCGTTGGCGTGCTCTGCTGGCCTGTGCTTTGGGGGGCGCCTATGCCGTTGCGGCACTGCTTTTGGGCGCGGGAGGGTTCCCGGGATTTTTGTCGGATTGCGCCGCCGGGCTTTTGATGTGCGCCGTAGCGTTTGCAGGGGCAAAGGTCTCCTTCGGCACGCTGCTCAAAACCGCCGCTGTACAGGTGCTGACCTCCATGGTGCTGGGCGGCATTATGACCGCGCTGTACACCGTGCTCAATCGGCTGGAGCTCCCGTTGGAAAGCCTGCAGGGGGACGGAATTTCGGTTTGGGTCTTTGCAATCCTCACGGCAGTAGCGGGCATTGCCACGCTGTTTGGCGGGCGTTTTTTCGGTCTTTCGCAAAAAACCAAGAGCGTAACCGTTCATGCGGTGCTATTCGGCAAAGAGATCACTCTACGCGCGATGGTAGACTCCGGAAATCTTTTGCGGGATCCCATCAGCGGGCGAAGCGTGATCGTCGCAGACAAAAAAGCGCTGCTTGCGACTCTTCCCCCGACGCTTGCCGAGACGCTGAATGCGGACGGAAGCGCACTTGACCGCCCTTTGCAGGATTACGAAAAGCTGCGTTCGATCCGACTGATTCCAACGCAGACCGCCGCCGGACAGATCTTGCTCCCTGCCATTGTTCCGGAGCGTTTGAACATCACCGAGGGAAAAAATACATATCCCGCCGACTATCTGATTGCCCCTGCCGAGCTTGGAAACGCGGCACGGGGTTTTGACGCCGTAATTCCGGCAGAATAAATACCGTGTGCAAAAAAGCAATCCGATACAGATTCGAAAAGGAGGATTTTATGAAACTGCTCACACGCTTGCGGCTGCGTCTTGCCGCACTGTTTTGCAAAAAACAAGGTTTATTTTACATCAACGGGCCCGACGTACTTCCCTTACCGCTCTCCCCCGAGAACGAGGCGGAATACATCGCGCACCTGGACGACGAAAACGCGCGCTCCTGGCTGGTGGAGCACAATCTGCGTCTGGTGGTGTACATCGCCAAACGCTTTGAAAACACCGGCACGGGGATTGAGGACTTGATTTCCATCGGAACGGTGGGATTGATTAAGGCAATTAACACGTTTCGGGCGGATAAAAGCATTAAATTGGCGACTTATGCCTCACGTTGTATTGAAAATGAAATTCTGATGCACATCCGAAAAAACGGCGGACAGCGGTGCGAGGTCTCGATTGACGAGCCGCTGAACGTAGATTGGGATGGTAACGAATTGCTACTCTCTGATATTCTTGGAAGCGATGAGGACAACATTTCGTATGAATTAGAGATGCGAGAGGAGCGAAAAATTGTTCGGGATGCTGTATCACGGTTGGAACCGCGGGAGCGGGAGCTGATTGAGCTGCGCTACGGGATGCAGGGCGGCGAGGAGATGACGCAGAAGGAGGTTGCCGATCTGCTTGGCATTTCGCAGTCCTATATTTCGCGGTTGGAAAAGCGGATTCTCTCCCACCTGAAAGAAGAGTTAGCAGGTAAAATTTGAGGTCAAAATGGCACAAGGTGGCACAAAACAGGCGAAAAAAGGGTAAAAAGCTTCGGTTTTTTGCCCTTTTTGATGCGTTTTTCGCCCGTTTTGAGCGGTTTTTGAACACTTTTTGGGTTCATTTTTCAACGCCGCCGTCGGTATCGGTTGGCTTTTCAAGCTTTGTAAGATTAAAAATTTTCTTGTCCTTCCGCTTTGCGAACCGGTAGGTTTGGTATGCCCCGCCCCAACGGTGATCGACATAAGCAATCACGTAATCTGCCTGTTCCACCATATATTTGTTGCGGTAGACGATTGCAAATTTTGGCGGTTTGTTTTCGATTTCGGGATAAAGGATAGAATCATATTTTGTCTGCAGATGAGCTGAAGGGTCTCGTTTTGATGTGGCGTTCAGATACGGCGTAACCAGCACAAGAGATACGTTTGGGTGTGTGGCTTTATATTTTTTGCAACAGTCGTATGCAAAACCGTCGAAGAAACCGTAACCGCTCAAATACAGCTCGGCAGGTTGATCTCCGACCTTTTCTTCCAAAAAAGCGAGTATTTTTTGCTCGTATTCCCTTGTTTGATGGAATTGTGCGTGTCCACAAAACGTTATAATCATGTGATCCGCTCCCTATGTTTCGTATGTTTTATTTTATCACATTCCACCAAAAAAAAGACGAGTGTAATTTACACTTATAATTATATATGCAAATATAAAGTGTATAAAACAGAGCAAAAATTGTGTAAAATATATTTGTAAGGAGTGGTGCATATGTTTAAAATAAAAAAGACGGAGCATATAAACAAAACATTCAGGCTTCCAATTGAGCTCGTTGAAAAAATGGAGTCGCTTGCACAAAACAAAGGTGTGTCACTGAACAATCTTGTGATTCAATGCTGTGAATATGCGCTGGAAAACATTGAGCAGGCAGATGATGAAGCTTCGCGCAAATAAAGAGATTTGACAATAATATTTTTTTGAAATAAATCAAAACTGCATCAATAAAAACGTAAGATTGTGAGAGGAATCAACTTGACAGTAAATAATGCTGTTGCAAAGCGTATTTCCAAATTGTTGCGGGAAAAAGAGATGTCCCAGTACCGTTTGGAGCAAAAATCGGGAATACAACACGGAAGTATGCAGTGCATCATGAATGGGCGAAACAAAACAGTAACCTTGAGTACCGTAATTATGCTTGCGCGAGGGTTTGATATGCCCTTGACCGAATTTTTAGACGATGAGATTTTTTGTTCGGAAGATTTAGAGGTAGAACATTAAAAGCCGCCTTGTGTTCAGGGCGGCTTTTGCATTTTGACATGTCATATACTGCAAAGTTTAGATGTATCGCCTATGTTTATCATATCCCTGTAGACCGGCGGCCTCGACGGTCCCTACAGATGAAGTGGAGCGTTTTGGGTGGTGGTACCAAAACGCTCGCGGGAGCGATTGTTCCGGCTGTGTGGTCGGAAACGAATTTGGAGCCTGAATAAACAAAAGAGGCAGGAGCTTCCCCATTTCGTCAGTTTTATATATGCGTTGAAAGTTTTGAAGGGGCTTGGGGAAACTTTTTCAAAAGTTTCCCCAAAAACCGCATCCTTTTTCAAAAGTCCCCACAAAACCGCATCCCCAAAAAAGCCGGGGAAAGTTTGATGCTTTCCCCGGCTTTTTGTGTTTTACTTTGTGGTCATATAAGTATTGACAAACTCTTCGATCCATGCGGTAACCGCTGTGAAATCAATGATACCGGTCAGGCTCAGCGCAAAGCCGACTCCTACGACTACGGCAATGATGATCAAAGCGATCAAAAACTGGCACAGATAGGACCGTGCGTGGCTGCGGACGTTGCGGTTCTTCGCGCCGATGGCGTGTACCAACCAAAAGATCCATCCGATGACGGGAATCGAATACAGAAGTCGATAGCCGAAATAACCCCATGCGGAAATGGGCTTGTGTGTGTTGGGAACCACTCTTTCATAAAAATTCATCATAATATTTCCTTCCTCCGTTCTGTATTGGAATTCATCACTAACAGATTACCATTTTATTTCGGTTTTGTCAATAGTTTTTTGCAAAAAAATCTTGAAAATGTCGTTTTTTTTCGCAAAAAAGCATTGCAAAAGCACAAAAAATATGCTATGATAGTGCTGACGGCAGGGCATTTTTACCATTTGCTCCCCTGGCGGCACATTTTATAATGACAAAGAAGATTTCCCGTTTTGGGATAATAGAAAGGATTTGTTATGGCAAGAATCATCAAGGTCGGCATCATCGGATGCGGCGGAATTGCAAACGGCAAGCATATGCCCTCCCTGAAAAAGGTGGCGGATTGCGAAATGGTGGCATTTTGTGACATCATTCCCGAAAGAGCCGAAAAAGCGGCAAAGGAATACGGCGTTCCCGGTGCGAAGGTCTACACCGATTATAAGGAGCTGCTGAAGGACGAAAGCATTGAGGTGGTTCACGTCTGCACGCCCAACCGCGCGCACAGCTTTATTACTGTGGACGCGCTGGAAGCCGGCAAGCACGTGATGTGTGAAAAGCCCATGGCGATCAACTCCGAGGAAGCGAAGAAGATGCTGGATGCCGCAAAGCGCACCGGCAAGAAGCTTTCGATCGGGTATCAGTCCCGTTTCCGCGATGATTCCCTTTACATGAAAAAAGAGGCCGAGGACGGCACCTTTGGCGATATCTACTATGCAAAGGCAACGGCTTTGCGTCGCCGTGCGGTTCCCACCTGGGGCGTGTTCCTGAACGAGTACGAGCAGGGCGGCGGTCCGCTGATTGACATTGGTACGCACGCGCTGGACCTGACGCTTTGGATGATGAACAACTACAAGCCCAAATACTGCGTGGGTACCTCCTACCACAAGCTGAACAAGGACACCGACCAGGGCAACGCATGGGGTAACTGGGATCCCGAAAAATTTACGGTGGAGGATTCGGCGTTTGGCTTTATCGTGATGGAAAACGGTGCGACCATTGTGCTGGAGTCTGCCTGGGCGCTCAACACGCTGGACTACCGCGAAGCCGTGACCTCGGTTTGCGGCACGCTTGCCGGCTGTGACATGATTGACGGCTTGCGCATCAACGGCATCCGCAACGGCAGACAGTATGTACTGAAGCCCAACTTTAATGCAGGCGGTGCGGCTTTCTTTGACGGTGCCAAGGGAGAAAGCGCGGCTGACCGCGAGGAAAGACTGTGGATCGAGGCGGTTCGCAACGACACCGAGCCCTTGACGCTTCCCGAACAGGCATACTGCGTGACACGGATTTTGGAAGGCATTTACACCTCTGCAAAAACCGGGGATATTTACAAGTTCTGATTGTTTTGAAAGGGATGCTTTTTTCGTGGGAAAACTTTTGAAAAAGTTTTCCCACACCCTTTCAAAACTTTTAACGCATAAATAAAATAGACGAGGTAGGAAAGCTCCTGCCTCGTTCGTTTATTCAGGCGTCAAACTTCTTTCCGAGCGCACAGCCGGAGTAATCGCTCCCGCGAGGCGGCTGAGGAATCGTTCTGTCATACACTTTTATATAACCGGTTCGGTGTGATTCAAGTATCCATATGAGTGCCCGTGATGGAGTAATGCACCCACTCGGCAACGTTCACGGCGTGATCCCCGATTTTTTCCAGGTATTTTGCGATCATCAAAAGGTCAATGCAGCACTCGCTGTTCTCTCGGCGCGAGGCAATGATATCGACAAGCTCCCCCTTGATGCGCACGAACAAATCATCTACGACGTCGTCATAAGAAATGACTTGATGCGCCAGCTCCAAGTCACTGGTGATAAAGGAATTGACGCTCTCGGAAACCATTTTGATCGCTTCGACCGTCATTTCCTTCAAGTGAATTTCATTTTCCAAAAGGCTGTATTTGACGTATTGCGAGATCTCGGCAATGTCCCCTGCCAGCGTTCCGATGCGCTCCATATCGTAAATCATCTTCATCGCGGCGGAGATCAGGCGCAAATCCCGCGCCACGGGCTGCTGCTGAAGCAACAGCTTTGTGCAAACGGTCTCTACCTCCCGCGCCTTTTGCGTGATGCTTTCCGCAACATCAAAAACGTTTTTGCGCAGTGCCTCGTCGCTTTCGGTCAAAGCCTTGATCGAAAGTGAAATTGCCGCCTCGCAATATCTTCCCATTTCTCCCAGCTCAGCCTTCAGCACTCCCAGCTGTTCGTCAAAACGTGTACGCATTATCCAAACCTCCCTGTAATATAGTCCTCGGTTCGGCGATCTGACGGGTTGGAAAAGATTTTTTCCGTATCGTCGTATTCCACGATCTCTCCCAAGAGAAAGAACGCCGTGCGATCGGAGATACGAACCGCCTGCTGCATATTGTGCGTAACCATCACGATGGTATACTCCTGCTTTAAGTTTTGCACCAGCTCCTCGATTTTGGAGGTGGAGATCGGATCCAGCGCGCTGGTTGGCTCATCCATCAAAAGCACCTCCGGGTTGACCGCCAGCGCACGCGCGATGCAAAGCCGTTGCTGCTGTCCGCCCGACATTGCTAAGGCGTTTTTTTTGAGTTGATCCTTGGTCTCCTCCCAAATCGCGGCACTTCGGAGCGAGCTCTCCACGATCTCATCCAGCTTTTGCTTGGAGTGGATTCCGTGTGTGCGCGGGCCGAATGCGATGTTATCGTAGATCGACATGGGGAACGGATTTGGCTTTTGGAACACCATTCCCACGCGGCGGCGCAGATCGCTGACGTCCATTCCGCCGTAAATATTTTCACCGTCCAGCGTGACCTGCCCCGTAATGCGGCACCCCTCGACCAGATCGTTCATGCGGTTGAAGGTTTTCAGCAGGGTGGATTTTCCGCACCCGGATGGACCGATGAATGCGGTGATGCGGTTGGCGGGGATGGAAATGTTCATTTGCTTGAGCGCTTGAAAATCCCCATACCAAAGATTTAATTGATTGACCTCGATTTTTCCCTGACTCATATGCTGTCTCCTTTCAAAGCTGCTTTTTTGGTGAGAAAACCGGACAGTACGTTGATGACGAGCACGAATACCAACAGCACCACGGCGGTGGCGTATGCTTCGTTGGTATAAAAGCCCTCCGACAGCAGCACGTACAAATGCACCGAAAGTGTGGCGCCCGACGCGAACAGACCGTTTGCAATGCCGGTGACCGAGCCTGCCGTGTAGATCAGCGCGGCGGTCTCTCCTACGATGCGCCCCATGGCGAGAATGACGCCGGACATGATTCCCGGAAGTGCACTCGGCAAGACGACGCGAAAGACAGTACGCAAGCGCCCCGCGCCAAGCCCGAAGCTCCCTTCCCGATAGGAATCCGGCACCGCCAGCAGGGCTTCCTCGGTTGTGCGCATGACGGTGGGCAGAACCATGATGGCAAGCGTCAGCGCACCGGAGAGCATGGAGTATCCGAAATGGAGCGTGACGTTGAACATCAAGTATCCAAACAGACCGTAGACGATGGACGGGATGCCTGCAAGCGTTTCGGTGGTCAGGCGGATCAGCTTGACCGCCCGGTTGCCGCGCTTGGCGTATTCGGACAGATAGATTGCAGAGAACACGCCGAACGGAACGGCAACGATGAGTGTGAGCACCATGATGAACAGCGTATTGATGATGGCGGGCATCATCGAAACGTTTTCGGTGGTGTAGTTCCACTCAAACAGACGGGGAGAAAGATGCGGGATGCCCTTGACCAGAATATAACCGACCAAAAAGACGAAGACCGCCGCGACCGCCAATGCCGCGAGGCAAGTGATCAGAAACAGAACAAACGAGCCCGAATGCTTGCGGTAGGTGCGCAATTTGTCGCGGATTGAAAGAGTGTTGATTGCTTTTTCCATCGATTTTATCCTTTCTTTTTGACCAGCGAGAAGGAGACGTTGATGACCATGACGAACACGAACAGCACCACTGCCGTTGCAATCAGAGCCTCCTTATGCAATCCCTCGGCGTAGCCCATTTCCACCACGATATTGGAGGTGAGCGTTCGCACGCCGTCGAACAGACTCCCCGGAATGACCGCCTGGTTGCCTGCGATCATACTGACCGCCAAAGCCTCGCCCAGTGCGCGTCCCACGCCCAGAACCACGCCCGCCGCCACGCCGGATTTTGCCGCCGGCAGGGTGACGCCGAATACGCTCCGCTCGTGCGTGGCTCCCAACGCCAGAGCGCCCTCGTAATACGCCTTTGGAACCGCGCGCAAAGCCGACTCGGAGACGCTGACGATGGTGGGAAGGATCATCATCCCCAACAGAACCGATGCCGTCAGCACGTTTTTTCCGGTACCGACCAGCTGCCGCATAATGGGAACAATGACGACCAAGCCGAAAAAGCCATACACGACCGAAGGGATTCCCGCCAAAAGCTCGATTGCGGGCTTCATCATTTTGTAGAGCGGCTTTGGGCAATATTTTGCCAGAAAAACCGCGCACAGGATACCGATTGGTACGCCGATGAGAATCGCGCCCGCGGTGACATAGATGCTCCCTACAATCATTGGCAAGATGCCGAATTCTCCTTGGCTTGGGCTCCACGTCGTTCCGAACAAAAACTTGAACACGCCGATTTCCGCCATGGCGGGCAATCCGTTGGCGAACAGAAAGATACAGATCAGCGCAACCGCCAAAATCGAAACGCAGGCACACAGCAAAAACACGATCCGCATGGCACTTTCTTTATATTTTGCAATCATACACGTAACTCCTTTTCTCACACTCAATACGAGGGAACTGCAGGTTGCAGTTCCCTTGCTTTTCGTTATTGTGCCAGCTCGCTCCACAGTGTGATCTCGCCGCTGTAGATCTTTCTGATCTGCTCGGAGGTCAGGTCGGTTACGCCGGAATCCTTGTTCACGATCACAGCAACACCGTCGATTGCGATGGAGGTTGCATCCAAGCCCTGCTCCAGCTCACTGCTCTTCAGCTCGCGGGATGCCATGCCGATGTCGCAAAGTCCGTCGGCAACACTCTTCATTCCGTTGGAGGAGTCGCTCTGCATGAGGGAGATCTCCGCATCAGGATTGAGCGCCATGTATGCTTCCTTCAGCTTTTCCATCACGGGCTTGACCGAAGAAGAGCCGGTGATTACGATTTTTCCGGTCATATTGCCGCCGCTGTAGGCACCGTTGTTGCCCACGGTGACATAACCGTTGTCCTCGACAACCTTCTGCCCCTCCTCGCTCAGAATGTATGCCAGAAAATCGCTCGCAAGCGCGCTCAGCTCGCCCTTGGTTGCAACATTGAAGGGACGGCTGATCTTGTAGCTACCATTTTTGATGTTCTCTACGGAAGCATCTGCGCCGTCGATCTTCAGCGCCTTGACGGAGCCATCCAGGGATCCAAGCGAGATATAGCCGATGGCAGACGGGTTGGTGGACACGGAGGTCATGACAACAGTTGTGGATTGCGATACCTCGGCGGTTGCGATGATCTCCTCAATTTCAAACAGCTCCATAAACGCGCCGCGCGTACCGGAGCCATCCTCACGGGTGATGACGGTGATCTTGTCGTTGTTGGCTCCGCTGCAGGATGCCAGCGCAAGCACTGCTACCAGTGCCAGCAAAACGGAAAGTACTTTTTTCATGTTCTTTTTCCTCGTTTCTTTTTTGAATTTGTACACACGTCGATTGGATTTGGTACGCTTATATGATACTGCTGCCGTATCAAATTTGTTATCGCAATTTGGTAAAATGTATGTAAATCTCATTCGGGACGCTTGGATGGCTTTTATTTGTAGTCTACCCATAAAAATGCCTTACAAAACATAAAAATTGCGCTGTAAAAAATGTTTTTTGAGTTGACAGAAGCATTTTTTTATGTTATAATGAGGAACATCTAATGCGTTTGGAGGCAGAACATGAACAACGATTCCGGCTTTGGCGCAAACGGCGCGCCCTTTGAATATACCGTTGCAGAGGCAAAGACCAACGCCCTGCGAATGAAAAAAATTACTTTTGTAGCTGCATATGTAATTTGGGGAGTAACGCTTTTTATTGTTGGAAGCGTTACAAAGCTGTTGCTTCCTTTCATTGCCCTGGTTCCGCTTTCGCTGTGGATTCTCGTCTTTTTCACTTGGAAATACACGCAGGTGGAATATGAATACTCCTTTTTCTCGGGCAAGTTGACGGTTTCGAAAATTTACGGTAGCAGAACACGCAAAAAGCTGGCGGAGATTCACATTCGGGATCTGAGTGCGGTGTTCCCCTACGAGGATGCGAACGTTGCAAAGGCTGAGGCTTACGGCGCGGAGCTTTCCATTATGGCGGCATCCGGTTTGGAGGCGCCCTCGCTGTACATTGCTCTGGGCCAGGATATGGACAGCGGAAAGAGCTTGATGCTCTGCTTTGAGCCGAACGAAAAAGCGCTCAAAATCTTGAAATACTATAACATGGCAGCGTTTGCAAAATAAAAGAATAAAAAACGGGGCTGATTCATAGCATTAACAAACTATGAACAGCTTGTTTAAAAATAACAAAAAACCAGGGTCAAATCAATTGATTGATCTTGGTTTTTTGTTCGCTTTTACTATGGCTGAAGTCAAAAAAATCAACTTGACTCA
>JAFTLZ010000125.1 GCA_017452665.1 Clostridia bacterium
CCACCAACTCCTCTGAATGGACTAAGCAGAAGGCAACCTTGTTGCACAAAGCAGAGGAAATGTTGATAGGCGATATGCCTGTGATCCCCGTTGTATTCAATAAGAATGCTGTCTTGGTCAGCGATCAGCTTTCGAAAGTGGATTCTACCTATTACGTTCCTTCCACCTTCCGCAAAACGGCTTTGAAGGACTACGAAAACTATTATTATACCATTGTAACACTTGATGCAGATGGCAACATCGTTAGCGAGAAGATGATCTCGATCTTTGATGACTTCCCCAAGAACATCGAGTGGGATAAGATGGGGCAAGTGTTTGAACAGTCTGGTTTCTAAACGCTTTTATCTTTGATTTTGAGGGAATACCCACCGTGTATTCCCTCTTTTTTATCTCTTTTTTCAGTTTTTTTCAAAAAGCTCTTGCAAATCGAAAAAAAATATGATATACTATTCTTCGTAAATGCGATGATGAAGCTCGCCGATTCGAAATCCCGGCAATTACAGAGAGTGCTGATACGCTGAGAACAGCATCTGCCGTCGAGTTGTGCATTTCCCTTCGGAGCAGATCGGGTCAACACATTTTTTGTCCAGCCCGATACGCCTCGGCACCGTTAGACGCCGATCAGAGTGTTGGCTTTGAGCCGAAATTTCGGGTGGTACCACGGAGTGCATTTGCGCCTCGTCCTGATAGAAGGAACGGGCGCTTTTTTTGTTGCCATCCCCCTTGTTTTTAATTCCAAATCAGAAAGGAACATTTGTATAATGAAGGAAAAGCTTTCAAAAATTCGGGCGGAAGCGCTGGAGCAGCTCAATGCTCCCGACGCGAACCTCGAGCAGATCAAAATTAAATACCTTGGAAAAAAAGGTGAGCTGACCGCCGTTTTGCGCGGGATGGGTGCGCTTTCTGCAGAAGAACGCCCCTTAATTGGTCAACTTGCAAACGAAGTACGTGAAAGCATTGAGAATGCCATTGCAGAAAAACTGCGCGAGCAAAAGGCAAAAGCGCTGGAAGCACAGCTCAAAGCAGAAAAGCTGGACGTAACTATGCCCGGCAAGCCCGCACCCGTGGGACACGTGCATCCGCTGACGCAGGTTCAGCGCGAGCTGGAAAACATCTTCATCGGCATGGGATTTTCGATTGTCGAAGGTCCTGAGGTGGAGCTGGATTACTACAACTTCCAGGCGCTCAACATTCCCGAAAATCATCCCGCGCGCGACACGCAGGATACCTTTTATATTGCCGACAACGTACTGCTGCGTTCCCAGACCTCCCCGGTTCAGGTACGCACCATGGAGCACCAAAAGCCTCCGATCCGCATCATTTCTCCCGGCCGTGTATACCGTTCCGACGCACTGGATGCAACGCACTCCCCGCTCTTCCATCAGCTGGAGGGGCTTGTGGTGGACAAAGGCATTACCATGGGAGACTTGAAGGGATCTCTTGAGATCTTTGCGAAGAAAATGTTCGGTGAAAACACCAAGATCCGTTTCCGTCCGCACCACTTCCCGTTTACGGAGCCGTCTGCCGAGGTTGACGTTTCCTGCTTTGTATGCGGCGGTTGCGGTTGCCGTTTGTGCAAGGGCGAAGGGTGGATCGAGATTCTCGGCGCCGGCATGGTGCATCCGTTTGTGCTTTCCAACTGCGGCATTGACCCGGAGGAATACTCCGGCTTTGCATTCGGGCTTGGCATCGAGCGCATTGCAATGACCAAATACGGCATTGATGACATCCGTCTGTTCTATGAAAACGATGAACGGTTCCTCGAACAGTTCTGATGAGGAGGTATAAAAAATGAATCTTTCCAGAAATTGGCTTTCCGATTTTGTCAATGTAGACGAGATCGACAATAAAACTTACTGTGACCGCCTGACCATCACCGGCTCCAAGGTTGAGGGCTTTGAGGTGTTGGGCGACGACATTGAAAACGTGGTAGTGGCGAAGGTCACGCACATGGAAAAGCACCCCGACTCCGACCATATGTGGATCTGCAAGGTGGATGCGGGTGAAAAATACGGGCATGACATCCAAATCGTCACCGGTGCGCAAAACGTATTTGAAGGCGCTTTGGTGCCTGCGGCTCTGCCCGTGGCAAAGCTGCCCGGCGGCGTGGTGATCAAAGCGGGAAAATTGCGCGGCGTGGAATCCAACGGAATGCTGTGCTCGATGGGCGAATTGAAGCTGACGACGCACGAGTGCCCCGGAAAAGAGGAAAACGGCATTTTGATTCTGGATGCCGATTGCGAAAACCGTTTGGGTGAGGACATTCGCGACGTGCTGATGCTGCGCGACACCACGGTGGAATTTGAGATCACCTCCAACCGCCCTGATTGCCTCTCGGTCATTGGTCTGGCGCGCGAAACTGCAGTTTCGTTCGATAAGCCCCTGACCTTGAAAACCCCCGTTGTCAAGGGTACTGCCGACGGCGACAAGGTGGAAAACTATTTGAAGGTGGGCATTTCGGCGCCCGATCTTTGCTACCGTTACTGTGCAAGAGTGGTCAAAAACGTCAAAATCGAGCCCTCGCCGCTGTGGATGCGGATGCGTTTGCGTGCCTCCGGCGTTCGTCCGATCAACAATATTGTGGATATTACCAACTACGTGATGCTGGAGTACGGTCAGCCGATGCACGCGTTTGATTACAAGTGTCTGGACGGTGCTGAGATCGACGTGCGCCGTGCGGGCGACGGCGAGGCGTTCAAGTCTTTGGATGACATTGACCATACGCTGGACAGCTCGATGCTGGTGATTGCCGACAGCAAAAAGGCTTGCGCACTGGCAGGCGTGATGGGCGGAGCAAACTCCGAAATCCTGGATGACACCGCAACCGTTGTTTTTGAATCCGCTTGCTTCAATGGGGCGTCGGTTCGTGTAACAGCGAAAAAGAACGGAATGCGCACCGAATCCTCCGCACGCTTTGAGAAAGGCTTGGATCCCGAAAACTGCATGGCAGGCTTGGAGCGCGCGTGTGAGTTGGTAGAGCTTTGGGTGCGGGCGACGTGGTGAACGGCGTGATCGACGTGTATCCCAATCAGTGGAAGGAAACAGTTCTTCCCTTCACACCCGCGCGTTACAACGAATTTTTGGGCATGAACATTCCTGAAGAGCATATGCTGAACACGCTGACGGGGCTTGGCTGCCGTGTGGAGAACGGAAGCATTCACGTTCCCTCTTGGCGCGCCGACCTTGGCTGCATGAATGACATTGCCGAGGAGGTTTGCCGCGTATACGGGTACGATAAAATTGAGGCTTCTTATATGAACGCCGAAACCACGCTGGGCGGCAGAAGTGACAAACAGCTGTTTGAGGTGAACACCGAAGCCGCTTTGGTTGGCATGGGACTTTCCCAGATCCACACCTTCTCCTTCATCAGCCCCAAATATTACGACAAGATCCGGATGCCTGCCGACAGCGCACTCCGCCGCTCGGTGGAAATCTCCAACCCCTTGGGTGAGGACACCAGCGTGATGCGCACGACCGCGCTCCCCTCAATGATGGAAGTGCTTGCGCGCAACAACAATTTTAACAACGAAAACGTGGCACTGTTTGAGATTGCAACGATCTATTTGCCTCACGAAGCCGCCAATGAGCTTCCCGACGAGCAAAAGGTTTTGACGCTGGGAATGTACGGAAAGACCGATTTTTATGAAATGAAGGGCGTGTGCGAGAATGTACTGCACCTGGCGGGAATCCGCAACGCGACCTTTACCGCTTGCACTGACAACGCCTCCTACCACCCCGGTAGATGTGCAAAGATTCTTGCCGAGGACGGCACTGTGCTGGGGATTTTCGGTCAGGCGCATCCCACAATGGCTGCCAACTATGATATGAGCCTCCCGGTTTACGTTGCCGAGCTGGCATTTGACGCGATTTACGCTGCTGCCAACACCAAAAAGGCATACAAGCCGTTGCCCAAGTATCCCGCAACCACGCGCGATTTCTCCTTTGTTTGCGACGAGGACATGGAGGTTGGCGCGATTGAGGGCGTGATGGCAAAGGCAGGCGGCAAGCTGGTGGAAAACGTGGCGCTATTTGACATTTACCGCGGACCGCAGCTTGGAGAAGGCAAAAAGTCGGTTTCGTTGCGCGTCACTCTGCGCGCCGCAGACCGCACGCTGACCGTGGAGGAAGCGGACAAGGTGACCAAAAAGATCCTCAGTGATCTCAAATTCAAAATGGGATTGGAACTGAGAAACTGAAAGCGAGGGCTTATCATGAAACGCTTGGATGCCAATTTATATCCCGGCTGGACACGCAAAGCCGTCTCCTTTACCATTGATGACGGAAACCTGGCAATGGATGAAAAATTTCTTACCATCGTCAAGCCTGCCGGTGTGATCGGTACGTTCAACCTCTGCACGCCCTTGAAAAAGGGTGTGAGCGCCGAGGAGTACCGCCGATTCTACCATGGCTACGAGATTGCCAACCATTGCCACCGTCATCCCTTCCCGTTTGCGGAGAACCGACAGCCGCAGATTTCCGACGTACTGTTTGATGAGACGACCGCAGACCCGACGCTTGCCTATCGCACGGAGGAGGACGGCTTTTACCGTATTCATACCAGAAATTGGAACTACTTTGTTGCAACCGACGACAAATACATGGAATTTGTCGACCGATGCACCGCAGAGCTGGAAACGGTATTCGGCAGTGGAGCGGTCAAGGATTTCGTCTGGCCCTTCGGTGAGCAGAAAAATCCTGCGCTGATGCAACGCTTGATCAATCACGGCTTTCGTTCCATCCGTGCAACCGGTGACATACGCGACAAAACCGGATTTGCTCTGCCTGCCGACCGGATGCATTGGTCCTACAATGCGCACCACAAAAACCTTTTGGAGGTAGCAAAGCTGTACGAGGCGTATCCGGATGACGGAAATTTGAAATTTTTCTGCTTTGGCGTTCATTCCATCGACTTTGAAAGAGACGGAAAATGGGACGAGCTCAAGGAGTTTTGTGCCAAATACGGCAACCGACCTGAGGACTATTGGTACGCCCCGGTTGGTGACATCTTTGATTATGAGGATGCAGTGAAGGCTTTGATTGTTACGGATACGGCGGTGTGCAATCCCTCTGAGGTGGATTTGTTCGTCAAGATCGACAGCGTGCGAAAGTGCTTGCGCGCACATTCAGAGCTATCGCTTTTATAACCGATCAATCGTAAGGGTAGCTTCCCCAACGGCGAGGCTACCCTCTTTATTGGATTGCACTTGCATCGGGCAGAATTTCTTTACAAAAACAAAAAATTTTCTGTTTAATACTGTTTTCATCACAAAAAGTTTGATTTCAGTTTAAAATTGTGTGCTATAATGGTTTTTGAAGGAGGTAGGATGCAGATGGATGAACACAAATGGAATGAAAGTGAAATCAAGCAGAAAATGCAGACCCTCGTTGACAAGGAAAGCATTCAATGGATGCAGGAGCGCTCGCAAAAAATCATTACGCTGATGTCCTATTATAAATGTGCCATGATGGAAGTGGAGACAAAGCTCAACGTGCTGAACGAGGAGTTCTCTCTGCAATACGACCGAAACCCGATCAGCAGTATCAAGACACGGCTGAAAAGCTTTCAAAGCATTCGCAACAAGCTCGAACACCAGAATCTGCCGCTGGATGTGGGCACCATGGAGCGCAACCTGAACGACATTGCGGGTGTGCGTGTGATCTGCTCGTTTCGGGAGGATATCTACCTTTTGACCGAGTGCCTTTTACAGCAGGATGACATTACCCTTTTGGAGATCAAGGACTATATTGCCAATCCAAAGCCAAACGGCTACCGCAGTTTACATTTGATTTTGGAAATTCCCATCTTCTTGCAGGCAGGCAAGCGAAACATGAAGGTGGAGGTTCAGCTCCGCACCATCGCGATGGATTGCTGGGCAAGCCTGGAGCATCAGTTGCGCTACAAAAAAGATACGGAATTTACCGAGGAGATGGCGGAAGAACTTTTGGAATGTGCAAAAATCAGCGAAGAATTGGATATCCGCATGGATCATCTTCGCCGGCAAGTGATTCCAAAATATCACGACGACTACGGTTTGGTTACGGAAAGGATCATCGTAAAATGAAACAATGGTGGCAAAGGTTTAAATATAAGCTTGCAGGATGGATGCAAGGCAGATACGGAAATGACGAGCTGACCTACGCGCTGTTTATCACCGCGCTGGTTTTGATCGTGTTATCCTATATTCCCTTCCTCTTCCCGCTCTCCTTCATCGCCTTGCTTTTGTTGGTTTGGTCAAGCTATCGCGGCTTTTCCAAAAACATTCCAAAACGGCGACGCGAATTGGAGCGGTATCAAAAAATAATAGGAAAACCCAAGAGCTTTTTGAAGCTGCAGAAAAATAAATGGCGCGACCGCAAAACGCATTGCTATTTTAAATGCACCAACTGCCGTGCGGTTTTGCGTGTTCCCAAGGGAAAAGGAGAGATCATCGTCACCTGCCCAAAATGCGCCAATCGAATTGAAAAGAAAACCTGACACAAGACCTTGATATAACAAAATCAGTCATGACCACCGGCCGTGCCGGTGGCTTGCACTATCCCCCTTTGGGCATTTCAGACGCTGAGCCTATAGGCTCGTCGAACGATCCGCCGCTTGCGG
>JAFTLZ010000126.1 GCA_017452665.1 Clostridia bacterium
AATGCCCGTACGGCACGCCGCCTCCATACGGGCTGTAAAAGCAGATTGCGCGCAGGAAAATAGACCGTCACCAAGCAAAACAGACTCACGCCCTGCCAAACGCTCCCACCAACAAAGCCGCCAAGCAACAGCAAAACGGCAAACAGCCCCACCAAAAGATCCAAAAGCTCAAATGAAAAATCCCGCCGCCCGCAAACCGTTTTGCAAAACCACGTCACATCAGCCAAAAGCACCAACATACACAATACCATCGTGGAATGCTCCAAAAGCCCCAAAAACGGAAACGCAAAAAAAATCAGCAGCAAGGTGCATTCCGGCACGGCAAACAATACCCATAGACAGATCAGCAAAGCTACGGCAACGCAAACGCGCAATGGGGAAAAAAGATACGCTGCCAGCGACAGGGCACCCGACAAAAGCAATACGAAGCGCGGACGCTCCTTCCCTACCTCAAAATTTCCGAAGCGATCCTGCACGATCCCGCAAAAATCGCAAAAAAATGCGCGAGACAGCCGGCTTTTTCGCAACGCGGCAGATAAGGATTGCTCCGATATCAACAGCGGAAAAGAAGAAAGAACCAGTACAACAGATGCCGCCAGATTCCAGACCGAAGTGGAAAACCGTTTTACCAGAATAGATTCCACAGCAAAAGCCGCGCCAGTAAACAGCATCAAAAGCCCATAAGAAGCAAGACTGCTTTGCAGCGCAAAGCGCAACAGTTTTCGGAACAGGTGTAAAAAAACGCTCTTCTCGCTGCTTCTCATTCCCGCCTGCCGAAGCCGATATTGCCATCCCGTACGTTTATATCCATGCTCTCCCACCAATCCAAACCAGCCGCTTTGAAATTGCAGCTCCAAGCGGTCGTAGAACGAAAAAAGAGGATGAAATATCCCATTCACAGCGCCAGCCCGCAAAGCATCTGCGGCGAATTTTGCCGCCCCCCACAGCACGCTTTCCCGTTTTTTCAAAGCCATAAAAAATCCTCCCGCATCCCGTTGCTCTTCGCTCGGTATGTAGGAGGATTTTACGTTATGTGTCTTTATTTAAAAGATCGGGGCGCAGCTTTTCGGTCATTTCAAACGCCTGCTCGTCCCGCCAGCGGTCAATGTTGGCATGATGCCCAGAAATCAGCACGTCCGGCACCTTAACGCCGTGAAATTCGTACGGGCGCGTGTACTGCGGGTACTCCAAAAGCCCGGAGGAAATGCTCTCCTTCTCGTAGCACTCGGCATCCGAAAGCACCCCTTCCACCAGCCGTGCCACGCAGTCGGTCAAAATGCACGCGGGGATCTCACCGCCCGTCAGAACAAAATCTCCGATCGAGATCTCCTCGTCCACAATCTCATCCACAATGCGGCGGTCAACACCCTCGTAGTGCCCGCACAGCAGAATCAAATTATCGTACCCCTCTGCCAGCTCTGCCGCTTTTTTTTGATTGAGCACCTTGCCCGTGGGGGAAAGATAGATCACGCGACGGCGGTCTGTCACAAAGCCCTCCTGTGCCTGCAGGCGCAAAATTGCCGTATAGCAGTTGTAGATCGGAGGTGCCATCATCAGCATCCCCTTGCCCCCACCGTAAGGCGTGTCGTCCACGCGCCGATGCTTGTCCTCCGAATAATCGCGGATATTGTGCGTGCGCACGGTAATGGCGCCGCTTTTTTGCGCACGTCCAATGATGCTCTCTCCCAAAACGGTATCCACCAGCTCTGGAAACAGCGTCATAATGTCAAACCTCATACGTTTTCTGCGCCTCCGTCCAAAAGCCCCGGAATCGGGCGAATGTATATGGCGTCGTCGGTGTCAATGCGGATCACGAACTCCTCCACAGCGGGAACCAGAGCCGTTCCATACCCGGTCTTGATCACGTATAAATCTCGCGCTCCGTTCGTATTGACATCAGTCAGTGTACCGAGAATCTCACCGCTGTCTGCGTGCTTCACTGGCAGACCGATCAGATCCGCGATAAAATGACTGCCCTCCTCAATCGGCAACGCATCGCGCGCGGCATAGACCTCCACCTGGCGCAGCTTGTTCGCGGCTTCCTCGGAATCTACTCCCTCCAGATCCATCAAAACAAATTGCTTGAACACCGAGGCGTGAAGCACATGGCGCGCCCGATAATCGCCCTGCTCGCAAAACCAAAGCGTATCCAACCCCGCCAAGATTTCGGGAGAATCGCACCAGGATTCCAGCTTCACCGTTCCGCGAAAGCCGTGCGTGTTCACGATTTTTCCGCAAGGCAGATATTCCAGTTTCTTCATCGGCGAAAAATCCTTTCTTCGTGTTTTTTATAGTATACCATAACCGCCCGAAAAATGCAAGTTTTTACGCCGTTTTTTCCGTCTTTTTTCTGCAAAATAAAGAAAAATCTGCATATTTTTAAAATATTTACAAATTGGTTCTTGTATGTTCACGCAAAATGGATTATAATAAATGCGATTATTTTTGATTCGGAGGAATATCAAACCATGGAATGGACTTCAATTATCGTGCTGGTGGTTCTGTTTGTTGCAATGTACTTTTTTATGATCCGCCCGCAAAAAAAGCAGGAAAAAGAAACCAACGAAATGCGTAACAATCTGACGGTGGGCGATGAGATCACCACGATCGGCGGCATCATCGGCAAGGTCGTAAGCATCAAAGAGGAAACCTGCGTGATCGAGACCTCTCACGAGCGTACCAAGATCCGTATCCTCAAAAGTGCGGTCAGCCGCGTAGACGTCAAAGCCGAGGATTCCCAAAGCTGAGATCGCGTAAAATCCAAAAAACATTCATAAAAAAGCCTTCGTCGGAATATGTTAGAACAGCATCTTCCGAACGGAGGTTTTTTACATGAATCAAGCATCACACACACGCGTCTCCCGCACTGCCCGTCGGCAAGCGGAAGTTGAGG
Organism: Clostridia bacterium; assembly: GCA_017452665.1. Classification (GTDB taxonomy): domain Bacteria; phylum Bacillota; class Clostridia; order Oscillospirales; family CAG-272; genus UMGS1865. The sequence continues at coordinate 2,894 of JAFTLZ010000126.1, forward strand.
ACTCCCCTGCACGCTTGGCGCGCCACATCGGCAAAAGCTTGTTGATCACGCTTGGGAGCGGCATCCTGCTTTTGTTGCTCTGCTCGCTAATCTCTTACTTTTCAAGCGACCCAAACCGCCTGATCCTTCCGCTGGGGCTTACCGTCTCCGCACTCACGGCACTGATCGGAGGCTTTGCAGCGATCCGCCTGCACGGGCACTCTGCCCTGATCTGCGGATTGCTCAACGGCACGGCGTTTTCCGCCGTCATGCTGCTGCTCTCCCTCTTTTTCGGCGCACACGCAACCGGATATCCGGCATGGGTCTCCTGCCTTTTGCATGTCGGCTTTTTGTTGCTCTCGATCCTCGGTGGCTACCTCGGTTTGCCAAAAAACGGCACCAAGCGCAAAAAGCATCCGCTCTGAGCACACGGGTTTGGGGTGCGTTTTTTGTGGGAAAACTTTTGAAAAATGTTTCCCACACC
>JAFTLZ010000127.1 GCA_017452665.1 Clostridia bacterium
AACTCAAAAAATCCAAGACGATCTCTTCCCCCAAATATCCCCTTGGGAAAAGGCTCCTCAATCCTATTTCCAAGTCTGTTCGTGATATCTTTGATGCTTGCAATGTGAAATCTGTATATTACGATTTTCCGGGGATTTAGGATGCACCAACATTTAAGCCAAAATGCCGAAACAAAACAAGAAAAGGTTCTTTTCATTCCGTTAAGTACCATCGACGATTTTCCCGATCACCCTTTTCAAGTAAAGAACGATGCCGAAATGCAAAAGCTGATGACAAGTATTCAAATCGAGGGAGTTTTATCACCACTGATCGTTCGACAAAAAGAAAACGGACGCTATGAGTTGATCTCAGGGCATCGCAGAAAATATGCCTGTCAATCTTTAGACTTGGAGCAAGTTCCCGTTATCGTCCGCGATTTCAGTAGAGAGGAAGCCGTGATCGCCATGGTGGACTCCAATTTGCAACGGGAACGCATCCTGCCAAGCGAAAAAGCATACGCATATCGCATGAAAATGGAGGCAATGAAGCACCAAGGTCAGCGGACAGATCTGACCTGTGCACCAATGGAGCACAAGTCTATGGGGGAGAAAACCAGAGACGTGATCGCAGCAGAGCTTGGAGAAAGTCGGGAGCAGGTGCGCAGATATATCCGTTTGACATGTCTGATTCCTGAACTGTTGGAAATGGTGGATCGGGAAAAGATCGGCTTTCGACCTGCCGTGGAACTTTCCTATTTGACCGAGGAGGAGCAATGGTATCTGAGTGAAACGATCAAGAGTGAGGAGGCAACGCCGTCACTGTCACAAGCCATTCGAATGAAGCGACACAGCCAACAAGGAACACTTGATATTGACCGTATCTTTCACATTTTGACCGAGCAGAAAGCCAATCAGGTAGAGAAAGTGAAGATTTCCATGGACAAGTTGGAGGATTTTTTTCCAAGAGGAACACCGCCCAAAAAGGTGGAGGAGGTGATTCTCAAGCTGTTGGAGCATTATTTTCATCAACGTAGCAGTAAAATTCGTGGTCGTGATGAACGCTAAAGTCCCCCTCTCCACACCTCTCCCCCTATATTACTACCCGAGAAGAGAATGATATAATATTATAATTATATAAAAATACAAATCAAAAAGCAAAAGGAGATTGAAAAATGCCGATTTACAACGAAGAAAATGGAATGAATTTCATGAGAAACGAGAGCAAACAATCGCGCGGATGGCTTGGAAAGTATGCAGAACTACGGCGTGAATACCTGATAAAGCACAGGAGAGGTACCTATGGCGTGCTCTTGGGAGAAGGTAATTGACCGCGCATTTGGAGAAAATTGAGGAGGAAGCACAGGAAATGCTTGCAAATATTCTTTCTCGGGCAGTAAAAGAGCAGGGGATCACCGAGGAATTGAAGGCGAGCGATCCGCTTTTATGGGTGCAGAAAATGAACCAAGCCAAAGAAAGTGCAGAGGAATTTGTACTCAATGAGATGGTTTACAGGTAATCCTAGCGCATTTTTCACCCTATCAAACACAAAAACACAGTCACGAGGGAGGGAAGAAAGGCAAAAAAGCCGAACGGTCGAGAGGATCGTTCGGCTGATGCGTAAATGAAAAGTGCCTTGTAGAGGTCATTCTCAAGGTGCAGAAAGCACAAACGGAAGCTGAAAAAGGACTTTCCACCAAGAAAAAAGAAAGGAGAAAAACGGCGGGAAAAAATGTCCATCAGTCTTAACAAGCACTGAATTGTGATATCACAATTCTCTTGTTAGGGGATATCACCCCCTAAACCCCCACCGTTAACAACACAGTATGAAAGAGAAAAAGCAATTCTGTTACGACTTGACAAAGAAGAGTTTGACAGAGTGACCAAGTTGGCGCAAGCCACCGTGCTTTCCCGTGAAGAATTTATTCGCGAAGCTCTGCGCGGAACGACCATCCGCGAAAGACCGCCCGCAGAGTATGGTGAGATCCTGCACGAGCTACGCCGCATCGGGAGTAACGTACACCAGCTTTTGCTCAAAGCAAGAACGCTTGATTATGTCGATGAAATCATGTTGCAAGATTCTTTAGATGCGATCCGACACATGGGTCGGGTATTCTTGGAATCCTTTCATTCGTGACACATGGGGGTCACGGCAATTTGGGAAGTGAAGCATCAATTGGAAACCGTAGTCCGTTACGTTGCAAAGACCGGTAAGACTTGGAGAGGGCAGTAGCAGAACCGAAACTGCTATGGCTTCTCAAATGGAGGAAATATGATAATCAAAACAAGGCAATCCCGGCGCACGATCAAGACCTTTCCGACAACCTCGCGCAGAAAACGAAGAATGGTCTATCCGATGCCAACCGCACCGTAGAGCAATTGCAGAATCGGAGTGCCGAATCGGGAGTGGACTATGCGGGTTTACGGATACAACTTGCGAGGCGCGTTTGAGCATCATAGCAGCCTTTTGAGAGGCTTTCATACTTGCCTTTGCCGTCTATCCCGGAGGCTTTAACAGCTTCTTGGCAGACGGCAAGGCTTTTCTTTTTGGTGTTGGCAAATTGCTTATGGGGAATCTTCACCTTGAAATCGGGCATTTTGCGGTGGCGTAAATGATAAAGACGGCGGAGCTTGTTTCCCGTCACGCGCATCCCCCACCGTCCCATGCGCTCCATGCCATGGGTGGCGTATCCCCCGACTTGTCCCTCGCCCTCTTGTGGTCAAGGTCGCAAAAAGCGAAGCAACAAGATCGTTGCTTTGCACCGTCTTCGAATTTGAAAATACCATTTTGCCAAGGGGGGAACTTTGTTAAATGCGTGAACTGTAGGGACAGTGTGTCTACAAGCTTCACCATATATAATAAAAAAGGTATAGGGATAGTAGAAAAAATATTTTAACTGATTACAGAGAGATGAATATTTAGTATTTTTGTTTTTTTATTACCATGAGAATAATTGAGAATTTATCAAAAGTGCATGAAACTATTGATTTTTTTGCTTGGAAACTATATAATAAAAACAACGAATACGAAGTGAAAACAAGATATCCCAAAAATCTCGGAAATAAGGAGGAAAATATTATTATATAAATTTGACTTTTGGGAGAGGATTCGTTTCTCGGGTTCGTTAAAAAAATAAAAAATAAGAGAGGAAAATCATGATGAAAAAGCAAAATTATCTTAACCGCATTTTACCACTTTTTCTTGTTTTTATGCAGGTAGTACTTCTTTGCAGTTTCTCGACAATCGTCGCCGTAGCTGCCGATGAACCCATCTATGATGTTTGGGATGGTACGGTTGATACCGCTTGGTTATCTGATGCAACCGAGGCGGCTAAAACCACCCACACGATTGATACGGCGGCAAAATTGGCAGGTCTTGCCAAGCTTACCAACGATGCGGCAATCGGTGGCAACACGGGAGCTTATGCGGATCATACCTTTTATATTACCAAAAATATCGATTTGAACGACAAGGCTTGGTCTCCGATCGGTATTGAGTATGGCAAAAATTTTGCGGGAAATATCGAAGGTAAGCTGAACGATACCGAGGGAGCGTCGGTCACGATCAAGAATATGAAGATTGATGCAACAACCTCCAACAAGGGGTTCATCGGAACGCATAGAGGTGGATCGTTGAAAAACATCACCTTTGTGGATGCTAAAGTGACAAGCTCCACCTCAAGCGTTGGCGTTGCGGCAGGCTATATCAGTAAAGTGATCACCGCCTATGAGAATATCGTTGCGGTGAACTCTACGGTAAAGGGCAGCGGTCAGGTTGGAGGTCTTGTTGGAGATGCTAAAACGGACAATGTGCTTACGTTTAAAAACTGTGCTTATATAGGTGGTTCCGTGTTTAGTGACATGGCACATACGGGTGGTATTATTGGTAAGCTGGAAAAAATCAACAATAATTTTGAGGGTTGCTATGTTTCCGCAAAGATCTCCAGTGAGTTTGCCGCGGTTGGCGGTATCGTGGGATTGATCGATGCTTCCAATACTACGGTTAGCTTCAAGAACTGTCAATTTGACGGCATGGCTAAGGCTGATGCTGCCTATGCGTGCGGTGCCTTCGTGGGCAGCGCACCTGTTGGAACCGTTAATCTTGAAAACTGTGTTTCTACAGGCTTGAGCAGATCAAAAACACTTTACGCATGGTTTGGATTGGCGGAAAGCGGTACCGTGATCAACGTTACCAATTGTTATTCCAACTCCAACATGGCAATTTCCGGTAAGGTTGATCCCACTGTTCTTGATAGCGACAAGCTTATGGGAACTGCTGCAAAAACCAATTTGACAGGTTTGGATTTTGAAACGGTTTGGGCAACGAGAGAAGGAATGAATCCCGTTTTGGCATATGTAAAAGAAAACGTGCTTGATACGTACGGAAAAGCCGATCTTACGTGGTTCGATCCCTCCGAGGATACGCTTAGCGTTGAAACCGAGAATGAGCTTGTTGGTATGGCAATGCTTTCACAGCTTGCTGTATTTTCGGATTACGAGATTACGGTTGTCGATTCCTTGAGAGCATTGATGACCCAGGAACTGTTTGACAAGACCTATTTGGATGCTTACAATGCGGCAGTTCCGTTCAATCCGACAACTCCCGACGGAGAAGATGAGACCACCGATACGACTGCTACAACAGATTCCGAGGTTAACACCGACGTGAATACAAATGAAAGCGAAACGAGCGCTTCCTCTGAGGAGCAGTCAGGTTGTAAGTCCGTAATCGGCGGCGCCTCTGCGATTCTTTTGATTGCTGCTGGCACAATTGGCGTAATCATCAGAAAAAAAGAGGATTGATATAAATCTGCAGGAGAAGTCTTTCTGATCAAAATGACTTCTCCTGTGTTTTTATGTTGTTTTTTCTCTCATTTTGCCGATGAATTGTGAGTAAGACAAATAAATTCCGTATTGGAAAAACAAGTGTGTGTTTCTGCCGAAAATTGATAATCGCTAATGACACAATCTACCAAGGAAAAATCTCCTAAAACTACTTTTGCACCTTTTCGGTCTATCTTTTCATGATCTACCAAATAAAAGATTTTTTGGGAGTTCCGCATCATGGTTTTATGCATAGTAAAAAAGATGTCACCCGTGTAAGCCATCTCGCCGTCGTGCGTAACGAATGCCGTGGAGAAAAAGCATTTGTCGGCTTTGTAGTGTGAGGCTGTCTCTACAGTGTCGGGGCCTGCTAACATATAGGGCGGCTCCATGATTCTGCCGCCCAATACGATCACATCGATTCCATATTCGGATAAAAATGCAGATAGGGCGGTGTTGTTGGTCAGCACGGTGATATTTTTCTTTTCCAAAAGATGTTCTCCCATATATTGAACCGTGGTGCTGGCATCCATAAATATGGTATCTCCGTCCTCCACGATTTCAGCAGCGCGCTTTGCAATCCGCTTTTTGGACGGTTTGCCCTGTTCATAGCGAAACATCACGGGCACGGTTTGCGGGGTTTTCAATTCAACGCCCCCATAGCTTCGTGTAATTTCATTCATTTGCTCCAGCAGATTGAGATCCCGATTGATTGTTGCCGTACTATAATGCAGTTCCTCGGTCAAATATTTAACGGTTACATATCCGTGCGTTTTTAGAATAGAAAGAATTTTTTCCATACGTTCTTTTTGATATAACATATAATACCTCTTACTTGATAAAAGTTGAGAAATTTGAAAAAACAGGAACATGCTTGAAATATTGTTGAGAAATTATTATAATTATAGCAGAACAAAAACGCTTTGTCAAGAGTAAGTGAAAAGAGAGGTGGTTTTATGATTACAACGGTTACCTTAAATGCGGCGATCGATAAGGCATATTATATGGAACGAGAAATCGTTGGCGGAACGGTCATGCGTGTGAAAAAAGTCCAAAATACTGCAGGTGGCAAAGGACTGAATGTTGCTCGTGTGGTTGAGCTGTGTGGTGAGGAGGTTCTTGCCACCGGAATCGTTGGAGGCTTCAACGGTCAATATCTTGAGCAGATGTTGACAGAGGACGGTGTCGCCCATGATTTTGTGCATGTGAAAAGCGAAACCAGAAGCTGTATCAATATTTTGGACGATCGGTTTGGCTCTACGGAATTTTTAGAGCCGGGATTTGAGATTCTACCCGATGAGGAGTCCGATTTTTTGGATCTGTTTCGCAGATTAATCGCAAAAAGTGATATCGTCACTATTTCGGGGAGTGTTCCAAAGGGCGTTTCCGCAAATATCTATGAAAAAATGATCAAAATGGTGAAGGCTGAGGGAAAGCCTGTGATTCTGGATACAGGCGGAAGACTTCTGGCGTCGGGATTGCTTGCTAAGCCAACGGTCATCAAGCCCAATCGGGAGGAGCTATCGGCGTTGCTGGGGAAGGAGATCGAAGATGTTTCGGTTGCAGCCACCTTTGCGGAGCAATTATCCAAATCGGGAATCCCGTATGTGATTGTGTCCCTTGGAAAGGACGGAGCAATTTTGGCATGCAAGGAGGGAGTCTTCCACGGGAAGCCCACGCGTAAGGTCAAGATCAAAAACACAGTTGGATGTGGGGATTCTATGGTGGGAGGCTTTGCTGTTGCCTTGCTTCGCGGATATCCACCCTCGCAGGCACTGCAATACGCCGTTGCGGTTGCTACGGCAAATGCGATGAGTGAAGGAACGGGGAACTTTGATCCCCAAATATTAAACGGACTAATAGAAAAAATAGCCGTAAAGAAAATGAAAATAAAACAATAAATAGGGGTAAAAATTATGTCATTGGTTACATCAAAGAAAATGCTGGAGGATGCACAGCGTGGTGGATATGCCGTGGGGGCGTTCAATGCTGAAAATATGGAAATGGTCATGGCGATCATCGATGCCGCCTGTGAGCTGAATGCTCCCGTAATCATTCAGACCACGCCGTCTACTGTAAAATACGCGGGACTGGACGTCTATCTTGCAAACGTCCGTGCCGTCGCGGAGCGTGCTTCGGTTCCCGTTGCCATGCATCTGGACCACGGAAACAGCTTCGAGCTTGCCGTTTCGGCTTTGCATGCGGGATATACATCGGTGATGATCGACGGCTCACATGAGTCGTTCGAGGACAATATTGCGCTGACACAGTCGGTCGTGAGGGTTGCAGCTTGCATGGGCATTCCCGTAGAGGGCGAGCTTGGAACCGTGGGCGGTAAGGAGGATGATCTTGAGGCAGCTGCCGGCTGTACACTCCCCGAGGAGGCTGCCGAGTTCGAGAAACGCACCGGTGTTTCATCGCTTGCCGTTGCCATCGGGACCGCTCATGGTGTGTACAAGTGTACTCCCAAACTGGACGTGGAGCGCTTGAAGGAAATTCGCAAGGTGGTTTCTGTACCGCTTGTATTGCATGGTGCATCGGGTTTGACCGATGACAGCATCCGTGCCTGTATTGCCGAGGGCATCTGCAAGGTCAATTTTGCCACCGAGCTTCGCATTGCCTATACCGAGGGTGTGAAGGAGACAATCGGTGCCGACGATGAAGTTTTCGATCCCAAAAAGTACGGAAAAGCCGCCCAAGCACGTGTCAAAGAGCTGGTGAAAAACCGTATGATCGTTTGCGGCTGCAACGGAAAAGCCTAATCCTAAAATGCGGAGGAAAAGAACATGAAAGCATCTGTTTTACATGCCAATGAAGATTTGAGATATGAAGAGATCCCCATGCCCGAGATGTTGCCCGATACGGTTCGTGTTCGCGTACGTGCGGTAGGAATTTGCGGCTCGGACATTCCGCGCGTTTTGAGCAATGGTGCCCACTTTTACCCCGTGGTATTGGGGCATGAGTTTTCGGGTGTGATCGACGCGGTTGGAGAGGGCGTTACCAATCTAGCTGTGGGTGACACGGTCTCCGGCGCACCCTTGGTGCCTTGCATGAAGTGTAAGGATTGCATGGTCGGCAACTATTCGCTCTGCCGTCACTACAGCTTTATCGGCTCACGTCAGCAGGGCGCGTTTGCCGATTACGTGGTGATCCCTGCCGCAAACGCGATTAAGTACGATCCGTCGATTCCATTCGTACAAGCCGCTATGTTTGAGCCTTCCACCGTTGCGTTGCACGGACTCTTGAAAGCAGATTACCGTGGCGGTGAGTGCGTTGCCATTCTCGGCGGCGGAACGATCGGAATGTTCACCATGCAATGGGCAAGGATCTTTGGTGCGAAGAAGGTCGTAGTCTTCGACATTGTTCCCGAACGTCTGGAGCTGGCAAAGCGTTTGGGTGCCGACGCGATCATCAATACAAAAGAGGAAGATGTTGCCTCACGCGTGGAAGAGCTGACCGACGGTCAAGGCTTTGGATACGTTTTCGAGACAGCGGGGAATCCCATTACCTTGAAGATGTCTTTCGAGGTCGCGGGGAACAGCGCGTCGGTCTGCTTTATCGGAACACCGACCAAAAATGTCGAATTTACCCCGCGCGAGTGGGAACAGATCAACCGCAAGGAACTGCATCTGACAGGCTCATGGATGAGCTATTCCGCACCATTTCCGGGCAAGGAATGGGAGTTGACCGCGCATTATTTTGCCACGGGACAGCTCAAATTTGATAATGCGCTGATCGACCATATTTTCCCCATGCGCCAAGCATCCGAGGCGTTCGCACTTTTCAAAACCCCCGGATCGGTCAAGGGAAAGATCATGCTGGTAAATGATTGACGGAGGTACATCTCCAATGATTGCAACCGTTACCTTGAATCCTTGCATTGATAAGACCGTGACGGTAGATCACTTTGATATCTACCGTATGAACCGCGTGCAGGTATTGCGCACCGATCCGTCGGGAAAGGGAATCAATGTTTCCAAAGCCTTGCACGCGCTCGGTGTTGTAACGCTTTGCAGTGGATTTGATTATACCGACGGAACGCCGTCACCCTTGGTCACCGATCTTGATGCGTTGGGAATACCGCATTCTTTCGTTCCCGTAAAGGGCGCGTTGCGTCTTTGCACTAAGATCTTTGACCGCGAACGCAAGCATACCATTGAGATCAACGAGGGAGGTGCTTCCGTCGGCGGAAAAGATGTGGACGCCATGTTGGAACGCGTGGTACAGATCGCCAAAAGCAGTAGTTATTTGACGCTTTCGGGCAGTCTTCCCTTAGGTGTCGGCGCGGATTTTTACAAGCGTTGTCTTTTGCGTATCCATAAGCATGCGCCCAACTGCCGTGTCGTGGTTGATGCCGAGCGTGATGTGCTGTTGAGCGCACTTGAAGCCGCCCCTTATTTGATCAAGCCCAATCTGGATGAATTTGAAGGTACGTTCCAATGTAAGATCAACAGCATCAAAGCACTTGACACTGCCGCACGTGAGGTTTTGAATACGTATCGCCTTTCGATGATCTGTATCTCAATGGGATCCGACGGTGCGTATCTTGCCGATGCCGAGAATGCGTATGTTTGTGAACCTGCCAAGGTCGAGGTCCGCTCCCTGCAAGGCGCGGGGGATTCTATGGTTGCGGGCATCTGCATGGCACTTGAAAAGGGCTTGCCTTTGCACGAAATTCTGCGTTATGGTATTGCTTCGGCAGGGGCTATGGTTATGAGGGAAGGGACACAGGTTGGTTCATATAAAGATTTTGAAAAAATACTAAACAGCGACTTGAAATTACGTCAATATTTCGGTGGCAAATAATAGAAAGTAAAATAAAGTCGTTTACTTTTCTTGTAAAGTATTGTATAATTATTTGGATATGGAATTTTATAAACCTTAGTCAGGAGGTTATCATGAACACGGAACATTTGAAAAAACATAATGCCAAAGTGTTCGGAAAAGCAAAATACATCAAAGCACAGCAAAAGCCTTCGGATTTTTCCTTCTACGATCCCGCTCCGCTGTTCAGAAAAGATTTCGTTGTAGATGATTCAGAAATCGTTAAGGCAGAAATCTATGTGCAAAGTCCGGGATTTGCCTGCTTTTATATCAATGGAGATCCGATTACAAAGGACATACTGATCTCACCTATCAGTGATTACACCAAAATACTGTGGTATAACGTATACGATGTAACCCATTTATTGCATAAGGGAAAGAACGTGATTGGTGCAATTGCGGGAAACGGCTTTTTCAATGAGTCCTTTGATACTCCATGGCATTACAACAACTCCCCTTGGAGGGATGCACCGCAAATTTTGCTATGCTTGAAGATCAATGGAAGCGACGTAGTATTCAGTGACAATACATGGCGTGTTAGCCAAGAATGCTCTCATATCATCTTCAATCATTTGCGAAGCGGCGAACATGTGGATATG
>JAFTLZ010000128.1 GCA_017452665.1 Clostridia bacterium
GCCGATAATCAAAAGCATCACCGGAATCATATTGATATTTTTGACTTTATTTTGCAAGGAACAAATCATATTAAAGCCCGTAAAAAAGAGGATCACATAACCGAGCGAACACAGCTGACAAAGCAAATCTGCTCCGATAAACGAACCGAGAAAATAAGTCAGTACTGCGATCAAGACCTGCATTGCAAAAACGCCTATCGACGAAAGCGATACCGTTTTTCCGTAGGTCGCGCCCAAAATCAGCGCAAACGGAAAATCAATCACACCTTTTACAATCAGCTGAAAGGAATCTCCCTGCAGGGCGTATACCATCGGGCCGCTGATTTGCAGGCCCCCGATTCCGAAAAACAAAAGCGAATCTATCAGACCGTTGATTTTTACATTTTTTGTTTTGGAAAGAGAATAAATTCGCTCGTCCAAGTGTAGCTGATCCCCAATTGCAGTGCCAAAAAACAACGCGATTACGACTACAACTGTATGTTCTCCAATGATTTTTCCGTCGGATACGGTAAGGAGATTTTCAAGCAAGCCAACCGCACTAAGCAGCATAATGCCGATGGCAAATACCGCTGTACTTTTGATTTGTACTTTTTTCTTACATATTCCGCCAAGTAAACCACCAAATAAAATGGCACCGGCATCAAATAGCATTCCCATATTTTACCGCCTTTCTGTGTGCATCTATTTTACCACAAAACGGGGACAATGTAAAATACAAAAAAACGATTTATCGTAAGCAGGAAAAATGATAATAAAAACCGACAATCTGTTTGTGAAAAGGCGGAGAGATTTGAACTCTCCGCCTTTTCGGGGAAATAGGTTATTTGGAAATCATAAAATCCGTCACGGTTACAAAAAGAATGCTTACAGCTCAAAGTCCACGCAAGCACGGGCGCGGCGAACCGGGCGCATGAATTGCCCGACGGCGACATGATCGGGATGCACACGGTACCGTTCCAGATCCTCAAAGGAATCAAAATCCGACATCAGGATCAGATCCCAGTTCCCTTCGGGTGCGTCCTTTGCATTGAGCGAAACGGTAGATGCGCGGATCCACTCGATTTTTTCGGGGAGCGCCTCCAGCATCGCTTTCGTAATAGCGACGTTTTCGGCACGGGTCCTTCCCTGCGCTTCGTCCAAAAATTCAAACATACAAACGTGTCTGATCATATTTTTTCTCCTTTTAAGCGTGGATCAATTCAAATTCAATGCCAACGGCGCCGTAACGCTCCTGTTCCTCTGCGGTGTAATAAATATCCATATCGTGGGCGGATGCGGTGGCAATTTCGTCCGGCAAATAGCCACATTTTTCCAACGGCAGGGTTTGGTAGAGCGACTCAAACGACTCAAACGAATGTAGCGCCACCACGCGAACCGTCAAAGACTCGGAGGAATCGCTGCGATTGAGAAACGTGATGCAGTCTCCCGGAACGATCCTTCTTCTTTTTTCGTCGTTCAAACGCAATTCAACGGTTTTATAGCCGTTTTTGACAAGCTCGAACGGCTCCTTGTGTAACTGCATGATATAGGTCATTGTTCTCCTCCGTAATCCGACCGATTATCCAGCGATTTGATGTGCGCAAAGGTTGCGGCCTCACCTTGCTCGGCAAGCATCCGAAGCCATTCTTCCAGCAGATCTGCCGTGTCCGGATGCATTTTTTGACGTGCGTTTCCGCGACTGAAATACTGATAAGGGTGTGCATCGGTGTACTCACTTCCGCGGTAAATTTTGCTGGCGGCAACGCGGTCGCAAAACATCTCTTTGACATAGCGAATCGGCATTTTAACGGGCTCATAACGGTGCGTTTGGAGATTCAAATCGTTCCAATACTCAAAGTGATGTTTGTTTCGTCCCTTATGATGCATCCACGCTGCACTAAAACCGTAAATTTCCCGCTCCTGCTCGTTGGGGCTTCGGTTGCCTTGAAAAAACTTGGCGCCCGGAATAAACTCGGTGGGAGAAAATTTGGAAAGATCGTGAAACAGCCCCTGCCAGCCGATTCCCGCACGAATGCAGTGCAAAAGTACCTTATGACGGTGGCGAATCACCGTTCGAAGATGCAAAAACGGATGCGACATACTGCGCCCTCCACATTACTCTAACATTCTCTTTATATTATACCGCAAAAATGTGCGCCCGTCAATGGGAGGGGAATCTTTTTTTGAAAAGTTTTTTAGAAAATTTACGGCTTGTCCGTTATTTGATCATATAAGATTCGGCGTGCGGCAGAGGATTTGCCAAGAACCTCTGCGTACACGCCGATACAGACACGGATCAGAAAAACAGCTTTCGGAATTGCCTGCCCTCAAACGCCGCATGGAGCGTTGGTTGCAGCAGTGAAAAATCCGCAACCAGAGAGTGAGGCTTTTTTTCGGGATCATCCTGCTCCATTGGTACAAAATACACGCATTTGCGCGAGAGCATGGTGGCGATATTTTTCAAATTGGCAGAAAGCGCATCGTTGGATGCCAGCGCCAGTACCAACGGGCGATCCCGCCGCAGGTGTGCCTTTGCCGCCATGCAGACTGCCGTATCGGTGATCCCGTTTGCAAGCTTTGCCAGCGTATTTCCCGTGCAAGGGGCAATGATCAGCGCCTCCAGCGGCGTTTTCGGCCCCAGAGGCTCGGCGTCCAGCACGGTGTGGATGATCGGTTTTCCGCATAAAGTTTCCACCGTATCCCGCATAACTGCGGCACTTCCAAAGCGCGTATCGGTAGACCACACCGCTTCACTCATAATCGGTTGGATTTCGTACCCTGCTTCTATCAAATTCCGCAGCTCCTTCAGCGCATAGGAATGCGTGCAATACGAGCCGCAGAAGGCGTAACCTAACATATTGATTCACCAAAAATCCTTTCTATTGGGATGTGAGATTTGGAAGATGCTCCCGCAACAGCTCCGCTACCGTTTCGGCAAGAATTTTTCCCGCGCTTTCGGGAGCATACTTTCCGGGCAAGGAATTCCCCCATATCATCGGGATACCTGCTTCCTGTGCTGCGGCACGGTCGATTCCGCCGGGAGCGGAGGCAAGCTCCATATAGATGCAATTTGGGGGCAACGTTTGGACAACCGCGCTGGAAAACAGCCATTCCGGAACGGTATTGAAGACCATACGGGTATCCCTTGCAAGTGCACACAGCGTAGAGGAGGAATCCTTGCGCCACAGCCCGATGCTGTTGCATCCCGCAAGTGAGGCGCGGGTCAAAACCTCTTGCCTTCGTGCATAGACCGTTACCCGTGCGCCAAACGCCATCAGGCGTTGCGAAAGAAGCTCTCCGATACGCCCGTACCCGATCACCGCCATATGTGTGCCATACAGTGCCACGGGAAGCGCCTGCATAGCAAGCTCAATCGCTCCCTCTGCGGTCAGGAGTGCATTTTTGAGCTGTAGACTTTCGTTTTGATAGTAATCCACACAAAAAACGCCGCGTGCAGAGCAGGCGGAAACCGTTGCGTCGGGGAGTCGCCCGCCCAAAACAGGGCAATCTAATGGCACTGCGGCAAGCAAAACGTCCAGACGCAAGCCATCCCCCACAGCGTCCGGTGCATGAATCCGCACGCCGTCCGTGCTGGCAGGCAATGGCAAAATCAAGGCGTGAGCTCCGTTTACGGCATCCTTCCAATCCGCAACTGACACGACCCGTTCCATGCCTTCCCAATCCCCTCTCAAGCCCCAAACGCGCACAAAAAATCCATGCTCCGCAAGTACCCGCACCATCACCTTTTGCCGCTTGTCGCCGCCCAAAACAGTAATCACGAGCTTCTTTCTTTCCGTCATAATCTCCCGTCCTTTCCCGGGGAAACAAAACAGAATCCCCGCCCGATCATCAATAACAGCGTATGAAAAAAAGCCTCTTTTCGACAATGAAAAAAGGCTTTTTGTCGGAGATTATTTCATAGGAATAAGCAAGTTTCCATCGGCATAACAAACCTCGCTTGCAGGATACGGGACCGGCAGGAGAGACGTCAGCTTGGCGTCGGTCAGGACCAGAAGCTCGGTATCTGCAGAAAGTGCCGGGATGCGCGTTTTAGACGAGGTGGAAAATCCCGTGGCACCGACGATCAGAAAATCCGTTTCCTTTAAAGTATTAACAGCCGACAAGGTCAGATTGCTATTTGGAAAGGCGGCGTTGAAATAGGTCAATGTAGCCCCGTCTGCCGTTGCGGAAAACAGGAGCGCCTCGTGCCGTGAGGAGGTCTTGGCTGTATGCTCCCATTTTTGTACTGCAAGTGACTGCAGCGCAAGTTCATCCGTATCGTACCGAACGCAAATGCCGTGAAGCTCCGCCTCGGCGTTCAGTCTTTCGGCTATGGCACGCTCGCGCTCATCCAAAGGAGCGGGGAGGCGCAGGTTGCGGATCTTGACCTCGGAGCTTAACACCGAAAGAAAGTACGCACTGCGATCGTGATAGTGACATAGGATCAGATCGTCAAGCTCCGTACACAGCGTCGCTTCAAGTGCCTCCGATAAAGCATACGCCCCGGAAGCCGATCCGTCCGAAAAATCCACTGCAACCGCCTCCGATTTTTCGTAAAAGAGCAGGATATCTCCCCCGCTCTCCGGGATGTATTCTGCCGACACACCGGAATTCGGCAGATGGGTCACGCATAAAGAAACCGCCAGGGCAAGCACGCTCAATCCGATCGGCAACACACCCCAAAACGCACGGCGCAGCTTAGCAACCGCCAAAAAGATCAGGGAAAGCGTCATCAAGCCTATAATCGCTTGTGAATATCCGTCGTTCAGTGGCAGTAAAATATTTTGCGGTTCGGAGAGCGTTTTTGCGATCCATAACATTCCTTCGGCGCTCCAGTAGCACAGCATTGCCGCCGGCGGAAAGATCAGCGTAAAAATGCCCGAATATAACGCAAACGTCATTGGCAGGCTCAAAAGCAAGGTGGTAGGAATGGACATCAAAGAAATGTTGCCGAATAGGGTTGCCTGCACGTAAGCCAGCGCCAGATTGGCAACCAAACCGACGGACACCGCAACGGCAACCGATTTGAACAGGGTTGCCTTAAGCCCCGAAACCCGATGCTTTTGCAGGGAACTCTCCAACTGCGTATTCAGCGCCGGGATCAGCACGATGATTCCGCCTGCCGCGCCAAAGGACATCCACATTCCCACGTCCAACACGGCATACGGCGTCACCAGCAGAATTGCGAAAAGCACCGTACACAGGGACGTAAAGGAATCGTATTGCGATTTCAGACAAAAGCCGAGTGAGAGAATACAAAGCATGAGCACTGCTCGCCCCGTAGAAGGAGAACACCCCGTTAGCATCAGATATCCCAAGGCAAACACCATCATCAAAACGGCGCGGATCCACCTGGGACAGCGCAATTTTTTCAACAGCCAATCTGCAAGTCCAATCAAGATCGAAACGTGCATACCGCTCAGCGCCAGCAGATGCGAAACACCTGCGCGGCGAAACTGTAGCTCTGTATCGCCCGAAATGGCACTGCGATTTCCCAGCAGTAAGGCAGACACCAGATTTCCTGCCTCACCGCCAACAGAGTCCCTTATCATAAAGGAAAGCTCATCGTTCCACTTTGCAAAAAGTACGCGCAATGAGCGCCCCTTCTCTTCTTCGATCCTGCAGTTTTCGCTGCCCGAGCAGACCAAGGCCAGCACGATTCCGTCCGAAAGGCTGTAAACCGCCTCATCAAAGCTGCCATCCGTTTCAAATGCACGCCCCGTTGTCGTCGCGCAAAAGCGGTCCCCCGGTTGCAAGGAGGAAACGTAATCGCACTCTAACTTTACGTCGGCAAAAACCTGTTCACCGTTCAAGGAATCCAGCTGTACGTAAAAGGAGGAGGCGTGCGAGGCAGATGAGGTACGCTTGAGAACCGTTCCCTCTATGATGCATTCGCGATCGACAAAGGATTGGTACTTTGCGTAATGTACGTGAAAGAAAAGGAAGGAGGATGCCAAAGCCACAGAGGCAAACAAGCAGCAAAGAAACGACAGAAAAATCTGCTTTTTGCGACGCTTGAACCAAATCAGGAACAGCAGCAAACAGCCGACGCCGCAGGCAATCCCCAAAGCCACGACGCTCTCCAATGAAAGCTTACTTGCAATAGCCGCCGTAAGTGCAAAAACACAGCACGCAAGCGCCAGCGGTCGGTTATGAAAAATATACATTCTCCTTCTCCTTTCCTCGCATAATCAGCTCTTTTTGATGAAAAAAGAGCCAAAAACATCCAAAAAACGCGGAATTGCGGAACACATTTCCAAAAAAGGCTTGACAAAATGAACTTTTTGAAGTATAATATATTTGTATTGGGCATTGAAATGTCCCATCCCCTAATTTGAAAATTATTTTGGAGGAACATAATCATGTTTGAAACGCTGAAAAACATTCTGGTGGAAGAGCTCCAGCTGGATGCCGATGAAATTACGATGGAATCGGATCTTGCAAACGATCTGGGCATCAACTCCATCGAGCTTGCCGACTTGATCCTGCTTTGCGAGGACAAATTCGGTATCGAAATCCAGGATGAGGATCTTCACAAGTTCTCTACCATCGGTGATGTTGTAAAATATCTGGAAGAAAACGCGAAAAACTGAATCATATATGAAAACGGCACCGATGGCTTTTGGTGCTGTTTTTCTTTTATTATACACAAAAAGACGGATGCTGTCAAGTGCGAAAAGAAAAGGTGAGAATTTTTTCTTTTTCGGTTGCATTTTGCGCGTATTTTTGATATAATGTAGAAAAAGAAAACCAAGCAAAAGGAATTTTGACCATGAGAATGAGACGAAAAAAGCACGGCGCCGAACGCATTGCCGCTTGTGCCGAAATTTTGATCGAACAGCCGCAGATCCCGGCGATATCTCCGCAAAGCTATTTTTCAAAGGAACAGCCGATCCATCTGGAGATCGGTTGCGGAAAGGGCGATTTTGCCGTTGGTATGGCGGCGAAATATCCCGATTGCAACTGGATTGCAATGGAGCGCGTTTCGGACGTGGCGTGCCTTGCGCTGGAAAAAGCAATGATTGCCAAGGATACCCGCCCCGACAATTTGCGCTTTTTGATCGGAGACGCCCGCAATGTGGCAGAGTGGTTTCCTACCCACTCGGTGGATTGTCTGTATCTGAACTTCAGCGATCCGTGGCCCAAAAAGGGCTATGCGAAGCGCCGCCTGACACACAAGGATTTTTTGGAGCTTTACCGCAATGTGCTCACTCCGGGCGGTATGCTCAAGCTGAAAACCGATAACGAGGGATTGTTTGATTTTAGTCTGGAGCAATTTGAACTTTGTGGGCTGACCGTAGAATGGCAGACGCGCGACCTGCACGCCTCCGAGAAAAACGCCGACAACATTATGACCGAATACGAGCGCAATTTTTCGGAAAAAGGTCAGGTCATCTACTCGGCGTGGGTCAGATTTTAAGAAAGGATAAAAATTATGTTAAAGGATCTTTTAAAAACCAGCCGCAGTTACCGCAGCTTTGATGAATCGGTAAAAATTACGAACGAAATGCTGAAGGATTGGATCGACCACACACGGTATTGCCCCTCCAGTATCAATCTGCAAATGCTGAAATTCCGTCCCGTCACCGATGCGGCAGAGTGTGCTCAGGTACTGGAAAACACACGCTGGGCAGGTAAGCTCAAGGATATCAAGCTCCCTCCCGTGTGACACGCACCGGTCGCTTATATTTTGATCTGTGCAGACAGTACGGTTGTTCCCGGTGCCGAAAAATTTAAAACCGACGTTGGCATTTGCGCGCAAACCGTCATGCTGGCGGCTTGTGAGGCAGGCTTTGGCGGCTGTATGATCGGCAGCTTTTCTCAGGAACCGCTCAAAGAAATTCTGGGGATTCCCGCACAGCTGACACCAATGCTCCTTCTGGCGCTGGGAAAGCCGGATGAGGAGGTTCGCATCGTCGGAGAAGCAGCAGACGGAAGCGTGACCTATTACCGCGAAAACGGCGTTCACCACGTGCAAAAACGCGAGCTGGAGCACATCGTCATATCCCCCGAAAAGGAAGGATGTGACAGATGACGCCGCAAGAACCGTCCGGTGTTCTGATCGTTCACAAACACGCGGGGGTCACCTCGCACGATATCGTCAATCGGATCCGCCGTCTTTATCAAACGCGGCGCGTCGGGCACACGGGAACGCTTGACCCCATGGCAACCGGCGTTTTGGTCGTGCTGATCGGTCGGAGCGCAAAAGCCTGTGAATATCTCTGCACTGACGCAAAGCGTTATCGCGCGACCTTGCGCTTGGGGCTGACCACCGACACCGAGGACACGACGGGCACGGTTTTGACGACCTCAGATCGTCTGCCGTCCCCTGACGAGGTGCAAAAGGTTCTGCCGCAGTTTTGCGGAAAGATTTTGCAAGTTCCGCCGATGTATAGCGCCTTGAAGATCAACGGGCAAAAGCTGGTTGATCTGGCACGGCAGGGGCAAACGGTGGAGCGCCAAGCACGTGAGATTGAGATCTTTGCGCTGTGTGCCACCCCCACGAACGTCGCCTCCGATTATCTTTTGGACGTGCATTGCTCCGGCGGCACCTACATCCGCACGCTGTGTGCCGACATTGGGAACGCGCTTGGGTGCGGCGGCGCGATGGCGAGCCTGGAGCGTACCGAAACCGGTGGATTTTCGATTGAAAACGCACATTCGATTGCAGAGGTGGAAGAAATGAACGAGCGTGAACGGCTGGATCTGCTGATCCCAACCGAAGCGTTATTTTCTTCGCTCCCCGCGATTTCCCTGCCCGCGTTTTACGAAAAGCTTTGCCGCGGCGGCTGTGAAATCTATCTCAAAAAGATTGGACGAAACGATCCCGTTGGCAGCCGCGTAAGGCTTTGCCGCGCGAACGGTAGCTTTTTTGCGCTGGGCGAGGTGGGTGAATACGAAGCCGGCATTGCTGTGAAGGCCATCAAAACTTTTGTGTTAGAGTAGAAATTCGTTATATTAAGGATGCGTTTTTTCGTGGAAAAACTTCTGAAAAAGGCGCGCTTTTTTGTGGGGGACTTTTGAAAAAGTCCCCCACACCCTTCAAAACTTTTATCGCGGTTTATAAGGTAGGCGAAGCAGGGATGTGTCCGCCTCGTTTTTTTGTTTTACCGTCAAATTTGTCAGCAAACTAACAGACGGGAAGATTAGCTCCCGCAAGCATTTAGGGCGCACGGGCCTACCCATGCTTCGGCCAATAAATTTTCTCGCGGGAGCTATTGTTCCGGATGCGTGCTCGGAAAGGAATTCGGAGTCTGAATAAACGGACGAGGCAGGGACATTCCTACCTCGCCTATCTTATAAATTGTTGTGAAAGTTTTGAAAGGGTGTGGGAAAACCCGCGCCCCACGTTGAAAGTTTTGAAAAAGTTTCCCCTAAACGCATCCTTTTACAAATCGTTTTGGCAAATATCGGAAAAGCTTTCACGACGGACGGCAAAAAAGCTCTCATTTTGACGCAACATGACGATCGGAGGTTTCGGAATACGGTTGTAATTGGACGCCATCGAGTAGTTATACGCCCCCGTAGTCAGAACTGCAAGCAGGTCACCGCGCGCAACGTCCTGTGGCATGGGAACGTTCTCCTGCAAAATATCCCCGCTCTCACAGCATCTGCCAACTACCGAGCAACGGAAGCGCGGCGCATCCGCCTCGGGGCGGTTTGCAAGCAGAACCGTATACGGAGAGTGATACAGCGCAAAACGTGGGTTGTCGGTCATTCCGCCGTCAACGGAAACGTAATTTTTATATCCCGGAATCCGCTTGACGGTTCCCACGCTGTAGAGCGTCATTCCCGCGTCTGCAACGATACTGCGTCCGGGCTCCATGCGCACGGCGGGAAGCTGCAACCCCAAAGCCTTGCACTGCTCCTTTACCGCACGTCCAACCTGGCGGATATTGGCGGCAATGTCAATTTCGGGATGCTCTTCAAGATAGCGCACACCGTAACCGCCGCCAAGATCCAGCTCCTCCAGCTCGTAGCCATAGGTTTCCTTCATTTTTGCGGCAAAATCCAGCATGATCGCCGCGGCACGCAAAAATACATCCGAATCAAACACTTGGGAGCCGACGTGACAATGATAGCCCGACAAATGCACGTGCGGAAGTGAGAGTGCATACGCCGTGATTTGCTCCGCCTGCCCCGTTTCGATCGCAGAGCCGAACTTGGAATCCACCTTTCCGGTTGCAACCGCCGCATACGTGTGCGGATCAATGCCAGGCGTCAAGCGCAGTAAAACCTTTTGCGTCATCCCGCGCTCGGTTGCCAAATGCTCAATCGCATCCAGCTCCTCGCGGTTGTCCACCACAAAATACCCTACGCCGTTTTCCATCGCGTAAGCGATGTCGGCATCGGTTTTGTTGTTGCTGTGAAAGTACGCCTTTTCCATGGGGAATCCCACCGATACTGCGGTGTAGATCTCTCCCGAGGACACCACGTCGATCCCCATGCCCTCTTCCTTCATAATGCGGTACATCTGCTTGAAGGATGCCGCCTTACTTGCATACAACGCGGTGGCGCGCTCGTCAAACGCCTCCCGCATTGCCACAAGATACGTGCGGCAACGCTCGCGGATCCGATCCTCGTCCATCAGATACAGCGGGGTTCCGTACTTCGCAGCAAGCTCGGTGGTATCCTGTCCTGCAAAGCACAAATGCCCTGCTTTGTTGATCGAAAGATTGTTGCAAATCATGATTCGTCTACGTCCTTTGCTCAGGTTGAAAATAAAAGCTGTTTATTCGGAGTCGATCATCTGCTTCATGCCATAAATACCGGCGGTCTTGCCGATCAAAAACTCCGCCGCCGCCAATGCGCCCTCGGCAAAGAGTGCGCGGCTGTGCGCCTCATGCTTCAGCGTGATGGTTTGCGTATCGGTTCCCACAATGACCTCATGCTCACCGATGATATTTCCCATGCGCACGGCGTGAATCCCGATATCGTCCTTGTCGCGCTTGGCTTGTCCTTCTCTGCCAAACACCAGCCGTGCCTTTGTACGGATTTCGCGAATGGCATTCGCCAGCAGAAGCGCCGTTCCGCTGGGAGCATCCAGCTTGCGGTTATGGTGCTTTTCGATGATCTCGATATCCGCATCGGGAAAGGTCTTAGCGGTGGTTTTTGCCAGTTCCACCAAAAGCGCAACGCCGAGCGACATATTCGCAGAGCGAAAGATCGGAATCTGCTCTGCCGCATGGTCGATCAGCGCTAACTCTTCGGGTGTGTGACCCGTGGTTGCCAGCACCACGGGAAGCTTGCGCGAAACGGCAAAGTCCAAAAGCGCGGCAGTTCCCGCATGGTGCGAAAAATCAATGATGCAATCGATCTTCTCGCTTACAGCATTCCAATCGGTGTAGGTGGGAAATTCACGGGTATCCATAGGCAAAATGTCGTAAGCCGCAACGGGAACCGCACCGCGCACGCCATCCAGCGCAAGCTTTGCTACCTCCCTGCCCATTCTGCCGCCCACACCGCATATCAATATATTCATCATGTTGTTTCCTTTCAAAGAGGCATTTTTACAGCAAACCTTGCTCTTTCATCAAAGCAAGCAGCTTTGCCTCGTTTTGCGCCTCCATCGGCGTCAGGGGCAAGCGAAGGCTGTTCTCCCCAAAGCCCATTGCCGCAACGGCAGCCTTTGCGGGGATCGGATTGACCTCGCAAAACAGCGCATTGATCAGCGGCAACAGATCCAGCTGCATCTTGGCGCTCCCGGCTACGTCTCCCGCGAAGAACTTGTGGCAAATTTGGCTGGTCGCCTTGGGCATAATGTTGGAAAGCACCGAGATAACGCCCTTGCCTCCCAGAGAAAGCACGGGAACGATCTGGTCGTCGTTTCCGGAATAGATATCCAGCTTTCCGCGCGTCAACGCCGCAAGCTCGGCAATCTGCGAAATATTTCCGCAGGCCTCCTTGATGGCAACGATGTTCGGATGCTCTGCTAATGCCGCCGCAGACGACGGAAGCAGATTGCATCCGGTGCGGGAAGGCACGTTGTACAAAATGATCGGCTTTGTGCTGACATCTGCTACTGCCTCAAAGGAGCGGATCAAGCCCTTTTGCGTGGCTTTGTTATAATACGGCGTCACCAGCAGCATGGCATCGGCGCCCGCCTCGCAGGCAAATTTGGTCAGCTCGATGGCGTAGGCGGTATCGTTGGAACCGGTTCCCGCAATGACGGGCACGCGTCCGTTCACTTTTTTTACCGCATATTCGATCACCCGGCGATGCTCCTCGTCGGTCAGAGTTGATCCTTCGCCGGTGGTACCGCAGGCAACGATCGCGTCAATGCCCTCGGCAATCTGCCATTCGATCAATCTGCCAAACTGCTCGTAATCGACCTCATCCCCACGAAAAGGGGTTACAATCGCGGTGGCAGCGCCGGTAAAAATTGTCTTTTTCATGTGTTTTTTGTCCTTTCTTGTGTGATCTGTCTCCGCTCCCCGATCAAAAACGGGCAGAGACACGCATCAAAGAGCGGTTCTCTGCCCACAGATCATCGGAATCAAATCTCCGACGGTTCAAAACGGGTTTTCAGATAGCGCTCCGCATTTCTGCGACAGCACGGCGGATATTCTCCGAAATGCCAGGAGCGATCTCGCGCAGAACCGTCCTTCGGCACCGAACCCTTTTTTCTGTGCAACGCCCGCGCCGGCTGTTCCGCACAGAGGACTCTTGTTCTGGTGCACCTCTATCAATTCCTCAATATTATATCACAGTTGATCGGATTTGTCAATGCTCTTTCCCGTTTTTTCTGCAAGAATCTGCAACAAAAACGGATTTCTCATTCGTAAATCGGAAAGCTTTCGCAAAGAGCGACGACCTCAGCGCTGACACGCTCGCGGTTACCCTCGAAATCGGTTGCGATATCCTTCATCCACTGTGCGATCTTCAGCATTTCTGCCTCCTTAAATCCGCGGGAGGTTACGGCAGGCGTACCGACGCGGATACCGCTGGTGACAAAGGGAGTTTCGGGATCGTTGGGGATGGCGTTTTTGTTGACGGTGATATGTACCTCGTCCAGTCTCTTCTCCATCTCCTTCCCGGTAATTCCGAACGGACGCAGATCAATCAGCATCAAATGGTTGTCGGTATCGCCCGAAACCACGCGGAAGCCCGCATCCTTCAACGCGCCGCACAAAACCTTTGCGTTCTTCACGATCTGCTTTTGATATTCCTTGAATTCATCGGTCATCGCCTCGCCAAACGCCACTGCCTTTGCGGCAATGATGTGCATCAAGGGACCGCCCTGCGTACCCGGGAACACAGCCTTGTCGATCTGCTTTGCGTATTGCTCCTTGCAAAGGATCAAGCCGCCGCGCGGACCGCGGAGTGTTTTGTGGGTGGTGGTGGTGACCACGTCGGCATACGGAACAGGGCTGGGATGCAAGCCTGCGGCAACCAGACCCGCAATGTGCGCCATATCCACCATGTAGATGGCGCCAACCTCGTCGGCAATTTCACGGATCTTGGCAAAATCGATCGTACGGGAGTACGCGCTCGCACCCGCAATGATCATTTTGGGCTTACATTCCAGTGCTACACGGCGCATCTCCTCATAGTCCAGCATCTCGGTATCGTCAGACACGCTGTAAGGAACGATGTTGAAGTATTTTCCCGAAATGTTTACGGGAGAGCCATGCGACAAATGTCCGCCGTGCGCCAGATTCAAGCCCATGACCGTATCTCCGGGATTCAGGAACGCAAAGAATGCAGCAAGGTTTGCACTGGCACCGCAGTGAGGCTGTACGTTTGCGTGCTCGGCACCGAAGAGCTTTTTGGCACGCTCGCGCGCGATGTTCTCTACGATATCAACGTACTGGCATCCGCCGTAGTAGCGCTTACCGGGAAAGCCCTCGGCATATTTATTGGTCAGAACCGTGCCTGCCGCCAAAAGCACCGCCTTGGAAACGATGTTCTCGGATGCGATCAGCTCAATGTTCTGGCGCTGACGGTTCAGCTCCAGCGAGCAAGCATCGTATACTTCTTTATCATAGTTTACAAGTTCATCAAAAAAATTCATTGCAATATCCCTTTCTTTTTTGACTTTTGATAAATCGTAATTAGTATACCAAATTTTTGTGCATTTGTCAAGCATTTTCACGGAATCGTAAAAAAATCCGATTTTTTGAAAAGGATGTGAGAGTTGCGTTCCTAAAAACGCCCCCGATGCGGCAGTCGCCGTCATCGGGGGCGAGAGTAAACTTATAAAGGAAGGTCCTTCCACCCGTCCGGGGTCATCACTGCCACCGAGCCAAATCCGGAGGCCTTCAGTAACATCAATGCGTCTTTAAATGCATACAGCAAATGCTCCTTCCGATGCGCATCGGAGGAAAGCGTCACCATGCCGCGCTTTTCGGCAATTCTGCGCAACAGAATGCAGGAAGGATACGGCAAACGGCGATATCCGCGTGACATTGCTCCCGTGTTGACCTCAAACACAACGTCCTTTTCCAAAAGCGCGTCCAAAGCCTCCAGCGCGGGACCAAGATAGCGGGGATCCTTTTCGTCAAGCATCGCGCCGCCCTCGTTAAACTTGGTGACCAAATCAAAATGCCCCACGATGTCACAGCCGGTTTTATCAACGATCTGTGCCACGCTGCGATAGTACTCCCGCGCAAAGCGGTAAACGTCTCCGCCGCAATGCCGCGCTACAGCCTCGGTCAAATACGCCGCCGAGTGATCCACCGCGCAGTATTCCCCGTCCAAAAGGACGTAGTGCACCGAACCGATCAGGTAATCGTATCTTTCATCCGGAGGCGCTGAATACAGATCCTGCTCCAGCCCCAAAAGAATTTTGATGCGGTCGGAATACTGTACCTTCAAGCGCTCAATCTCTGCGCGGTAGCACGCAGTATCCTGCGGTGTCATGCAATACGAGATATCAACCGGCGTATAAGCATGACCGGAAAAGCCGATCACATTCATTCCCTTCCCGATCGCCTCCAGAATGATTTCTTCGGGAGTATGCGCACCGTCGCAAAAACGCGTGTGGGTGTGCAAATTGCTCTTTAAAAAAGCCTCGGTTCGCATTATATTAACCGCCGATCAGAGACTTTTCGATCAATTCACGCGAGTGTGCAGCAAGCTCCGCCAAGGATTTGGATTGCACCGTTTCGCGGTCAATGACCTCCAACACGTTCAGATCCACCTTAGTCGACTTCCAAATCATCTGCTTTGCGATCTTGTTGGTTCCCTTGGTGCTGATCACCACAATGGGGGCATGGGCGCGCTTGGCAAGCAGAAAAGCGCCCTCTTTAAACTCCAACAGCTCGCCGCTTTTACTGCGAGTTCCCTCCGGGTAGATCCCCATAATCATCTGCTCGCGGTTCATCTGCTCTCCGGCACGCTTCAGGGTACGCAACGCGCTCATGGCGTTGTCGCGGTCGATCGAAAGGAAGCCCGCATTCCGCACGTAGTCTCCCGCAACCGGAATTTTAAAATTCGACGCCTTGGAGATAAACGCGATTTTGCGGCGGCGCACCTTGCACAAAATTGCGATCGGGTCAAAGTTGGATTGATGGTTGCTGACCAGCACGAAGGGCTCATCCGGGAACTGCTCCATTCCGGTAAAGCGAACTTTTACGCGCAACAGCGTCATCAGCCAATCGGTGCTGAACCAAATCCAGAAATACACGTGCTTGAGTGGCTTTTCGATGGGATCCTTTTTGGGTAAAAAGATGGTGGTAAACCACAAAATGCAAAAGTAGAGCGGATTGATCACAACGAACATTCCGATAAAAATGGGCAAAAACCACCACCAGGAAATCTGCGTCAGCGCAACCAGCACGGCGCTGCCAAAAAATGTAACTGCCAAAAAAATGTAGCAAAGCATAATAAACAGATACTCCTTATCGATTGATTGCCGCGGCATTTGCCTCGGTCTTTTCCTGTCTGCCGGAGGTTACGGTGTAAGAGGTTACGTCCAGCACGGTTTCGCCGTCGATCTGTAATGCAGTGGGACGGTCAAACTCCACGGTGATCTCATGTCCGCGCAAAATCGCGACCATTTCGGTATGCTTTATATGCTCGCCCTTGAAAATGGACGGAAAAACCGTCAGCGTCTTTATTTTTCCCTTGCCGTACATCAGGGCAACAGA
>JAFTLZ010000129.1 GCA_017452665.1 Clostridia bacterium
ATGCTCCATGAAGATAGTTAATGAGCGGCTGGAGCGCATGGGCGTGCCAATGCTAACACCAATAAATGATCTACGATATATCATTTCCTGTGTCATCCTGAGCGGAGAAAACGCCGCATTGTGGCGTTTTCGTAGTCGAACCCGACCTAAGGGAGGGCGATGCGAAGCATCGGGATCTATAAAGGAATAACCGCAACCCGCCCCACCGAGATCTTGCTCGGCTACGCCTCGCACTGCTTCGCAGTTCGACTCACTGCGTTCGCTCAAGATGACACGGCGGGGGCATTACTGAGAAGCTTTGCAGGTCAAATTCAAAAGCTAACATCCCATATACGTGTCATCACCGAGAAGGCTCGTAAGCTCGCCGGTCGAATTTTTGCGGCATGTCGCAAAAGCGCGAGGCGCAAGCCGACGCGGGATCTACGAAGGAATTTTGCAACCCTATCCAAGACTCCCTTTGCACAAGGGAGCTCCGCGAAGCGGTGAGGGATTGTTGGGCATTTTGCTACTCATGCGTCCTTTTGTCTACGGTCTGGGGTGTGGGAAATTTTTTCAAAAGTTTTCCCACGAAAACCGCGTCCCCAGAACCGCATCCTTTTCGCCGTGACTGCGATGGCTGCGAAACTCCTTTGGAGATACAGAAAACCGCTTGGCAAACCGACGCGAAAAATAAAACTGATCGCAAAACCCCAGCCGTTCGCTGATCTCTCCAATCGGCGTTTCGCTGTAGATCAGGAGCGTTTGTGCCTCCGACATCAAAAGGTCCTCCGTATAGCAGGCAACCGATTGTCCCACCTCCTGCCGAAAAAGCGCCGAAAGCTTGCTCTGCGAACAAAAAACCGCTTCTGCGATCTCCTTTACGGTCAGGTCCGCACGCAAATGCCGATGAATATACCGCACCGCATCGGCAACGCACTTGGAGTATCCAACGCGCTCCGCCGAGGACGCCCGTGCCTGCCGCACGAACTCCCCCACAACCCGATACAGCTCGCTTTTCAGCGCAAAATGCCCGCATGGATCCTCCCCGCGGTACTGCTCAACCAGGCGCTTCATTTTTTCCCGCTCATAGGGGAGCGAAAAAAAGCGCCCGCAATGCGAAAATGCATCGTAGCCTCCCGGTGTCAGGGTAAGATTGATGTGAAAAAAGAGCTTGGTCACCGAATCAGTTCCAAAAAAGCCGTATTTCATTCCGCAGGGCGCCAGATAGACAACCCCCGGCGTCAGCTCCACCCGCTCGTCGGCAGAATACAGCATCCCGGAGCCATCCAAAACGAAATAAAGCCTGGAATAAGACGCAAACAGCGGCTCCTGCTGCCAGGTACTGTCGGTGCAAACAAATCCGCCGGTTCCAATTACCAATTCCGAGGCCTTTGCCGACTGTACAAAAAACGGTTGATGTTCAATTTCCATCCCGTCCTCCGATCGTTGTTAAAAAGTCCATAAAAAATATCAAAAAATCCATGTAAAATCACTTAAAAATATGCTATTATAAAGAAAAACACATTTTCAAATGTATTTTACCATGAATCATACAAAAAGTCAATAAGGAGGATCAAAAATATGTCATCTTACATCCGCAGAAAAACCCCCGGCGACACCGATTGGTTGGTGCACGACCGCTTTGGTATGTTCATCCACTTCGGGCTTTACGCCATGCCCGCCCGCCACGAATGGATCCGCGAGCGCGAAGATATCCCCAACGAGGTATACGACGAAAAATATTTCAAGCGCTTCAATCCCGACCTGTTTGACGCGCGCGACATTGCCCGCCGTGCCAAAGCCGCAGGCATGAAATACGCAGTGCTGACCACCCGCCATCACGAGGGCTTTTCGCTCTTCGACACGCAGTACAGCGATTACAAGATCACCAATACCCCCTTTGGGCGCGACTTGGTGCGCGAATACGTCGATGCCTTCCGCGCCGAGGGCTTGAAAATCGGCTTCTACTATTCCCTTTTGGATTGGCATCATCCGCACTATACCATCGACCAATGCCATCCTCTGCGCAACCGTCCCGATGCAAAGGAGCTAAACGAGGGGCGGGACATGAAGATCTATGCCGAATTCATGCGCAACCAGGTACGGGAGCTGCTGACCAACTACGGCAAAATCGACGAGCTGTGGTTCGACTTCTCCTTCAAAAGCGATTGGTACAATGGAAAGTACTCTTTCCTTGACGGCGGAAAAGGCAAAGGTCCCGATGAATGGGAATCCGAAAAAATGATAGAGCTGGTACGCTCTCTCCAGCCGCACATTGTGATCAATGACCGTCTTGGAATCGAGCAGGACATCATTACCCCCGAGCAAAGACAGCTCAAAGAATGGCCGCAGCATGAAAATGGCGAATACAGAACATGGGAGGCATGTCAGACTTTTTCGGGCTCGTGGGGCTACTACCGCGACGAGATGACCTGGAAATCCCCCAAAATGCTGATCGAAATGCTGATCAAGACCGTTGCGTGCGGTGGAAACCTTTTGATGAACGTTGGTCCCTGCGCACGCGGTTATCTGGATTCCCGCGCTTGTAACGCATTGGACGCATACGCCGGCTGGATGAAATACAATTCCCGATCGATTTACGGATGTACCATGGCGGAGCCGGAGTTCACAGCTCCCGTGGGTACGTGGCTGACGCAAAGCGAGGACGGCGAGCGCCTTTACATTCATCTGTTCAGCTATCCTTACGGCGCTTTGGTCATGGACGGACTTGCCGACAAGATCGAGTACGCGCAATTTTTGCATGACGCCAGCGAGATCCAGTTCCAGCCCCTTGCAGTGGAGCGCGTTGCGGCGGGAAGCTATGGAGGCAGCCAGGTACGCGGCGACAAGCATGGCGCGGGGCAGATCAAGTTTACTCTCCCCCCCGTTCAGCCCGATCAACTCGTCCCCGTCATCGAAGTGTTCCTGAAAAAATAAATATTTTTTGGGGAGGAGCGTCATGAAAAAACATCTTTTGCCTGAAAAAGGACTGTTCTACAAAGCCAATATGCATGTCCACACCACACTCTCCGACGGTCCCATGACTCCGGAGGAAACCAAACGCGTGTATGCGGAGGCAGGCTATTCTATCATAGCGTATACCGACCACAATCTCATTTGTCCACACAATGACCTCTCCGATGCGCATTTTCTTGCAATCAACAGCATCGAGATCGACGCCTCCGAAACACTTTTCAAGGAGTGGACACTCAACCGTGTCTATCACTTCAATCTGTTTTCCAAGGACCCCAACCGCACCAAGCCGTTCCTGTACGACCGTGAATACTCGGTGGATTGGGCAAATAAAATGATCGCGCGCGCAAACAGCGAAGGCTTTCTCGTTTGCTACAACCACCCCGTTTGGTCCAAGCAAAATTATGAGGACTATTCCGGGCTCAAGGGGCTGTGGGGCGTGGAAAACTATAACACTG
Organism: Clostridia bacterium; assembly: GCA_017452665.1. GTDB lineage: Bacteria > Bacillota > Clostridia > Oscillospirales > CAG-272 > UMGS1865. Next base: position 3,411 of record JAFTLZ010000129.1, read on the forward strand.
GATGCGTTTTGGTTGGAGATACAGACACGATGCAGCCCATCGACGATCTGCTCCGTAAAGGTGAAAAGGTATTTCCCGTTGCAACCGACGATACGCATGTCATGGCAGATCTTTTTGGCGGTTGGATCATGGTCAAAGCCGAAAATCTGCAATATGATACCGTGATGAATGCCTTGGAGCGCGGCGATTTTTATGCTTCCACAGGTCCGCAAATTCACGACTTAAGTATTGAGGATGGCATATTGCACATTGTTTGCTCGCCTGCCGCGGCAATCAACCTTTCTTCCGAGCGAATTTTCGGGCGCAGAACAGTTGCAAAAAGCGGAGAGGATCTAACCGAGGCAACCTTTGACCTGAATGGGTATATCAATGCCTCGCAAAAAGAACCGCTGCGTTATCTTCCCTATATCCGAATCAGCGTTACCGACGCGCACGGCAACACCGCCAACACACGTCCCTATACACTTGAAGAACTGATATAAAAAACGCCATCAAAGGAATAACCGACCGGCAAACTTCTACTCGCCGGTCGGTTATTCTTTTCGGTAAAACTCCTTCTCACTCGCTGCACAAGGAGCCTTACATGAAGTTACATCTGTGGAGTGTTAAATGATTAAAGCATGGGTGCTTCCCTGCCCCGTCAATTTTTTATTATGCGTTAAAAGTTTTGAGGGGTGTGGGGGACTTTTTCAAAAGTCCCCCACAAAAACGCGTCCTGCTTTTAAATTTTTTACGGGGGTATGGGGAAACTTTTCCAAAATTTACCCCATAAAACCGCGTCCCCTCATTCTCTAACCGCGTCCTTTTACGTCTCTAGAATCTGTGAAATGCGCTGCTTAAACAGCACCAGATCAAACTGCGGATGAATCTCATCCTCGATGTGGGAAAGATAATCCACCATGTCCGCCAGCTCTTGCTTCGCCGCGTCCACCTGTCCGTTTGCAAAATGGATAAAGACCTCCGCCAGGCGCTTGACGTACTCGGTGTGGTAATACAACAGCTTCCAAGATTCTTTGTGACAAGGATCGTCAAGCCCACGGTTCTTCTCTACCGTTGGCAAAAATCCGTCTGCAATCTCCTTCACACGTGACAAGCGTACCGCAGCCTGCGGATTGTTCTTGACCGCGCAGGTACGCACACGCGTCTCACCAACACCCGTGTCCTGCAAAACAATGCTGTCGCGCACATCCAGTGAGTTCGGCTCAAACACCCGGCTGATCTCTTCCAGATACTCCCGCGCCAATTTTGCATCGGCACCGTACGCGGCGGAAAAATACCTTTGCGTGTAGGCGTCCCGATCCATGCGCTTGTCAAACAGCGTCTCGCCCAGCACCGATAGAGGCAGCCCCGTCGGGAAGAAGGAGCGTTGCGTCTGGTCACTCATCAAGCCGTCAAACTCCAGCGTCTCCAAAAACTGCACGTCTTCATAAATCTGCCGCGTCAGATCCATATGACCGGGATCCAGATAGTGCGCAGTATAAAAATAATAATCGTACAAAAAGCTCGGACCTGCAAACAGCTCGCGCCACGCGTCAAGGAAGGAGAGCGTCGTCTCCCAGCCACCCTTTACGTTGTAGCGGTTGCGCACAAAGGGAGGCAAAGGCTCCCGACTACGCTCTGCCGAACGCACCTGCGGGTAGGTTCCCTTGGTGTTGGTGGTCAAAATAAAGCGCTCCGGATTGATAAATCGCGTCACCTCCGGCGGCCAGTTTGTGTCCGTGTAGGCAATGAACACAATCTTGGTGTCAATGCCGTGCGCGGTCAGTTCAGCATCCAGCTCGTTCAGCATCTGCACGTAAAGGTCGCTCGGCAGATATTTTTGGCAGTTTTCGCATTCGCAATGGTTGTTCACCGAATCCGAAAGCCAAACGTGCAAAAAATCAATATACGGCTTTTTTTGCAGATATTCCACAAGGAATTTCACCAGCCCCAGGCGCGCCTTCTCCTTCGAAAAGCAAAGCTGTGTAAAGTTCGGAGAGCCCTGAAACAGCTTTCTCTCGCCGTTGATCAGCGCAATGTCCTGCTTCGCCTCCTCAGTCAAAACGTATTTGTCGGCTCGCGTTTTGTAGTGGATCCCGTACGGCTCCAACAAATACCCATGCCCCAGCGCGTGGAGCTGAAGCCCGCACTTTTTGACGGTCTTTTCCAGAATCGGGATCATCTCGCTCACTTCCTCAA
>JAFTLZ010000130.1 GCA_017452665.1 Clostridia bacterium
CTGCTCGACGGTGATCTCGTTGGTGGTTTTGAAGGGCAGACCTGTGATGATGTCGGTGTCGGGATTGTCCTTTTGCAGCTGCAGAAGCTCGCAATCCTTCGTGCGCATCAAGGCTTCCTCGGCAAGCACGGAGGTGTATCCGATGCTACCGGAGGTCAGCATAGCACTGGTGACGCCCTCGACCGGGCGGATGATGCCGACGACCTTTAAGGTGAAGCCGAGATCGGGATCGTTGTAAAGCTTTTCTCTGCCTTCCTCGGTGGTGCTGAGGTCAAGGTAGGTGCCGTCCTCCTGCAGCTCGTAGCATTCGGAGGCGAGGATGAGACGGAATTCCATCTTGCGGATCTCGTCGTAAGTCCAGGATTTGCGTTCGGAAAGATCGACCTTCTCGCCATTGATTGCCGCCATCATACCTGCGTTCATTTCTGCCTCGGTGCGCAGACCGAGTGCGAAGAGCGCGATATCGCTGATCTCGTTGTTTTCATCGACAACAAGGACTACTTCGTTTGCGGCTTCGGGCCATCTGCTGCCCTCGTCCACCAGCTCGTATTGTTCCTTGAGGACGTCATTTACCAGGCTGTTGCTGTTTTCGTCCAGCGGAGCCAGCATTTCTTCCCAGATGGAGAAGCCGCTGCCCATCATACTGCTCATGCCGGTCATACCGCCCAACGAGGAGCCGGAGCCGCCCATGCCGCCCATGCCGCCCATGCTAGAGAGCCAGCCCATGACATCGGATTTGACGATGGCGCCGTCGTTGTTATCTGCGATCTCATTTCCCTCGCGGACGAAGATGCTCCAGTTGAAATCGTACGAGTACTGAACTGCCGCGAGATATTCGTCAAATTTATCGGTGGATTCCAGATATTCCTTGAAGGAGCCAAGATCGTTGGTGTTGGTCTCGACCGAGCCGAGGGCGTTGACTAGCTGTGCCAGCAGGATGCTTTCGTAGATCTTATCCAGGTCGTGATTGGCTTCCTCGCTGTTTTGGGAATCCATCAGTGTAGTAAGCACCGAGCCAAGGTCGGCGGTTTCGGCATTCAATTGCAGGGGATATCCCGACAGCGTTTCGCGCTGAACCGAATTGATATACGCATTGACACCGGTGGAGACCGAAAGAATCAGTGCGATACCGATGATACCGATAGAGCCTGCAAAGGAGGTCATAAAGGTACGCGCCTTTTTGGTCATCAGGTTGTTCAAGGAGAGTGAGAGGGCAGTGAAGAAGGACATGGATTTTTTCTTCTTGCGTGCGTCGGAGCGCACACCGCTGCCGCCGAGATACAGAACATCCACGTCGCGGGGCTTGACCGAAAAGGGATTGTGCAATCCTTTCTTTTGTGCGGTCTTTTTTGCCGCCTTGGCATCGGCGCTGACACGGTAAGGATTGGTGTCGCTGACCACGCGTCCGTCCACCACGCGGATGATACGGCTGGAATAGGTTTCGGCAAGCTCGGGATTATGCGTGACCATAATGATCAGCTTTTTGCGGGAAATGCGCTTGAGGATATCCATGATCTGCACGCTGGTTTGGGTATCCAGTGCACCGGTGGGCTCGTCTGCCAGGAGGATATCGGGGTTATTGACCAACGCACGTGCGATAGCAACGCGTTGCATTTGTCCGCCGGACATCTGGTTGGGCTTTTTGTTGATCTGATTGCCGAGTCCCACCTGGCGCAAAGCATCAATCGCACGTCTGCGGCGCTCACCCTTGGAGATGCCGGAAAGCGTTAATGCAAGCTCCACGTTGGAGAGCACCGTTTGGTGGGGGATCAGGTTGTAGTTTTGAAAGACAAATCCGATGGAGTGGTTGCGGTAGGTGTCCCAATCGGCATCGTTGTAGCGCTTGGTGGAAATGCCGTTGATGATCAGGTCACCCTTGGTGTATTGGTCAAGGCCGCCGATGATGTTCAGCAACGTGGTTTTTCCGCACCCGGAAGGACCGAGGATGGATACGAATTCGCTTTCGCGGAATTGGAGTGAAATTCCGTTCAATGCGCGAACTGTGGAATCGCCCGTTGCGTAGTCTTTGATAATGTTTCTCAGTTCAAGCAATTTTGGAGCCTCCTATATGATCTTTGAATATAATTTTATCATTGCTTTTTAAAGTGAATATGAATGCGGATTGGAAAAAATCATAGAGTTTGTAAACATTTTTGGATGGTTATTCACATTTTCGTGATTGTGCACAGTTCTCTCAATCTGCAAATTGGCTGTTGTATAAATGATGATAAAAGCCTTCTTTTGCAAGGAGCTCGGCGTGCTTGCCCTGCTCAATGATCTTTCCGTCGCGCATGACCAGAATCACATCGGCGGATTCAATGGTGGAGAGACGGTGTGCCACGATAAAGGAGGTACGTCCCTTCATCATTTCGACAAATGCGTTCTGTATTTTCAGCTCCATACGGGTGTCGATAGAGGAGGTCGCTTCATCCAGAATCAGCATTGGCGGCAGGCAGAGCATCACGCGTGCAATTCAGAGCAATTGCTTTTGTCCCTGCGAAAGCGAGCCGCCGCTCTCGCCCAACACGGTATCGTAGCCGTTGGGGAGGCGCTTGATAAAAGAGTGTGCGTGCGCGGCTTTTGCTGCGGCGATCATTTCCTCTTCGGTGGCATCCGGCTTGCCCATGCAGATGTTTTCCCGCACGGTGGCGGCGCGCAACCAGGTATCCTGCAGAACCATGCCCCAGTTTGCACGCAGGGAAGCACGCGTAGCGCGGCGGATATCGGTGCCGTCAACGCAGATGCTGCCGCTATTAACGTCGTAGAAACGCATCAGCAGATTGATGACGGTGGTTTTTCCGCATCCCGTAGGGCCGACGATGGCGACGCGTTGACCGGGCTTGACCGACAGATTAAAATCGCGGATCAGCTCACGATCGGGAGTGTAGGAGAATGCCACTTCATTCAGTTCAACCCTGCCTTCCACCGTTTCCAACACCTTGGCATCGGGGGCGTCGGGAGTGACCTCTGCTTCGTCCAGCATTTCAAACACGCGGGACGCGCAGGCAAGTGCGTTTTGCAGCTCGGTCAGGACGCCGGAGATCTCGTTGAAGGGCTTGGTATATTGGTTTGCATAATTGAGAAAAACGGACAGTGTTCCCACGCTGAAGCCGCTGCCAATGCAAAGAAGTGCACCGCAAAGAGCGACGCCGGCGTATACGAGGTTGTTGACAAATCGCGTGGAGGGATTGGTGATGGATGAGAAGAACGTAGCGCGCAGGGCACATTTTCCGAGGCGATCGTTGATCTCATTGAACTGTTCCTTTGCCTCGTCCTCATGCGAGAAGGCGATGACCGTTTTGCAGTTGCCGATATATTCATCGATCATGGCGGTCTGCTCGGCACGCGTTTCGGATTGCAGACGGAACATGGTGTAGGTCTTTTTGGAGATGAATGCCGCTACGAAGAGTGAGAGCGGTGTGACAAGGATCACGACCAGCGCGATCTGCCATTTGATGGTCAGCATGATGATCAGAGTTCCGAGGATGGTCAGAATCCCCGTGAAGAACTGTGCAAAGCCCATCAAAAGTCCGTCGGTGAACTGATCGACGTCTGCGATCATGCGGCTGACGGTGTCTCCCGTGGAGTGACTGTCGTGATAGGAGAGCGGCAGCTTTTGCAGCTTTTCAAATGCCTCGCGGCGTAATCTGCGCACCATGCCGTAGGTGATGCGGTTGTTGAGGACGTTCATCAGCCATTGGCAAAGTGCGGTGACGGCGGTGCAGACAGCAATGGCGATGCAGACGGTGATCACCGAATCACGGTTGACTTTGCCGACGCCAAGGATCTGGTCGATTGCGTCTCCCGTTAAGAGCGGAACGTACAGCGTAAGCACCACGCTGACGGCGGCAAACAGAAGGGAAAATGCCAAGGCAATGCGGTAATTTTTCAAGCCTTTCAGGACGCGCACAACGGTGCGACTGTCGTAATGACGCTTTTTGTTGTGTTGCTTCATGCCGATTCCCCTCCTTTTTTGTATTGGGATTCGTGGATCTCGCGGTAGACCTCGCAGGATTGAAGGAGAGACTCGTGCGTGCCGATGCCTGCAGGATGACCGTCCTCTAAAACAAGGATGAGATCTGCATGGCGAATAGAAGAGGTCCTTTGTGAAATGAGGAATACGGTGGGGGAGTTGGGCAACTGCTTGAGTGCCGTGCGCAAAGCGGCGTCGGTGGCGTAGTCCAGCGCGGAGGAGCTGTCGTCAAGAATGAGGATCTCCGCTTGCCGTACCAGCGCGCGTGCAACGGTCAGGCGCTGTTTTTGTCCGCCGGAAAAGTTTCTGCCGTTTTGCTCGACCGTCTCGTCAAGTCCCTTCGGCTTTTGCAGGACAAATTCCTTTGCCTGCGCTGCCTCCAAAGCAGACCACAGCTCCTCGTCGGTGGCGTCTGCCTTGCCCCACAAGAGATTGGAGCGGACGGTACCGGAAAAGAGGACTGCTTTTTGCGGAACGATTGCGATTTTTTCGCGAAGCCCGTCGATCGAATAAGATCGCACGTCGCGCCCGTTGACAAAGACGGTTCCCTGCGTGGCGTCATAGAAGCGCGGGATCAGATTGATCAGCGAGGTCTTTCCGGAGCCGGTAGAGCCGATGATTCCCACCGTTGCACCGCGTGGGACCGTAAGGTTGATGCCCTCAAGTGTTTCGGTGGCGTTGCCCTGATAGGTCAGTGATACGTTGGAAAAGCAAACTGCGGCACAGGGATCGGGGGCTTGTACGGTGGAGGTTACCGTTTGCTGTCCGACCGGAGTCTCCAACACGGTTTGAATGCGGTTGCCGCACGCCAGTGCCTTATTAACCGTGAAGATCGTATTCGCAAACTTGACAAGCTCTACTAAAATCTGTGCCATGTAGTTGGTCATGGCAACCACGTCGCCCTGCGTCATCTCACCGATCTGCACCAGATTGGCGCCGGAAAGCAACAGAACGATGATGCCGCCGTTGACCACCAGAAGCGTGAGCGGATTCATCAGCGCCGAGATCTTGCCCACGAAGTTTTGCACGCGGTTGTGCTCCTCGTTGGCACTGTTGAAGCGGTCGATCTCCTCTGCTTCCTTGCGGAAAGCACGGATGACGCGCACACCGGTCAGATTTTCGCGCGTGACCGAGGTGACGCGATCCAGGTTGTGCTGTACCTTTTTGTAGAGCGGGATGTTGTTGAGCATGATGGTGAACACGATCACCGACAGAAGCGGGATGACAACGGCAAACACCCATGCGCCCCGCACGTTGACCGAAAATGCCAGAATCATAGCGCCGAGGACGATGATGGGGGAGCGTAACAAGAGGCGCAGGGTCAGATTGATAGCCGATTGCACCTGATTGATATCCGAGGTCATACGCGTGATCAGCGTAGAGGTTCCAACGGTGTCTGTGTCGGTGTAAGAAAATTTTTGAATGTGCGCGAAGAGATCACGGCGCAGATCGGTGCTGAATCCAACCGCCGCTTTTGCCGCAAAATACTGTGCAATCAGCGAGCAAGAAAGTCCAACCAGCGCGAAAACGATCAAAAGCGCGCACATTCCAAACAGATAGGGCTTGTCCGCGTTGGCGATGCCGACGTCGATGATCTGCTTGACAACGAGCGGAACCAAAAGGTCAAAAACCGCTTCTAACAGCTTAAAAAGCGGGCTGATAATCGACTCTTTGGTATAGGGCTTGAGATACTTGAACAGTTTTTTCATGAAAGAAGCAAATTCCTTTCCGGATATGTCTGTTTTGAGTTTGATAATGTCTTAACCTAAATATTATACTTCTATTTTGTGTCGTTTTATACGGAATTATTTGAACTGCATGTGAACGATGAAGATGTGCGGATGTTTTGGATGAGAAAGAGTGGATTACACCCCATCCGAAACGAGTTATGACTACTGTCCGTGCCGGTGGCTTGTCGCTTTTCGATTTGCGTCAGCAAATCTTGGCACGAAGGGAGCCGAATATAGAATTACCTCTGTGGAGCATTGAGTGGCGGGAGCTATTGCTCTGTTTGTGGTTTGGAATAGGGGTTGGGGTGGAAATAAACGAACGAGGCAGAAACATTCCACCCCGTCCATTTTATAAGTCTCGTTGAAAGTTTTGAAAGGGTGTGGTAAACCTTTTTCAAAAGTTTTCCCACAAAAAACGCACCCAAAACCCGTGTGCTCAGCGCGGATGCTTTTTGCGCTTGGTGCAGTTTTTTGGCAAACC
>JAFTLZ010000131.1 GCA_017452665.1 Clostridia bacterium
CAGTGGAGGGCGCGGAGCCCTCCTCGCCCTCCGCAGAGGGCGAAATAGCCTCTTTATGGCGCTTTTCTTTTTGCCTAGCCTTTTCTTTTGCGTCTTCTTGGTCAAAAGAAAAAGCGCTACTAACAAATTTGTGCAATATTACAAATTGAATATCTTTGGTCTACAGTCTGAGAGGGAGAACACTCTTTCGAGTATTCTCCCTCGTTTGTTTTTATGCTCAATCAAACACCGCTGTAAGCGTTGAAGCCGCCGTCAACGGGAACGATTACGCCGGTGACAAAGCCGCTGGCGTCATCGCTTGCAAGCCACAGAAGCGTACCGATCAGGTCGCTGACCTCGCCGAAGCGCTTTTGAGGCGTACCGCCCAGAATCTTGCCGGTACGTGCAGTAGGAGTGCCGTCCTCGTTGAAGAGGAGCGCGCGGTTCTGGTTGGTCACGAAGAAGCCGGGAGCAATCGCGTTGACACGGATGCCGCAGGGCGCAAAGTGAACAGCCAGCCACTGGGTAAAGTTCGAAATACCTGCCTTTGCCGCGCTGTATGCGGGGATCTTGGTCAGAGGACGGAATGCGTTCATCGAAGAAATGTTGATGATGTTTCCGCCGGTCTCGGTCATATCTGCGGCAAACACCTGCGTTACCAGGAACGCGGAGGTGATGTTCAGGTCGAAGCAGAACTTCAAGCCGCTCTCCTCCAGATCGAAGAAGGTTTTAGCGCCCTCCAGATCGGGAGTCATGTACTCGTTATCGGTGGATGCACGGGGGTTGTTTCCGCCCGCGCCGTTGATCAGGAAGTTCACCTTGCCGAACTTTGCGTGGATCTCGTCGCAAGCCGCAACGATGCTTGCCTTGTCCAGGCAGTTGGTTCCGATGGCGAGTGCGTTCACACCGATGGAATCTGCAACCTCCTTTGCAGCCTTTTCGTTGATATCCAGGAGCGCTACCTTTGCGCCGCAAGCAGCCAGCGCGCGTGCAAACTCGCTCATCAGTACGCCGCCCGCACCGGTGACAACAACCACCTTGTCGGACAGATCAATTTGATACGGTAATTTCATGTTGGAAATCTCCTTTTATTTGCAGATTAACGCTTATTTCAAGCCAGACTATTGACAAATTTGATTTCAAAAACAACAGTTTTTTAACAACAAAGCTTGTCAGTCGCTTTTTCTTTGCATGAAGGAGGCGCAAAGAAAAAGCTAACAAAAAGAAACGCCGTAAGGAAAATTTCGCCCTCTGCAGGAGCAAGAACTCGCGAAGCGAGTTCACGAGCACTACGTGCTCTGCGAGGAGGCTGGGAATTCGGGCTTGCCCGATTCCCAACTTCCGAAGGAAGTTTTGCGGCGTCTCCACCGCGCCGCCTTTTGAAAAGGGCGGGCGAAAACTTCTATCGCATTGACGGTGCTTACGCCTTTGTCAGAAAATCAGCTTTATTTCAAGCCTTTTTCAACGGCCTCGAACAGACCGTAGAGATAGCAAGCACCCAGTGCGCGGTCATACAGTCCGTAGCCGGGCTTGCCGTCCTCACCCCAGATGTTGCGGCCGTGGTCGGGACGTACGTAGCCGTCAAAGCCGGCTTCCACCAACGCTTTGACAATGCCGTACATATCCAGGCTGCCCGTTGCGGTCAAGTGTCCGCACTCGCAGAAGTCCAGCTCGCCGGAATATTTGATCTGGCGCAGGTGAACGAAATAGGAGCGGGGTGCCAGCTCGGTTGCCATGCTGACCATATCGTTGTCACGTCCCGCGCCGAGCGAGCCGGTGCAAAGCGTGATGCCGTTGTGCGGGTTGGGAACTGCCGTAAAGAGCTTGCGGTAGCTATCCATGCCCGTGATGATGCGGGGCAGACCGAACATATCCCACGGCGGGTCGTCCGGGTGGATCGCCATATTGATACCGGTCTCGTCGCAGGCAGGCATAATACCGTTGAGGAAGTAAACCAGATTTTCAAACAGCTTTTCGTGGCTCATGCCGCTGTAAGACTCCAGCAAAGAGTTCAGCTCCTCGGAGGTGTAGCTCTCGTCCCAGCCGGGCAGGTGGAGGTTGTGAGGATCCAGGCTCATCAGCTCCTCATGATTGTAGGAGAGCGAGTTGGAGCCGTCCGCTGCCTCGGTGTGCAGGTTGGTGCGGAGCCAGTCGAATACGGGCATAAAGTTGTAGCAAATGCACTTGACGCCTGCCTTACCGAGATTGCGGATGGTGGTGGCGTAGTTGGCGATGTAGCGGTCTCTGGTGGGAAGGCCGAGCTTGATGTCCTCGTGAACCGGAACACTCTCGATCACTTCCATCTCCAAGCCCTGCGCCTCGCACAGCGACTTGAGATGCAGGATCTTGTCCAGCTCCCAGACCTCGCCTACGGGTACTTCGTAAACGGCGGTGACAACGCCCGTCATACCCGGAATCTGGCGAATGTAGGAAAGCGGGATGCTATCCTTTTCGCCATACCAGCGAAATGTCATTTTCATAGTGGTTCGTTATCCTTTCTTTTATTACGGTAGATCAGATTACAGATTCAGGAACGCCTTGACGTTGCCGTAGCAAACGGCGTACATCAGCTTCTTTGCGCTCTCCAGATCGTATTCGCCGCGCTCCACGTAGCCGCCGACGAAATCGGCAAGGATACGGCGGAAGAAATCGAAGCGAACGTAGCTTGCCAGCGAGCGGCTGTCGGTCAGCATACCCAGGTTGGTGCCCAGCACTGCGTACTCGGCAACCGTTTCCAGCTGACGGCGGATGCCCTCAACCGTATCGCTGAACCACCAAGCCGCACCGATGCGCACGTTCGGGAACGCGCCGGACAGCGTAGCAAGGGAGGGAACGCAAGCGGGATTGAGCGAATACAGCACCGTTTTGGGCAGTGCATTCTTTTGTGCCAGCGTATCGAAGAACGGGATGAGGCGGTCGGTATCCACCGTGCCGCGCATAATGTCAAAGCCGGCGTCACGTCCGCAGGTCGCAAATTTTGCGCTGTTGACGTTGCGGAAGGTTGCAAAGTGCATCTGCATCACCATGTCGTTCTTTGCGTACAGGGACGCCATGAAGTACATCAGGTGCGAGAACACCTCTTGCTTCTCTTCTGCGTTCAGCTCTGCGCGGCGGGAGAACAGCTCCTTTGCACGCGCCTCTCCGCAATCTGCCATGGGCAGATAGTCCATGCCGTGGTCGGCAATGTGACAGCCCTTGGTGATAAAGAAGTTCAAGCGGGTCTCAAGCGCTTTTTTGACATCGTCCAAGGTCTTAATCGAATATCCGACGACGCCCTCCAATCTTGCAATCGCTGCCTCGTCCATGTTCAGAACGAAGTCGGGACGGAAGGTCGGGCACACGTTGGTCTCGCCGCACATTCCGTGAGCCGCCAAAGCGGATGCGGGATCGTCGGTGGTGGCAACGTATTCAACCTTAAAGCGGCGCAGGATCTCTGCCGCATCAAGGGTCTTGAGCGCTTCATTAGCGGTATTCCAGATGCGCTCCGCACTCTCGGCGCAAAGCGGCTCACGGATTCCGAAGAGCAGCTTCAGCTCCAGCTGCGTCCAGTAGTACAGGGGACCTCCACACAGCAACGGGAAAATCTCCGCATACTTCAAGTATTTTTCGTAATAGCTTGCGTCGCCCGTGATGTATTTTTCATCCACGCCGCACAAGCGCATGGCTCTCCACTTGTAGTGGTCGGCTGCCAGCCAGAGCTCGCCAAGGTTTGCAAAGCGGTGGTTGTTGCGCAGCTCGTTTTCGTTGAGATGGCAATGATAATCAATGATCGGCAGATCGCGTACGCCCTGGTACAAAATCTGTGCAGAGGGGGTATTCAGCAACAGCTGTTCCCCAAAAAAGTCTTTCATAAATCGGTTCCTTTCGTTGGAATTCTCGGTGCTTCAGCCCATCGTTTTGATGCGGTTTCCATGCGAGTGATACATGGAAAGGATCAACTGGATGACCTTTGCACCCTCGGTTCCCGGAATCCGGAAGGGCTTTCCTTCCGCTATACAACGGTAAAAATCGTTGATCAGTACCGCGTGCCCCGTTCCCCAAACAGCCTTGCCAACCAACGGGTTTGCGGGCGAGGAGGTCTCCGCCACGGACACCAACTCGTCGTCCACCGTGATAATGTTATTGGTTGCAAACACCTTTTTGTTATCTTTGGTCACAAACTGCAGCTGCACGGGCAGATCTGCGGTTGCGTTGTTGGTTGCGTAAAAGTGATAGCGCACGCCGTCCTCGCGCTCAAAATGCGCCACGGCTGTATCTTCCACCTCAATATATTCCTTGTGGAAATCGTTGGAGATATGAGAGGTCACGTGTGTGGGCATGCCGCAGATGTGCTGCAACAGATCCAGCGTATGGAGCGCCTGATTGATCATGACGCCGCCGCCCTCCTCCAGAATGGTTCCGCGCCAAGGACCGGAGCGATAGTACGCCTCGTTTCTTTCCCAGCTGACAAGACCAAGCGCCGAACGAACGCCATGCTCCCGGATAAAGTTCTCCAACCAGACCATATTTTTTTCAAAGCGGTTCTGCTGGCAAACGCCAAGCTGTGCCCCGCTCTCCTTCTCTGCCTGCAAAACGGCATGAAGCTGATCCATATTGATGCTCAAAGGCTTTTCGCAAAGAACGTTGATATTTCTCTGCAACGCCTCCACGCACATGGGTGCGTGGAGATAGTGCGGCGTACAGATGTGCACAGAATCGGGCTTTTCCCGATCCAGCAGTTCAACGTAATCGGTGTAAATCGGGATATTTCCCAAATTGTATTTTGCGGCGCTGTCCTGTGCGTGCTCGGGAACGATATCGCAAAGTGCGCAAACCGTTTGCCCTGCCGCCAGGATCCCGTTGATGTGGTTACCGGAAATGGCTCCGCAACCGATGACCGCAACTCGAAAAGTTTTCATAGCATAAACCCTTCTTTTTCTCGGTTTTCCCTTTGTTTTTCGATTATTTAGAGCCGTATGTGCCCTCGGTATTCAAAACAACGTCGCCCGTGCTCTCCTTGGTGCGACCGGTTGCGATTCTCTTGTTCAACTCCTCAAGATAGAGATCGTCGTCGATCGGGAGCGTAACCGTTTTGCCAAGCCAAGTGGACAGCATCATGGAGTCCATCAGTTCCACGCCGTTGATGCCCTCAACGCCCTTGACGAACAAAGGCTCAAGTCCCAGAACAGCGTTTGCAAAGTTGTTCATAATGCCTACGTGCTGATCGTTCTTACCATCGGTCTCGACCTCGATCGTCTCGTATTCAGGAGCCTTAAAGCCCTTTGCAGACATGCAGTGTACGCGCTCGTCAACTGCAAGCTTATCAAACATCAGCTTGTTGTTCTCGCAAACAAGGCGACCCTTGGTACCGGTGATCTCAAAGCGGTTGGTTCCGGGTGCGTCGGCAGTGGTGGTTACAAACACACCGGTTGCGCCGTTCGGAAATTCCATATATGCGGTTACGTCATCCTCAACCTCAATGTCATGCCATTTGCCGAAGTGGCAGAAGGAATGAACCTTTTCGGGCATCATGCCAACGATCCACTGCAACAGGTCGATCTGGTGGGGGCACTGATTGAACAGCACGCCGCCGCCTTCGCCCTTCCAGGTTGCACGCCAATCGCCGGAATCGTAGTAATCCTGGGTGCGGTACCAGTTGGTGATAACCCAGTTGACACGCTTGATGTCACCGATCTCGCCGTTTTGTACCAGCTCACGCATCTTGCGGTAAACACAGTTGGTTCTCTGATTGAACATCATACCAAAGAGCTTATCCGACTTTTTTGCAACTTCGTTCATCTCTTTTACCTGCTTGGTGTACACGCCTGCAGGCTTTTCGCTGATGGCGTTGATGCCTGCATTGAGGGCATCGATGACCATCGGAGGATGGAAGTAGTGAGGAACGGCAACGATCACAACGTCGATCAGACCACTGTTCAGCATTTCCTTATAATCGGTAAAGGTAGCAACGTTTTCAGCGCCTTCCATTGCCTTGATTGCATCCAGCTTGCTCTGCTTCAAATCGCAAACTGCTGCCAGTACGCCGTTTTCTACCTTGCCTGCAAGCAAATTTTTGGAGTGACCGGAACCCATGTTACCGACACCGATGATACCAAATCTTACTTTTTCCATGTTTTCATTCTCACTTTCGATGTATAAAGTTGAATTTTTTATTTTTTGATTGATATTTGAATGTTACGGATTGCTTGATTAGCCTCTATATTTAGAATCAACCGCGGCCGTCGGTAATGGGATGGCCAATCTCGGCAAGAATGCCCTTGAGTGCATTCACAGCATAGTCAAACGCCTCGTCGGAGGTCTGGAATACAAACTTGTGCTTGAGCTCCTTACCGTCAAACTTTTTGTAGGAGTCGGAAACGAACAAGTGCGGCTCAACCGTCAGAACCACCTCTCCGTCAAACATCTTGTCGATCTTCTCCAGTGCTTCCTTAACGTGACCCTCGCCGGCACCTGCGGGAACGATCACGCTGTTTTCATACAGACAATCCTTTACGTGCATATATTCAAAGTTGGGCAGAGTCACCTCCAAGCCCTTTACGGCATCGTGCTGACTGTGTACGTAGTTGGCGGGGTCGAAAATACCGCGCAGATCGGGCAGAGTGGTCAGCAGATCCTCTACTCCCTCAGGAGACTCACCGTAGATCTTACCCTCGTTCTCGTGGCAGAGCATAATGCCTGCCGCCTTTGCCTCGTCCAGCATAATGCGCAAGCGTCTCATAACCTCGTCGCGGTGCTCAGCAAGCTGATCCTGCGCTACGTAGAAGCTGAACATACGCATCCGCTTGGTACCGAGCAGCTTGCAGACCTCCAGAGCGCGGCGGAAATCCGCCAGGTGGGGCTCGAAATCATCGGTAATCTGATATTTACCGATGGGAGAGCCGAAGGAAGGAACCGAGATTCCTGCTTCGTCCAGCTGACGGCGGATCTCCTTCAATTCCTCGTCGGTCTTTTTCAGAACGGCGCCGCCGTTCATATTACGAGGCTCAATGCAGTGCAGACCGTTGCGCTTCAGCGCCGCGATCTGGCCCTCAACGCTTTCGCTTGCTTCATCCGCAAAAGCGGAAATCAAGAATTTTGCCATTTGGGTTATCCTCTTTTCGTTATGTTTATTTTATAATTTTCTACTTTAGTTTGCAAGCAAAGGCAGCAGATACTCTGCGCTCTTTGCCATTTGTCCGATCGAATCGCCCGTATCCGGTGCGGTATCCTGCTCGACCAGTGCGTTTTCGACGCCTACCTCAAAGCAAGCTTTGATAATTTCTTCAAACGGTACCAGACCGCCACCGCAGGGAACGAGAGAATTCCAAGTGTCGGGATTGGTATAATCCTTAAAGTGCACGTTTACAATGCGGGAAGAACCGATTTTACGGATGTATTCGGCGGCAGAATGCTTGCCGAACTGTGCCCACGCCACATCAAGCAAAAACAGCCAATCGGGGCAACGCTCAAGCATCACGTCCATCGCGCACCCTTCAGCATCGCTGAATGATTCAAACTCAAACCAATGGTTGTGGTAGGAAAAGTTCATTCCCGCCGCGCGAATCTTTTTCACCGGCTCCTTCATGATCTCAAGGAACTTCTCCAACCCGGCGAGCGTCCCACGGTACTCGTTTGGCATACCGCCAAGACCGATGACCGAGCAATGAAAAATTTTATGCTCCGCAATCAGCGAATCGGTATCGTTCACGATGCGATCAAACGGCATATGCGTGCAAACGATGGGCATACCGGTCTCCTCGGAAATCTTCGCCCAGACCTCGGCGCCCATCAACGGGACTCCCGAAAACTGTGCGTTTACATAACCCTGTTTTTTCAGCTCGGTCAGCGTCGTACGCAGATCCTCCGGCGTCGTTACGCGATCCCGAACAGAATACAGCTGTGCTCCTAATTTCATACGTATTCATCCTTTCCAAAAACGTACTGCGAGCGGATGTCGAAGGTACGTTTGACTTGTTTATTGATTATGCAAACATGGGAAGCAAATATTTTGCGCTTCTTTCCATTTCGTTGAAGGGGTCTTCCTTCGCCACGGCGTTGTCCTGCTCAACCAGTACATTCTGTACGCCAACCTTTTTGCAAGCCGCAATAATTTCGGGGAAGTTGGAAAAGCCCTCGCCGCAGGGGCAGATAGTGCTGCGGTCAGCCGACTTAAATTCCTTAAAGTGGATGCACTGCAGTCTCTTGCCGCCAATTTTTTCGATGTACTTAGCAGCACTCTGACCTGCAAAGTTCACCCATCCGGTGTCAAGAATCAGGAACCAGTTGGGGCAACGCTCAATCATCACATCCATCGGGCAGCCGGGGGCATCCGTGAAGGGTTTGAACTCAAAATCGTGGTTATGATATGCAAAGTGCAAGCCTGCAGCCTCAATCTTCTTGACAGGCTCCTCCATTACGGCAAAGAATTTTTCCAAAGCCTCCAGGGTATCGCGGTATTCGACAGGCATACTGCCAATGCCGATCACGGGGCAACCGAAGATCTTGTGCTCTTCGATCAGCTTATCGGTATCGTTCACAATGCGGTCAAAGGCAGTGTGCGTGCAAACGATCGGCATTCCGGTCTCGGCAGAGATCTGTGCCCAAACCTCGGCTCCCATGTTTGCCACACCGGAGAACTGTACATTTTGATAGCCCATTTCCTTGCACTTCAAAATCGTGCTGCGAAGATCCTCAGGATTTTGCGTGAAGGTACGCAAAGAATAAAGCTGTGCACCAAGTTTCATAAAAATCAATTCCTTTCTGTTGTTCACGGCAAACGCAACCGTATTTCTTATAGACCATATTATAAACCATCTGCCCGCGCAAGACAATATGGAATCGTTCATTTCCGCAAGCAAATCGTTCAAAATCGGCAGTGCTCGCTTCTTCCTATGGTCCTACATTATAATTATACCAGTTTCATAAAAAAAAGTCTATCACTTTTTTTGCGAAATACATTGCAAATATTGCTCTTTTCGTGTATAATAAGGGTATGGAGGAATATTATGAGTATCATACACATCAAACAGACCTACCCGAAGATCCAATATTCCCACGGGAGCAGCGAAATCCCCAACACCGCCGAATTTGAGCGGCACTGCCACACAAAATACGAGATCATCTATATTTTGCAGGGAGAAGGAAAATACATCGTAGAGGGTTGCGAATACCCGTTGCACCCGCACGCATTGCTCCTGATGCGCCCATACGAATACCATTACGTTTGCCCCGACCGCAACCGTGCCTACGAACGGATCGTGATCTATTTTGAAGAGAACACGCTCCCGGATGCAATCAAGAATTGTCCGTCCATACACGGAAAGCAAGGAAATTATTATTCGCTGACCGATAGCTCCTCCCCGTTGCGTTCCGCATTTGAGGCGCTGTCAGCAATCGATGCGCTTTCCGAGCACGGCACAAAGCACACGCCGGAAGCCGAGGCACTGTTGCAGGCAACCGTGGCACAGATTATACTGTTGCTGACGTTGGAAACACCCGCCCCCCCCAGTACAGAGGACTCCGCCGTGGTACGGCATATCATCGAATATCTCAATCTGCACCTGACCGAGGAGATCTCGCTGGACAATCTTGCCAAGGAATTTTTCGTCAGCAAATATCATCTATGCCGGATGTTTCATCAGCAGACCGGGGCGTCTATCTTTACTTACTTCAACACCAAGCGCATTGCCTTAGCGCGCAAAATGCTTGCCGACGGAGAGAATGCAACCGCCGTGGCGCTCCGTCTCGGGTTTCGCGATTACTCCACCTTTTACCGCGCCTACCGCAAGCAAACGGGCGAATCCCCCGTGCGAAAAAAGCAGATTTGAAAAAAGTATCTAACAAAAACGCCGCCCGTATGGCGTGAGATCCATAACGGATCAATCACACGATACGGGTGGCGTTTATTTTTTGAGAAGCTTCCCTGCGCTTTTTATACCTCTACAACGTACGGTTCAAATTCAAGCGCTTCCTTCACATCGTCCGGAGTGTTGACATTTCCAATCCCCAGCCTTGCAAAGCGTTTGACGCGCTCGCAGTTTTCACGGGAGGCTTTGAAGCGGTCGGTCAGCCAAGCAAAATTCGGTTTGTCCAAATAGAGCCAAACAAGCAAATTTTCCGGCTTTACAAGCGCCGTAACCTCCTTCAAATGCTGCTCGGTGGTATTTCCGTCGTAATCGATCAGCGCGTCGGGAAAGTATGCAAGAACTTTTTTGATACGTTCGGTGTCCGCACAGCTGAAGCATACCTTCGTATTGTATTTTTCCACCGTTTTGAACAGCGGCTCCATACGGTCGGTCGGAATTTTTTTATCCAGCGCGATGATCACGTCGGCGCCTTCCGCGGCGGCAAGCAGCTCGTCCAAGCGGGGCACCTTGGTGCCGCGAAAGGCTTCGCCCTTAAAGATCCCCGCGTCGTACTGCATCAGCTCGTCATACGTCAGGGAGTCAAGCGGGATTTCCCGATCAATCGGGAATCCGTCTGCAGTTCGGCAGGTGCGGTTAACGGTTCGGTCGTGAAGCAGAACGATCACGCCATCCTTTGTATAGCTGGGATCGGTTTCGATATACTTGTAGCCTTGCTGCAACGCCCTTTGAAAGGCAGGCATTGTATTTTCGGGCGTGTAGTACACCCCACCCCTGTGAGATCGGTAAATCATAGACAGTACCTTCTTTTTTATTTTTTAGCAGTACTTTAGAAAGTCACGGCTTTCATTCTTCAATCATCTTCATCGCATGCGAGAGGCGGTACGCGTCATCCAACAGCTCGTAGCGATTGACCTCGGTCATACCCGTCCAAGGTGCGACCATAAAGCCCTCCAGATGCTCGTTGACGAGTCCATTCTTCTTGAAAAAGTGCACGATTTGTGCAATATTCTGATGGCAACACCACGTGCTGCCGCAGGGCAACTGATCATACCCCAGCTTCGCAAGCGCGACGTAGGTATCATACTGCATCTTAACGCGATCGTGACCTTCCCAAAAACGCATATATCCCCAGTTGGAGATCAGGCACTCCTTGGGAATTTTTTTCTGAAAATAGTCGGGGTGTGCCCAGTAGAAGTCACCCCAGATCCACGGACGTGTGCCGTTTTTTTGCACGCAATCCATGAAATAATACAGGTCGTGGCACCAAAGATCGTTGCAACGGATGATGGTCATGCCTTTTTTGTGGGTGGCGAGATCCTCCTCGTCCATACCAAGGTGGAACAGACTCGGGTGATCAAACACCGCGCAGACCTCGTCGATCAGGTCTTTCGCGACCTCGTAATACTTGGCTGTTCCCTTCATCCACGCATATTCCTTCAGCCACGTATCGTGACAGGAGGAGAAATTCAGCTTCGGGATCGGCTCGATGCCTCGCTCACGCATATAAGTTAAGAGTGCACGCATCTCCTCGTGCGTAAACGCATTCTTTAAGGAAACTTCAGGATGTGAATCGTATTGCATTGCATCCAAAACGTCCAAAACCGCAAGATCAATTCCCATTTTGGCGATCTCATCAATCACCTCGTAAAGCAATCCGTGGTCGATTGCGGGGGTTTCCTTGTAACGTCCTGTGGTTTGACAAATAGCAGGTCCGCGATGCTCAATGGCTGACCACTTGTCACGTGATCCGTTGCCTCCGAGAGAAATAAAATATCCCCGTCTCATCATCTGTTACACCTCCAAACTCTTTTTTTCAAGTAACTGCATCGCACATTGCAAACGATACGCGTCATCTACCAGCGTATAGCGGTTAACCTCCAAAACACCTGTCCAAGGAGCGACCATAAAGCCCCCCAGACGCTCATCGATCAATCCCTTTTCCTTGAAAAAGAGCACCGTTTGCGCGACATTCTGATGGCAGCACCACGTGCTGGCGCAAGGGAACTGATCGTAGCCAAGCTCATGGAGCGCAACATAGGCATCCATCTCGGTCTTGGGAAGATAGCTTCCGTTGGGGTTGGTCTTGAGGCGCTCGTACCACCAGTTGGAGATCAAGCACTCACGCGGAATCTTCTTGGCAAAAATATCCGCATGCACCCAGTAAAAATCGCCCCAGATCCAAGGACGCGCGCCGTTTTTCTGCACGCAACCCATGTAAAAATACAAATCGTGACACCAAAGATCATTGCAACGGATGATGGTCATCCCCTTGCGGTGGGTGGGGAGATCCTCCTCGTCCATGCCGAGATGGAACAGACGCGGACGGTCAAAAACCGCGCAAACCTCGTCGATCAGGTCTTTCGTGACCTCGTAATACTTGGCTGTTCCCTTCATCCACGCGTATTCCTTCAGCCACGTATCATGACAGGAGGAGAAATTCAGCTTCGGGATCGGCTCAATGCCTCGCTCACGCATATAAGTTAAGAGTGCACGCATCTCCTCGTGCGTAAACGCATTCTTTAAGGAAACTTCAGGATGTGAATCGTATTGCATCGCATCCAAAACGTCCAACACAACGAGATCGATTCCCATTTTTGCGATCTCATCGATCAGCTCGTAAAGCAATTTGCGGTCGATCGCGGGCGTTTCCTTATAGCGTCCCGTGCATTGGCAGAGCGCGGGACCGCGATGCTCGGTGTGTGACCACTTATCGCGTCCGCCGTTTCCGCCAAGCGAGATAAAGTAGCCGCGTCGTAGGCTCATGCGTTTGCCTCCTCGAACATCTCTCTGGAGAACTTCATGCGGTTTGCATTGTTGAGCAATGTGTAGTAGTTCAGATCCACCGTTGCCTGCATGGGAGTGGCTACAAAGCCGAGCAGATGCTCGTCCACAAGCCCCGACTCCATATAGAAATACACGAATTGAGGAATGTTCTGATGGCAGGTCCAGTCGCTCGCCTCGGGGATCTGGTCAAAGCCCGCCGCATGGAGCGCACGGATTTCGTCGTAGATGGGACGATCGGGATAGGAGCCGTCGGGCTTTAAGATGATGCGATCCCAGAAGGACATGGACAGTACGCAGGACTTGGGGCATTTTCCCATAAATTCCTTGGGATGCGTGCAATAGAAATCCCCAACGATCCACGGACGTGCGCCATTTGTCTCGACACACGAGACCATATAAGTAAGGTCGGCAAAATACGCATCGACGTCACGCGGCACGGTGTTGGTGCGAACGTAATCGTTGTGCCACCAGTTGGTGCGGCGGGGGCTGTCGGGGAACTCCTCTTCATCCATGCCAAGATGGAACAGGCGGGGAGAATCAAAGATCGCACAAACCTCGTCGATCAAGTCCTTAACAACCTTGCAGTAGGCTTCACTTCCCTTTTGCGCACAGTACGGCGTCAGCCATGCGTCGTGATAGGAGGAGAAATTGAGCTTCGGGATTGGTTCCAATCCCAAGGCGCGAACACGGGCAAGCTCCTCCTTCAATTCCTCCACCGTCCATGCGCCGGGAATTGCCAATTCGGGATGGCTCTTGTACTGCATGCCCTCGCCAAGGTCAATGACCAGCGTATTGATGCCAAAGGAGGGCAGCTGATCAACCACGCGTCTCCACGTGTCGCGCTCCGTCAGCATTTTGTGCTGATAGTGCCCCGTAGATTGGCACTGGAAGGGCCCGTCGTTCTCGGGAGCGGAATCGGCGTCTCTCCACATATTAAAGCCCAGCTGAATCGTATAACTCCACATTCTTTCCATATTGTTCACCTTTATCCTTTCAAACAGTATTCGTGAAATAATTCTTTTGCGTATTTCGTGCGGTACGCATCATCAAGCAACCAGTAGCGGTTTGCCTCGTCTGTTTTCGTCCACGGCACGTCAAGGAAGCCGAGCAGATGCTCGTCGATCAGCCCCCGGTCGTGACAAAACTGCACCGTTTGCGCCGCGTTCTGATGGCACGCCCAAATGCTGAAGGTTGGAACCTGATCGTACTTCAGGCGCGACAGCTCGATCATGGATTGGAAGCCGCGGTAGAAGGTTTGCATACTCGTACCGCGCTTGGGAACCCGTTCGTAGCACGCCTCGGAGAGAAGGCACTCCTTCGGCATCTTCTGCGCAAAGGTATCCTTGTGCGCACGGTAATAATCTCCCCAGACCCACGGGCGCGCTCCGTGCTTTTCGACACACTCCATGTAAAAATACAGATCGTGATACCACAGGTCGTTGCAACGAATGATGGTCATTGCCTTTTTATGATTGGGAACGTCCTCCTCGTCCATTCCAACGTGGAAGTATTTGACGGGTGCAAACACCTCGCAAACCTCGTCGATCAGCTCCCGAACGACCTCGTAGTATTTCGCCGTTCCCTTCATGCACGAGTAGTCGCGCAGCCACGCGTCGTGGAAGGAAGAAAAATTCAATTTCGGAACCGGTTCAAGCCCCAGCGCACGAATGCGCTTGACCTCGGCACGCAGCTCGTCCTTCGACCACGCACCGGGCACCGACAGATCGGGATGGGTGTCGTACTGCATTCCCTCACCGACGTCGATGATTAACGTATTGAAGCCGCAGGACGGCAGAAAGTCAACGACGTCACGCCAAACCTTACGGTCTGTAATCATTTCGGGGCAGTAGCGTCCCGTTGCCTGGCAAATATCGGGACCGCGGAACTCCGTGTGTGACCATTGATCACGCCACATATTGTGCCCCAGTTGAATAAAGTAAGACCAGATTCGTTCCATCACTTCCTCCTTCGGTTGCACTTGATTTCCCCTTTATTGTAACATAAATTCTTTTGGATTACCATGAAGAATCCATAAAAGATTTTGAAAAATCCATAAAAAGCGGAATGGGTGCGCACGTCAAACGGCAGCACACCCTATCCAAACGATTTCATTCAGTTTCCCGCCGCCGTCTCCTCCGGCTTTAGTGTTTGTTCGCCCGGCTCAACCGTAAGCTGGTTCTGTTGGGCAAGCTCCATCTTTTTCAGCGTGCGCGGGTATTGGATCGCCAAAAAGATCGATGCCCCGATCCATGCCGCAGGGCCTGCAAAAAACAGCACCATCAGATGATCTGCAAAGAAGAAAGAGACCACCAGTCGGGCAATCAGCTCGATGATGCCGCACATCACCGCAGGAACCGTGTTACCAAGTCCCTTCAAGCCGCCGCGCCATGTACACAGCGTAACCATCAGCGGGAAAAAGATGATCTGCGTAAAGAGATACTGCTCGGCAACGCTGATGATTTCGGGATTGTCTCCCACAAACATCATAAAAATGTACTTGCCAAACAGCAAGGCAAACGCCGTACAAACCGCACCGAGGCCCCAACAGATAAACATCGTGTTCCGCACACCGGTTCGCACGCGATCCACACGCCCCGCTCCCAGATTCTGTGCGCAGAAATAAATGATCGAGCTTTCAAACACCTGGAAAAAAATCCAAAAAATTGTCAGCACGCGTCCTCCCGTAGAAACGCCCGTCACCACGTCCTCACCGTGTCCGTTCACCGCAATCTGCAAAATCGTAGCGCCGATGGAAACCACAGAGTTCAAAACTCCCAGCGGAATCCCGTTGGAAAGCAGCGTTTTGACCGTCGGCCAGGAAATGCCCGCATCCTCTTTGCCAAACAGCAGAATGCTCATGCGTTTTTTGAGAAAGACCAGATACATCACCGAGCCCACGGCAGTTGCACACACCGTTCCGTAAGCCGCGCCCTCGATTCCCGTGCGGAGCAAGCCGAGGAAAAAGGCGTTGAACACCACGTTCAAAAGTCCGCAAATGGCGGAGATGAGCAACGGCGTTTTACTGTCGCCCAGCGCGCGGAACATTCCGGCACACACCCAGGAAATCGCGCTGATGGGCATGGCAAGCAGAATAATAAACAAATACGAGGTCGCCATATCCACAAATCCCGCAGGCGTGTTCATCAAATTGACGAATGTGCGGCAGAATACGGTGCAGATCAGGGTTGCCACCCCGACCAGAATCGCCGAAAGATAGACCACGTTTGCCATCATATTACGCAAACGTTTGATATCTCCAGAACCGAAAATGCGGCCCGCCAAAAGTGAAAAGCCGGAAATCACCGACGCAGCAAACCCCTGTATCATATCGGTTGCGGGTGCGGCTGCACTGATGGCGCCAAGCGCATCGGGGTCTATGTACCAGCTGACCATTAAACTGTCGGTGGTGCTGTAAACATAACTCATCAGGCTGGAAGCCAGCATCGAAATTGCAAACATCACGATTAGCTTTGTGGGATTCCCCTTTGTCAAATCTCTTACCATACCATTTGTTCCTCCGGTAGTACAGTATTGTAGAGCTTTAAAAATCAATATCGAATCAAGTTTTGGAGAGCGCGCCCTCCGGATCGTTCGTTTCCAGCGGTGCGGAATCGGCAGCAAACTTTTTCTCCAGCTTTTTCAGCATTCTGGGATACAGAATTGCCAAAAAGATCGAGGTTGCAACCCAAGCCGCAGGCCCTGCGAAATACAAAACTGTCAAATTATCTGCAAAAAAGACCGATACCACCACGCGCGAGATCAGCTCAATGATTCCGCACATCAATGCGGGAACCGTGGATCCGCAGCCCTTCAGCGCACCGCGCCAGGTACAAAGCATCACCATGAACGGGAAAAATGCGGTTTGCGTCAGCAGATACTGATCTGCAATATCCAGCAGTGCCTCGTTTCCACCAACAAACAGCATATGCACGTAGCGTCCTACAAAGATCGCAAAAACAAAGCAAACGACGCCGATACCAAGATTGATCAGCAGTGTGCTCTTGACGCCCTTGCGAATGCGCTCCGGCTTTCCCGCACCCAGATTCTGCGCGCTGAAATAGAGCAACGCGCTCTCAAAGCCTTGGAAGAAGATCCAGAAAAGGTTCAAAAGCTTACCGCCCGTGGATATTCCCGTTACCACGTCCTCACCGTGCCCGTTTACCGCAATCTGCAAAATGATTGAGCCAACAGAAACGATTGAGGCTTGAAGTCCCAGCGGAATCCCGTTTGCAAGCAGGCGGCGGATCAAATGCGGAGACAGCCCGGCATCCTCGCGTCCAAAGTGCAAAATGTCCATCTTTTTCCACATGATGTATAAATACATCAGCATTCCAAGCGCGGCGGAGCAAAAGGTTCCCCACGCCGCCCCCGCAACGCCGAGCGGAATGACCACAAGAAACAAAAAGTTGAAGCACACGTTTGCAAAACCGCTGATCAGCGAGATGTAAAGCGAGGTCTTACTGTCTCCCAGTGCGCGGAGCTGTCCCGCGAAAAGTGTGGAAACCAAGCTGAATATCCGTGCCAAGAAAATAATGTTCATATACTCGGTTGCCATATCCAAAAAGCTAACCGGGGTATTCATCCATTCCAAAGCGGGACGGCAAATGACGATCGAAATCACAGTGATCAATACGGTTACGGCAACGGTCAGATAAAGGGCGTTGGCGGAAAGATTCCGCAGACCTTTTTTGTCACCCGCACCGAACATCTGCCCCGTCACGATACAAAAGCCGGATACGGTGGTAACCGAAAGATTGGAAAGAAGCATATTCAAGGGGCTTGCCGCGCTAATGGCGCCAAGTGCATCGGTGCTGACGAACTGTCCCACCATGATGCTGTCCGTCATATTGTAGACATAACTCATCATGCTGGCTACAAGCATAGACGCCACAAAGCCGAGGATCAGCTTTGTCGGGCTTCCCTTTGTCAAATCTCTTACCATACCATCTTTGCCTCCGTGAGTAACAGTATTTTTAGAGCTTTTGTGGTGTGCCTACAGTATAAACCAAAGCTTTTCGAAAAGCAAGATATTTTTCCGACAAACGCTTGGACTTTTCCGACATTTTTTCAAATAAAAATATGCAAAAAATCTTGATTTTCTGCACGGCTTGTGCTATACTGATACTACACTCAATCACAGGAGGGCTGTCTTTTGAAAATTTTGTTATCCGGAAAAAGTGCGTTGACTGTCAGCCACCCCTCCCACGCGCACGAAACCTGGGAAATCATTGCAAACTACGAAGGAAAAGGCTTCTACGTTTTTGACGGGGAGCGGATTCCGTACGACGAAAACACCGTAGTGTGTATCCCGCCGTCGGTATCGCACTTCAAGGTATCAGACACGGGCTTTCGGGACGTGTGGGTACAGTTTTCGGAATTTCCATCCTTCGACAAAACAAAACCGACATTTTTGACCGAGGACAGCGACCGCGCCATTACCTCGTTGCTGGATATTTTATACTTAGTTCGCCACAAGCAGGAGCCGAACGCCGGCGTGATCTCGGATCTGCTGCTGGAATCCGTTCAGCAAATGATCCTCTCCCGCCTCAACCGTCAAAAGGTCGATCCGCGCGCAGAGGAGATCGCAAACAGCATCGTGCGGCATTTTCAGGATCCCGCCTTTTCACTGGACGATTGCCTGGCAAACAGCGGCTACTGCCCCGATCATATGCGGCGCCTGTTCCGCGAAGAGTACGACAAAACGCCGCACGAATACCTGACCGAGCTACGTATCCGCTCGGCAAAAAAGCTGCTGTCGGCACGCAACCTCTCCAACTATTCGGTCACCGCCGTTTGCATGATGGTGGGTTTCAGCGATGTCAGCTATTTTTCCCGCATTTTTAAAAAGCACACCGGATTGACCCCCAGCGAATACTTTGAAAAAAACTGACGGCCGAATGTTTTTCAACATCCGCCCGTCAGTTTTTTCTTAATTATTTCTCTTCGTCAGAGAGGCTTTGAAAATCCTCCTCATCCACAATGCAGCCGAATTTTTCGCCGCACGCAGGGCAGATCAGATTTTCGGGATCCAGCTCCTGGTCAAAGCAAACGGTTTCGCCGCAGGAAGGACATACGATCTCATAATAATCCTCGTTGTCGCACTCACAGCCGTCGCAATTTTCGCAATCGCCGTCGCAATCCTCGTCCCAATCTTCCTCGTCGCTCCAAATGTCATCGTCGTCATCCTCTTCGTCCTCACCGTCCAAAAAGTCTTCAACGGCCTGCAGATCGTCGTCCAACTCCTCAACGTATTCGTCCAGGTAGTTCAGATCGTCGTCGATCTCCTCGATATCCTGCTGCAATGCCGCGATCTCGGATGCCATATCGTTCACCAGATCCAGCAGTGCGGCAATGATCTTGCCCTCTTTGGTCGTTTTGTCATACTCCAATCCGTCAGCAAGTCCTTTGAGGTACGCGGTTTTTTCGGTCAGATTCATGATCTACACCATCCTTTCAATATTTTGTAAAAGCGGGGAAAACCTTGGATACAAAGTCTTCCCCTTTTTGTTGTAAAAAATTACGCTCTGGAAAGATACTCGCCCGTACGGGTATCAATCTTCAATACATCGCCAACGTTGATGAACAGCGGAACCTTAATCTCGGCGCCGGTCTCCAAGGTTGCAGGCTTGAGCGTGTTGGTTGCGGTGTTGCCCGCAAAGCCGGGATCGGTATCGGTTACCTCAAGCTCCACAAACGTGGGAGGCTCGATGCCGAATACGTTGCCCTTGTAGGAAATGATCTTGCACATCATTTCTTCCTTTACAAAGCGGAAGTTGTCATCCACCATATCGTGGGAGATGAGGGTCTCTTCCCAGGTCTCGGTATCCATAAAGTGATACAGAGAACCGTCATCATAAGAATACTGCATATCTTTTCTTTCAATGTATGCATTCTCGAACTTGTCGGTGGGGTTAAAGGTCTTTTCAATCACCGCACCGGAAATCACGTTCTTCAGCTTCGTACGAACGAAAGCCGCACCCTTACCGGGCTTAACGTGTTGGAACTCGATAACCTGCAGGACGTTGCCCTGACCGTCGTCAAATGTAATGCCGTTTTTAAAATCGCCAGCTACTACCATATTTACCTCCAAAAAGCAAAAAGTCAGATTTGCGCCGGGAATCTTGTCCGGCTACATAGTTATTTTTATTATACACCTTTTCGTTCGATTTTGCAATAGTTTTTTTGATCTTTTTTCGTATTTTTGAAAAAAATTTGTGCAAAACCTGCCACAAAAATTGAACTTGACATCATTTGTGAATTGTTGTATAATAGGTATCATCAAAATTTTACCCGCAAATGCGGGAACGATACAACATTTTTCAAAGGAGAACGG
>JAFTLZ010000132.1 GCA_017452665.1 Clostridia bacterium
AAAAATATATGATATAATGATTAGCGTTGTAAAGTAAACGAAGAGCCGTACTGTGTCAGAACGGCAAAGAGCTTGTTTTAGGAGGTGTCAAAATGGCAAAGTGTTGTATCTGTAACAAGGGCGTTGTATTCGGTCAGAACGTTTCTCACTCTCACCGCAAGACCAACAGAACCTGGAAGCCCAATATTCGCAAAGTTAAGCTGGAAGGCAGCAAAGCAATC
Organism: Clostridia bacterium; assembly: GCA_017452665.1. Lineage (GTDB taxonomy): Bacteria > Bacillota > Clostridia > Oscillospirales > CAG-272 > UMGS1865. Next base: position 222 of record JAFTLZ010000132.1, read on the forward strand.
TACGTTTGTTCTCGTTGCCTGCGCACTATGAAAAAGGCTTGATTGCCCTCGTGCAAATAAAGTAAGGCAGACACAAAGGTGTCTGCCCTTTATTTTCATGTTCGAAAGGAGGCTCGTCATGCTGGCACTTTTGGATTGCCGCACCCCCGATGAAGTCGAGCACACCCTCCTCAGCCACGGTCACAGCGTGCTCCGTCTGCCGCCGCACCCGTGCTTGGATGCTCCCGTAGCGTCGCATCCCGATATGCTGCTCTTTTTCGCAGATGGCGCAATTTATTGTACCAAAAGCTATGCCCGACTTGTTCCCGATCTTCTGCAAAAGATTTCCAACAGCTGTCGGCATCCAATTCAACTGATTGAACAAGAGTATGCGCCAACTTATCCCGGAGACATCCTGCTCAATGCGGTATCGGTCAGCACACTTCTCTTTTGCCATCCAACCGGATGTGCCAACGAGCTGCGCGCGCATCCTGCATATACAGTCTGCCCCGTGCGCCAAGGCTATGCAAAATGTGCGGTCATTCCCGTGGGAGAACACGCCTTGATCACGGCAGACTCTTCCATCGCTTCCGTGGCAAGTCAGCGCGGATTGGAGGTTTTGACCGTTTCGGATCAAACAATCCGTTTACCCGGTTACGGTCACGGTTTTGTGGGAGGTTGTGCAAGCTTTGCCCCCTACGGCGGAACAGATCTCATCTATTTTTGTGGCTCGGCAGAATCCTATCCCGAATGGTCGCGTATGGAATCCTTTTGCCGCAAGCACGGAAAAGAGTTGTACCCCTTAACCGACGATATCCCTTTGGATATTGGAACGGTCTTTTTGCTGAATGAATCAAATTAAGGAGATTTTGACATGGAAAAAGAAAAAATCGAACGCATCAATGCATTGGCAAAAAAAGCCAAGGCAGAAGGCTTGACCGATGAGGAACGCACGGAGCAAAAAGCCCTGCGTGAGGAATATCTCCGCGATTTTCGCGCAAGCTTTTCCGGTGTTCTGGAGCATACAGTGGTAGAATACCCCGACGGTTCCCGCAAAACGCTCCCTCAAATGCGTGAGGAAAACCAAAAAAACAAGAAAAACTAAGTGCTCGCGCAAAGATTTCGGCAGAAAGGTCTTTACAAATCCGCCGAATTATGCTATACTAATATAATAAGAGATGATGTAAACGGAGGTTTTCCCGTGACAGAACACAAAATTGTATATACCTCCGATGTCAAAGAGACCGAGGCCGTCGGTGCAAATCTGGCAAAACAGATCTTGAACGATTCCAAACTCCCCCACTTTGTGGCGCTTTACGGAGATCTCGGCGTCGGAAAAACGGCTTTCGTACGCGGATTTGCTTCGGTGGTTGCACCCAACAGCACGGTGCGCTCTCCTACGTTCGCACTGGTCAACGAATATCGCGCAAAGCCGCTCTCTCTCTTTCATTTTGATATGTACCGCGTAGACAGTGAGGAAGATCTGATCTCTATCGGCTTTGATGATTACCTGTCCCGCTGCGGCATCTGCCTTGTGGAATGGAGTGAAAAGATCCCTTACGCACTTCCCGAAGCGTACGTTCGGGTAACCATCCAAAAAAACGATCCTGCACAGCTTGACAGCCGCGAGATCGTACTGGAACATATCATGGAGGATTGCGTATGATCATTCTTGCCTTAGACAGTACCGCGCAGGTGGCATCCGTTGCGATCTGCGAGGATGACAAGTGTTTGGCTTGCTGTAACTTGAACAATGGCAACACACACAGCGAAACGCTGTTGCCGACCGTCGAATTTTTGTTGCGTCAGTTGAATCTGACAACCGACGACATTGATCTGTTCGCAATCTCCGAGGGTCCCGGCTCGTTTACCGGCGTTCGCATCGGTGCCGCAACCGTAAAGGGGTTGGCATTTGGAACCGCCAAGCCTTGTATCGGAGTCTCCACGCTGGAGGCGTTGGCGTACAATCTGATCGGAACCGACGGCTTGATCTGCCCCGTGATGAACGCCCGCCGAAAGCAGGTATACACGGCGCTCTTCCGTTGTGAGAACGGAGCCTTGACACGTCTGATGCCAGACAGCGCCATTGCCATTGCCGAGCTGGATGAACAGCTTTCCGCCTATGACGAGGCAATCCGCTTATGCGGAGACGGCTACGACATCACCGCACCGCTTTTGACGCACCCGATTCTTTCCGTCCCCTATGCGCTACGCGACCAGAATGCTTATTCGGTTGCACAGGTTGCACGGCGACTGTTTGCAGAAGGAAAAGCCATGTCCGACGCAGAGCTTGCTCCTACGTATCTGCGCCTCTCGCAGGCAGAACGGGAACGAAACGAACGCGAAAAACAACGGCTTGAACGATAAACTCTAACAATTAAGGAAGATAAACATCATGAAGATCAGCAAAATTACCATCGGCTGCGATCACGCCGGATACGAACTGAAATGTAAGGTGATCGAGCATTTGAAGGAACGCGGCATCGAGCCAATCGACGTCGGCACCCATTCCACGGCAAGCTGTGATTACCCTGCCATTGCGCACGCAGTTTGTAAAAACATTCAAGACGGTGTCACCGAGCTTGGAATTCTGATTTGCGGAACCGGCATCGGTATGTCAATGGCGGCAAACAAACACCGCGGAATTCGCGCTGCAGCGTGCTCCGATACCTTCAGCGCACGCTTGACACGCACCCACAACGATGCAAACATTTTGTGCTTTGGCGAGCGCGTGGTCGGTATGGGACTTGCGCTGGATCTGGTTGACAATTTTATTGATGCGGATTTCGAGGGTGGAAAACACCAGCGCCGCGTGGATATGATTACCGCAATCGAAACGGAAGAAATGAAAAACGGCTGATTGACGCACCGTCACAGCCCGAAGAAAGGAAGGCTCCTGTCTATGAGCAAAATATTCAAAATTGCCGAATCACTTTACGAATGGCTTCCCAACACTTACACCGCGGCGGTCATCCTTGCCGCAGGCAGCTCTACCCGTATGGGAAAAGCAATCAACAAGCAGCTGCACCGCATCAACGGTGTTCCCGCGCTTGCGTACACGATGATGGCGTATCAGCAGTGCCCCTTGATCCGCGAGATCGTGGTGGTGACCCGCAAAGAAGATTTTGAAGAAGTGTATTCCATGGCAAAAGCCTACGGCATCAAAAAGCTGACACAGCTGGTCGTGGGTGGCGCAACGCGCCAGGAGTCTGCAAAACGCGGCGTCAATAAGCTCGGCGCACACGTCAAATACGTTGCCATTGCTGACGGAGCCCGTTGTCTGACTACCCCACAGCAAATTGCAAAAGTCTGCATGATGGCATACCGCCATAAGGCTGCGTGTGCCGCACATCTGCTCAGCGATACCGTCAAACGCGCCACAGTGCTTGGAATCGTTCAGGAAACGGTGGACCGCACCGGACTGTGGCAGGTACAAACACCGCAGGTATTCCATACCTCGCTCTATCAGGCGGCACTGATCAAGGCGGAGCAGGACAACTTTGCCGTAACGGATGACGCATCCCTTGTGGAGCACCTTGGCTATCAGGTGCGCCTTGTGGAGTGCGGAAGATCCAATATTAAGATCACAACGCTTGAGGATATTCCCTTAGCAACCGCAATTCTGAACTATCGGGGTTACAAAAAATGATCCCGAATATCCGCATCGGTCACGGCTATGACGTGCACCGTTTGGTTCCAGACCGCCCCTTGATTCTGGGCGGTGTCCGAATCCCGCATGAAACGGGGTTGCTGGGACATTCGGATGCAGACGTCTTATTGCACGCGATCGCAGACGCAATGCTCGGTTCCCTTGCACTGGGGGACATCGGAAAGCACTTTCCGGACAGCGATCCCAAATACGCCGGAGCCGACAGCAGAAAGCTGTTGGAGGCGGTGGCAGAATTGATTCGGGCTCACGGCTGGCAGATTGGAAATATTGACGCCACGGTGTTGGCGCAAGCCCCCAAGCTGGCGCCTCATATCCCGACAATGCGCAAAAATATTGCCGAAAGCCTTGGTGTTGCCGCGGATCAAATCAGTGTCAAGGCGACCACCGAGGAAGGTCTTGGATTTACAGG
>JAFTLZ010000133.1 GCA_017452665.1 Clostridia bacterium
CGTATTTCAGCCGTTTGAATGTTGTGTTCATAGTGCGTCCTTTTTACAATGTATTTCCCGCACATTATAGCACATGCGGCAAAAAATAGCAAGAGGTCTTTGCGATTTTGACAAAAAATTTTCTATGCACGAAAATGTTGCTTCAAAGCGGCGTTTTTTTGAAAAAATTACTTTTTACCATTTACAAAAAAAGGAGGGCATGGTATAATAAAGGGTAAGAACGATTTATTTGATTTTTTGGAGCAAAAGTATGGAAACCAACGTATGTAACCTGATTTCAAATCTGGTAGAGTATGCCGTTCGGCGGGAACTGATCGGCGAGGAGGATCGCGTTTTTTACTGCAACCGCTTGGCGGAGGAGCTGAAGGTATCGGCGTTTGAGCCGAGCGAGGCGCCGGATGCAAGCTTGCCCCTGGAGGAGATTCTGGGCGCAATTTGCGATTATGCGATTGAAAACAAGATCATACCCGACCGCGGTGTAACGGGACGGGATCTGTTTGACACGAAGCTGATGGGGATCCTGACGCCAAGACCCAGCGAGGTGATACGCAAATTCAATCAGCTTTATGCGGAATCGCCGCAAAAGGCGACCGACTATTACTACCGCTTGGCATGCGATTCGGATTATATTCGTACATACCGTATCAAAAAGGACATGAAATGGGTCTATGAGGGCAAGTACGGAAAGCTGGATATTACCATCAATCTTTCCAAGCCTGAAAAGGATCCAAAGGCGATTGCCGCCGCCAAGCGGCAAAAGCAGACGGGATACCCCAAATGTGCGCTTTGCCGTGAGAACGAGGGCTTTGCCGGCAGTATGTCTCAGGCGGCGCGGCAATCGCACCGCTTGATCCCCATGAGCATTGCAGGGCAGAATTGGTTTTTGCAATATTCGCCCTACGTTTACTACAACGAGCATTGCATCGTGCTCTCGGCAGAGCATACGCCGATGAAGATCGACCGCTCCACCTTTGTCAAGCAGATGGATTTTGTAACGCTCTTTCCGCACTATATGCTTGGCTCCAATGCCGATCTTCCCATCGTGGGCGGTTCGATTCTGACGCACGACCATATGCAGGGCGGGCATTACACCTTTGCCATGGAGCGCGCTGGGATTGAGCGTGAGTTACATTTTGACGGGTTTGATCAGGTGCAGGCAGGTATCGTGCATTGGCCGATGTCGGTGATCCGTTTGCGCTCTGCCGACCGCGAGGCGTTGATTGAGCTTTCCGACCGCATTTTGCAGGTGTGGCGTACCTATACCGATGCCTCTGCCACGGTGTTTGCCGAAACCGACGGAGAGCCGCACAATACAGTCACTCCCATTGCGCGCCGCCGCGGGGAGGACTATGAGATTGACCTGGTCCTGCGCAACAACCTGACTAGCGACGAGCACCCGTTGGGAGTGTTCCATCCGCACGCGGATAAGCATAACATCAAAAAAGAGAATATCGGCTTGATTGAAGTGATGGGCCTTGCCGTTTTGCCCGCACGCCTGAAGGAGGAAATGGCGCTTTTAGCAGAGTATTTGGTAGAGGGGAAGGAGATCGCCTCCTGCGAGAGTATTGCCAAGCACGCCGTGTGGGTGAAAGCGTTTGCCGACTGTTATCACTTTACTGCCGAAAACGTGCAGGAAATTTTGCAGCATGAGATTGGAAAGACCTTTGAAGGCGTTTTGGAGGATGCGGGGATTTATTCCTGCACACCGGATGGCAGAGAGGCGTTTTTGCGCTTTGTTGCGGCGGTGAACCGCAGCTGATGGAAGGAGAATTATGAAAAAAGGATTATCCATTGCGATTTTGGTGGTTTTGCTGCTGATTCTTGGCGTTTTGATCTACAACGCGATCAACGGCGGAATTTGGATTTTGGAAGGCTTGAACGGCGCGAACGGCAAGGACGGCGCGGATGGAAACGATGGAAAAAGCGCTTACGAGCTTGCCGTGGAGGACGGCTTTGAGGGGAGCTTGCACGATTGGCTGGTCTCCTTGGCAATCAAGGGCGATCCCGGTACCGACGGCACGAACGGAAAAGACGGTGCCAACGGCAAGGACGGGCAGAACGGTGTGGGCGTGAGCGACGTATGGATCAGTACCGACGGAGCGCTGATGGTGCGCCTGACCAACGGGGTGATTCTCAATGCAGGCGTTGTCGGAGACGGCTCCTTGAGCGAGCCACCGGATGATGACGGTTTTACGCCGCTGTTTGAGATCGTTACGGTCTCCAACTGCTACAGTTTGAATTTGCGCACCGGGCCGAACGCATCCTATCCCGATATTACCAACGTGCCTGTCGGAACCGATTTGTTGCGCATCGGGCACAGTGAGGAGCTGGGATGGTCGCGCCTGGTCTGGTATAACGAGAACGGGGAAGAGGTCGTTTGCTATGCCAACGGAGATTATCTAACCGTGAAATATGCCGAGGCGTATGCGGGAGAAATTCCGGAGGTGCATTTGCCTGCAAGCGTTGTGATCCGTCTGGCAACGCTGAACGAATCCGGCACGGTGGACACCGACAAGAGCGAGGCGTTCTGGTTTATCACCGACGAGATCGTTCCGTATTTACCGGACGGGATGCGGGTGCATTACGCCTACAGCGGTTCGGCAGAAAAAGTTTATAACGGAACCGAGTCCTTTGGCATCTATCCCACCAAGGTCGGTTCTGCAACGCTGACCTTCCGCTTGGAGGTGCAGGCAGGCGGCGAATGGCAGACCGTTTACGAGCAAACGGTGGCGGTAACGGTCGTGGAACCGCAAAAGTCGCTTTCGCTGACCGGACTTTTGATCGGAGACAGCCGCATTTCGGACGGTACGCTGGTCAATACCCTGCACGCAGATATGCCCAATCTAACGTTTTTGGGAACGCTGAAATCTCCCGGGGATCAGGTTCCGCACGAGGGGCGTCCCGGCTGGAAAACATCGAATTATCTCAACGATGCCTCCTATGGGAGCCGTACCAATGCGTTTTACAATCCGAGCACAGGTACCTTTGACTTTTCTTACTACATGGCACAAAATTATCCCGATTCGCCGCTGGATTTTGTGGTGATCAATCTGGGAGCGAACGATTCGTTCTCCGAGGAATCGGTGGCAAACATTGGCAAGATGGTAGAGTCGATTCAGCTCTACGCAAAAAATAAGGGGATTACGATTTCGATTTTTGTGATGACCGAATATCTCTCTCCCGCGGACGGCTACTATCTTACCACCACGGGAAATACCAACGTCGGTTCGATCCGCAGCCGCCAGTTCCGCTATGATACATATTTGACGTCGGCGTTTGCGGGCAAGGAGGATGCCGGAGTTTATCTGCTTCCCAACTACCTTTGCATCGACGGATGGAACGATCGCGTACGCAGTACGCCTGCCGCCTTGGGGGAAGAGAAGATCACCGATGTGATTCATCTTGGAGTCAAGGGCTACCGCAAAGAGGCAAGGCTGATCGAAAACTATTTGTTTGCACTGTTTGGCGAATGAAAAATGCCCGAGGTGTAAAAAATATCGCAAAATTCTTTCAAAAAAAGCAAAGCCGGAATTGACTTTCCGGCTTTTTTATGGTATACTGAAAAAGAGAAATAATCGGGGATGCGGGTGCGCTCCCATTCCCATCGGAAGAGAGGATAGATGTATGAAAAAGAATTTGAGAAGCATGATTGAAGTTTACGAAACGAGCGAGCCGCGGTGTCTTTTGGATATGAATCAGTACGATTTGATTGAAAGCACCGGAATGACGCCCGACCTGGCACACAAAAAGAGTGCGCATATGACGGCGGCGTGGCGGTTTGGTAAGCTTGCGCGGGTGTGTATTCCGATGGGGGATTCGGATCTGTCCGGATTTCGGTATCTGACCTTTTCCGTATACGCTGTGAACGGCGTGGGCGGAACCTTTCACTTGATGTTTGATAACAGCAACGACGGTGACGGCAAAAACGGCTACGATTGCACACTGAGCATCATGCGCGACGGCTGGAACGATTATCGCATTGAATTGCCGTTTTTGCACGGCGTGCGTCAGCCTGCAGGATGGAACAAGATTGGCAGTATTACGCTGGATTGCGCCGTGGGAGGGCAGACCAACCGCGCGCAGACCACGCTTTATATCGACAGTATGTATGTGTACGAGAATTTTGTGGCTCCGCTTTATACTAAGATGCCCGAATTGAAGGGGGCGGCGCTGTTCTCCAAGACCGGTAATTTTTCGATCGTAGACCGCAAGCGCATTGCAAACTCGTTGGACGGTGCCGAGGCAAAGCCTTATGAGGCAGACGGTGTGCTGTGGCTTCCGATGGCGCCCGTGGCGGCGGGAATTGCACACTCTGCCGTGGTGGACAACCGTGCGCTGACGCTTTCCTTTACTTACCGCCGCAAGAAATACGCTTTTTCTGCCGATTCCGATTGCATGATTGTGGACGGAGAGAGCGAAAAGCTTGGATTCTTTCCGCAGACCAAAGGGGGAACGCTCTTCTTCCCGGCGGATTTTGTGCGGGAATTCTTCCGTTGGAGACAGATTTTTACCGACTCGATGGGGCTAATCGTGCTCTCCAACCGCCGCGGAATTTTTCAGAGTACGCGAGATGAGCAGATTATCTGGCAGCTCATGGCGGATATGACCTTCCTGCGTCCTGACGGAGAGCGGATTTTGAACGATCTGCGCCGCCGCTTCCCAAATCCGACGCGCGGAAGATTGCTTTTGACCTATGAAGAGTTGATGCAGCTGCGCCGTACCGCGAAGGAGGAGCCGAACCTGAAGGAGTACGTGCGTGCTTTGCGCGAGCAATACGGCACCGATTCGGCGGTGTTCGGGGCACGCCCGATTCTTGCCGCACTCCCGCGGGATGAGCAACAGCTGACCGATGATCTGAACGATTCGGCAGATCGGATTTTGGCATGGTCTACGCTTTACCGTGTGACGGGGGATAAGAAATACTCCGAGCGCGCCGCCGCCGAATGTGAGGCGCTGGGCGAGTTTAAGGATTGGAACTCCCAGCTGATGTCCTGCGTGGGAACGGTCTCCCTTGCCATGGCAATTTGCTATGACTGGTGTCACCACGTATGGAGCGAGGCGCGCAAGGCGATTGTGGAGCGTGCAATGCTGCGCAACGGAATGCGCGTCGGTCTGGAGGCTTACGACGGAAAACGTAGAATGTGGATTCCCGGTGGAACTGCGGCGGCAACCGTAAATGCGGGTATGCTTGCCATGACGCTGGCACTGGCGGATATTTATCCCGAAACCGCGCTGAAATTGGCAAACCGCATTTTGCGCAACGTGGAGCCTTGCTTTGCGTCCTATGCACCCGACGGCGGATATGCCGAGGGCGTTGCCGCATGGGAAAAGAGCTTCCGCGCGCTGTCGCTGATGATCGCTATGCTGCAAAAGGCTTGCGGTGACGATTACGGTTTGCTCTCGGCTCCCGGATTTATGGCAACGGCATATTTCCCGATTTGCACCGAAACTGCAAACGGCGTCTGGAACTATCACAACAGCGCCGCCGTTCCTGCGGATACGTCAATGATGTTCTGGCTTTCCTCTCAGATGGAGGATCCGATGACTGCGTGGATGCGCCGTCAGCAGCTGCTGTCCGGGCAAAAGCAGGTACACCCGTTTGACATTGTGTTCTATACGCCGGTGGACGATTCGCTTGCTCCCCGTTTGCCTTTGGATGCAGTTTACCGCAAGGCTGGACTTGCCGTAATGCGTTCTGGCTGGAGCCGCGAGGATATTTTTGTAGGTCTGCACGGTGGCTCGAACCGTGAGGTGAACGGCGACCTGGATGCCGGAAGCATCATTCTGGATTGCGGCGGCGAGCGCTTTTTTGCCGAGACCGGCGGAATGACACAGCTACCCGTAATGATGCGTCGCCGTGCGACAGGGCAGAACACGGTTGTAATCAATCCCGTGGCAGAGCCTGCTCCCGATCAGAATCCCGGCGCGGTTGCAAAACTGACCGAGATGCGGGGCGCGCCCGACCGAGCCTATGCCGTGGTGGATATGACCTCTACCAACAAGGCGATCGTACGCGGCAAGCGCGGTGTGATGCTGACCGAAAACAGAAGCACGGTGGTCGTGCAGGACGAGCTGGTGCTTACGTCTCCCGGTACCGTTCTCTGGACGGTTTACACGCCTGCGGCTGTTACGCTTTGCGGTGGCGGAAAGGTTGCCAAGCTGGAAAAGAACGGCAAGACGCTTCTTTGTAAGCTGGGCGGCTTGGGACAAGCCCGTTTTGAAACCGAGACGCTGGAAAATTACGGCTTGACCCGTTTGTATATTCGTGCGGCTGTGAAGGAGCGCGTGCGCTTGAGCGTTGCCTGCCGTCTGCTTGCCGAAGGGGAAACGGTGAACCAAAAGCTTTATGACGTGAAGCCCATCAGCACTTGGGCAGAATAAAAAGAACAACAAAAAATCCACTCGCACGCGAGTGGATTTTTTGTTGTTATGTGATTGATTATGCGTTCTTGAAAATATCTATTGCGGAGGAGCTCAGAGTCAAGATCAAGCAGTTGCCGTTTACAGCGCCGTCTTCCTTGAGGTCTTCATACAGATCAGTGTTTTTGTTGCCGTCTTTATCCTCGGTGGTCAGGAAGCTTTCCAGATCGCCGGTGCTGGGGAACTTGATTACAAGTGCAAGGCTGAGTCCTTTGTTGCATACGATGATTTCGTATTTGTTCAATTCTTCGATCTGCTCGTCATCAGCATCCAGAATCGTTTCGATGATTCCCTTAGCGGTGCTGCTGAGATCCTCATAGGAGGAGGTAGTCACGGTGTAGCCTTCGTTCTCAAAAGCGGTCTTGATTGCGCCGGACTTATCGCCGCAGGATGCGAAGATAGCCATGGTCATCACCAGTACCAGAGACAGAGCGATCAGTTTGATAACGTTTTTCATAGTGTGTTTCTCCTTTGAATGTGATTATTGTGTGTTCTTTTTTTGAACTTCACAGACAATATTATAGCAGAAATACATTGAAATGTCAATGGTTTTTGAAAACTTTCACCGATTTTTATCGGAGATCATTTCAGCATACCGATCAAAGCGTCCTGGGCGCTTGCCAGTGCTTCTGCAATCTTTGCAGCGTCACGCCCGCCTGCCATGGCGTTGTCGGGACGTCCGCCTCCCTTACCGCCGGTCACTGCAGCAACCGCTCCCACCAGCTTGCCTGCATGTGCGCCTGCCGCAACAGCATCCTTTCCTGCTACCGAGAGGAAGTTGAGCTTTCCGTCGGGGCAGATGGCAAGAATTGCAACCAGATCTGCGTAGCGTGCCTTCAGCTCGTCTGCCAAGGAACGTGCCGCATCTGCCTGCATTGCACCAAGGTCTGTGGCAATCAGACGAACCGAGCCGACGGTTACAGCTCCCGCCAGGATGTCGTCCAGCTTAGAAGCTGCGATCTTGGCGTTGAGCGATTCGATCTCCTTCTTCATCGCAGCGATCTCGCTCTGCAGCTGTGCTGCGCGCTTGGCAAGATCTGCGGTTTTTTGTACCTTCATTTCCTTTGCTGTCTCAGAGATCAGATTTTCGGTCTCGCCGATAAAGCGCATGATGCCAAGTCCCGTGATGCCTTCAATTCTTCTGACACCCGCAGAAACGGATGCCTCGGACGTGATTTTGAACAAGCCAAGCTTAGCGGTGTTGTCCATATGCGTACCTCCGCAAAGCTCGGTAGAGAAGTTGCCCATTTTGACCATGCGAACAACCGAACCGTACTTTTCGCCAAACAGTGCCATAGCACCGTTCTTTTTCGCGGTTTCGATGTCGGTTTCCACCGTGTCGATCGGAAGTCCGAGCAGAATATGCGCATTGACCAAGTTTTCCACCTGGCTCAATTCTTCCGGTGTCAGAGCAGAGAAGTGCGTGAAGTCAAAGCGGACGTGCTCGTTATCAACGTATGAGCCTGCCTGCTCTACGTGTGTGCCCAGCACCTTGCGGAGCGCTGCCTGTAACAGATGGCAAGCGGAGTGGTTGCGCATGATGGCAAGGCGTCTCATATGATCCACCTCGGCGCGAATCGTATCGCCCACCTTAACGTCGCCATTGACGATGGTGCACAGGTGGATATAAACGCCGTCCGACTTTTTGGTGTCGGTGACGCTGATCATGGTGTCGTGATCGTAAATTGTTCCGGTGTCACCTACCTGACCGCCTCCCTCGCCGTAGAAGGGAGTCTTGTCCAGAATCAGCGTGCAACAGCCCTCGTTGACCATATCCACGGGTTGATCGTCCACGATGATGGCAATGACCTTGGCATCGTTGGTTTCGGTGCATCCGTAGCCGACGAATTCGGTTTTGGGAAGCTGTGCCAGAAGGGTTTTGGAGGAATCGCTCCAGCCGGAGATGTTTGCACGCGCATTTCTTGCACGTTCTCTTTGCTGTTTCATCAGCAGGTTGAAGGATTCTTCGTCAATGTGCAGGTGATTTTCTTCGGCAATCTCGCGCGTCAGGTCAATGGGGAAGCCGAAGGTATCGTACAGCTTGAACACTTCCTCACCCGAAATGGTGTGCTCACCGTCGGTGAGTGCGCGGCGTACAAGGTTGGAGAGGATGGAGAGCCCTGCGTCGATGGTGGCATCAAAACGCTCCTCCTCCATGGCAATGACCTTCAGGATATAATCCTTCTTTTCGGCAAGCTCGGGGTAAGCTCCCTCAGATTCGCCAATGGCAACCACGCCAAGCTCGGGGAGGAAGGAGCGGTTGATGCCAAGCAACTTTCCGTGACGGCAGGCGCGGCGCAAAATGCGGCGCAGAACGTATCCGCGTCCCTCGTTGGAGGGGATCACGCCGTCCGAGATCATAAAGGTTGCTGAACGGATATGGTCGGTGACGACGCGGATGGAAATGTCGGTATTTTTATCCTTGCCGTACTCCTTGCCAGCGATGGTGCAAACGGTGTCCAACACCTTGCGGATGGTGTCGACTTCAAACATATTGTCCAAGCCCTGCATCACGCATTCAAGAAGCTCCAGTCCCATCCCGGTATCTATGTTCTTTTGAGACAGCTCGGTATATGTGCCGTCGCCCATGTTGTTGAACTGCGAGAACACGTTGTTCCAGATTTCCA
>JAFTLZ010000134.1 GCA_017452665.1 Clostridia bacterium
ACTCTCCGCAAAAATTCAGTTTCTTTTCTTTCACACAATCACGGGTAAAGCAATCTCCCGTAGCGTGTTCTTCTTCACAACCAAGGCAACCGCCTTTTATGTATGTAGGACAAGCACCGCAGTAAAAGCCGCATTTGCCAAGTAGCTTTTCGTCCATTGCCTTATTCTCCGTCGTAGTAGTCCACATCGTTTGCCTGCGGATAGAGCTTATTAATGCCCATCCCCCACACCCCGATTTTTTCAGAGTCGGGATAGATTGTAATATCCACATCATGCACCACATCAAAGTCGATATAAACAAGGTTTTCTGTTTCCGAGGAATTGGTCAGCTTGTGCGCACCTTCCGCACCGGTAGGAAAGAACAAAAGATCTCCCGCGCTAACTTTGCGCTCACCATTCGGAGTTCTCAAAATTCCTTCACCGCTGATAATGTAGAATGTTTCCTCATTGCTGTGATGGAAATGATAGGGATATGCCGCTTTCTTCGGAGGGATCTCATAAACACTAACCAAAGAGTTCTTGGCAGTTCCAAAAGGGACAAACTTGCGGCGATAATATTCGTATCCCTCGTATTCGCATTTATGACTTTTCGGGATATTGCCGATTGATTCGTGTTTGATCTCGCTCATAGATAGACTCCTTGAATTATTGCATTTGCATTCTTCATGCGATTATAGATTTTTTAGTACCTTTTCTGCATCTGCATACAGCTTCGGTGAAGTCTGCGGATATGTAAGCTCGGCAGGGAGAGTGTCAAATATCTTTGTTTCTTTCATTTCGCTTTCGGGAAGCTCGCCAAGTGAGTGAACTACAGCCAAGAAAACCATTCCGTTTGAGCAGGCTTGACGATTGAATCCCCAATAGTCGCAGACGGGATAGATGTCTGCATCCTTGATGCCGCTTTCCTCAAAAAGCTCACGCTTCGCACATTCAAGCGGAGTTTCACCATCTTCAATATGACCGCCCTGCGTTTCCCAAGTGTTGCGCTTTTTGTGCTTTGACAAAATCCATTTGCCTTGGTAAGAGGTACAGATCACCGTGTACTTGTATCTTTCAAGGTATCCAAGCGGAAAAACTCTACATTTAAGATCTTTGCGTATCGCTTCACGGTCTAAGCTCGGAGCATTCAGATCAATACCAAGCTCCTTGCATTTCTCAATAGCCAAATCGTGATCCTGCAAGGCAGCCTTTCGATACCAAAAGATTGCTTGCTCCATATCACGTTCTACACCGATAGCATCTTCATAGAACCAAGCAAGATTGCATTGACCGTCACGGTCACCGTGATCGGCGGCTCGGCGCGTCCAGCAAACTGCCTTTTCAAAGTCCTTTTCCACACCCAAACCGTCATAGTAAAAATATCCGACCTGACATTCTGCAAGCGGATATCCATGTTCGGCAAGCGCCAAATGCCCCTCAAAGCATTTGGAGTATTGCTGTGTATGAAAATATTGTTCAATCAGCTCGTTGCACCTGTCAAGCTCCGGGCATGGCTTGTAATAGCTTTCTGACATCATTTCTCCTATTCCAATAAGAGATGCCGCAATAGCATCTCTTTTTGTTATTTCAACCGATATCCCTTTCCGCGCACGGTAAGGATGATTGCCTGATCGGTCACCTTTTCCAGCTTACGGCGCAAAAAGCAAACGTAAACGTCGGTCTTGTTCGTCGCCGATTCCCCAATCGCCGCAGAAATCGTTTCGCGCGACACAACTTCCCCGCGATTGGCAAGCAGGCATTCCATCACACAAAATTCGGTTTGCGTCAATAAAATCCGATTCTCACAACAAAGCAACGCGCACGTTTCCCGATCCACTGAAAGAGAGAGGCGCGCGCGTTCCCGCTTCGGTTGTGCTTCCGCTCCCCCGGCAATTCCCGGCAACCACGCCAGAACCTCCTGCCGCAGGAGCCGAAGCTCAAACGGACGGTGCAGGATCATCGAGCATTGCCGATTGGAATCCAATGCCGATATTGCAAAATTGCGTGTAAAGCCGATCATGCGCGTATATCGGTCGGGCGGAGGAGGCAGAACACTGTCCAAATCCAATAGGATCACGTCTGCCTCAATCTCCGCATCCGGCGTGTCCGCTACAAAAACGGAAAGATCAAGCATTTGAAATTCCAGCTCCAACATACGGGCAAATACCGCATCATCGGACAGAATCACAATCTGATATTTCATTTGACAACAATGTTGATGATCTTATTGGGAATGCTGATCTCCTTGATCACGGTCTTTCCCTCCACCAACGGCGCGATTTTCGCATCTGCCTTTGCGGCGGCAATCGCCTCTTCCTTCGGCGCATTGAACGGCAGTTGAATGGTTGCACGGAGCTTACCGTTGATCTGTACGGCAACCTCCACGGTGCTGTCCACGGTTTTCGCCTCGTCCCATTCGGGCCATGCGGCAAGCGAGCACAAACCTTCCCCGCCAAGATTTTCCCAAAGCTCCTCAGCAAGGTGCGGTGCAAAAGGACAAATCAGGCGCACAAGCGTCATCAGCTCCTCCTTGGTGATCGATCCAACGTCATAAATCTCGTTGAGCAAAGCCATCATGGAAGCAATCGCCGTGTTGAATTTCATCTCCTCGATATCCAAAGAGACCTTTTTCACGGTTTTGTGGATTGCGGATTCCAGCTTGGGCGTCACACCGGAGCCGCTGACCAAATCGGTCAGGTCTGCAATGCGCTCCAAAAAGCGCTTGCACCCCTTCATGGAGCTTTCGTTCCAAGGCGCCGCACTTCCGTAGTCACCCATAAAGAGCACGTACGTACGCAAAACATCTGCACCAAACACGTCCACAACGTCGTTGGGGTCTACCACGTTTCCCTTCGATTTCGACATCTTTTCGCCGTCGGGCCCCAAGATCAATCCCTGCGCGGTACGCTTTGCATAAGGCTCGGAAACAGGCACCTCACCAAGATCATACAGGAACTTGTGCCAAAAACGGGAGTAGATCATGTGACGGGTCACGTGCTCCATACCGCCGTTGTACCAATCCACGGGCAACCAATAGTTCAGCTTTTCGCGGTCGGCAAAAGCCTCGTTGTTGTGTGGGTCAATATAACGCAGGAAATACCAGGACGAGCCTGCCCACTGCGGCATGGTATCGGTTTCACGCTTGGCGTCACCGCCGCATTTCGGGCACTTGCAGTTGACAAAGGAATCAATCTTTGCCAAGGGGCTCTCCCCTCCCTCACCCGGCTCAAAGTTTTTCACGTTCGGCAGCTTCAACGGGAGCTCATTGTACGGAACCGGAACAATCCCGCAAGCAGGACAATGCACGATCGGAATCGGCTCGCCCCAATATCTCTGGCGGTTAAACGCCCAATCCTTCATTTTGTACTGCACGCCCATCTCACCGATTCCCTGCTCGGTCAGGTGCTCAATCATGCGTGCAATCGAATCCTTTTTGTTGGTCAAGCCGTTGAGGAAACCGGAATTGACCATTTCACCGTCTCCGGTATACGCACCTGCGGCAATATCACCGCCCTTGATGACCTCAACGATGTCAATCCCAAACTTTTTGGCAAACGCCCAGTCACGCTCGTCATGCGCAGGAACCGCCATGATCGCACCGGTTCCGTAGCCCATCATAACGTAGTCCGAAATATAGATTGGAATTTCCTTTCCGGAAACCGGGTTCACGGCGGTCAGGCCCTCAATCCGTACACCGGTCTTGTCCTTCACCAACTGCGTACGCTCAAACTCGGTCTTTTTTGCGCACTCTTCCTTATAAGCGTCTAAAGCATCGATATTGGCAATCCGGTCCCGGTTGGCTTCAATAATGGGATGCTCGGGAGCAATGACCATAAAGGTCACACCAAAGAGCGTATCCGGACGGGTGGTATAGATGCGGAGCTTTTCATCGATCTCCTTCAGGCTAAAATTAACAAACGCGCCCGTAGATTTGCCGATCCAGTTGATCTGCTGCTGCTTGACGTTGGGCAGATAATCTACCTCGTCCAAGCCCTGCAACAGCTTATCTGCATACTCGGTGATGCGCAAGTACCAAACGGCTTTGGATTTTTGCACGATGTCGCTGTGGCAAATGTCGCACTTTCCGCCCTGCGAGTCCTCGTTGGACAAAACCACCTTACAGCTGGGGCAATAGTTGACCAGTGCGGTATCGCGGAACACCAGTCCCTTTTCGAACATCTTCAAAAAGATCCACTGCGTCCAGCGATAGTAATCCTCTTCGGTGGTATCCACCACGCGCGACCAATCAAACGAAAAGCCCACACGCTTGAGCTGAGATGTAAACTTTTCGATGTTGCGGTCGGTTACCGCACGCGGATGCATTCCGGTTTTGATGGCGTAGTTTTCGGTGGGCAGACCGTATGCGTCAAATCCGATCGGGAACAATACGTTATAGCCCTGCATTCTTCTCTTGCGGGAGACGACCTCAAGACCCGAATAGGCCTTGATGTGACCAACGTGCATTCCGGCGCCGCTGGGATACGGAAATTCCACCAGCGTGTAATACTTGGGCTTGGGGCTGTTGTCAACGGCACGGAATGCCTCTGCCTCTTCCCACTTTTTTTGCCACTTGGGTTCTACTTGTTTAAAATCGTATTTCATTCCTGTTCCTCCTCGGCATCAGCGGATGCTTCCTCGCTATCAATGCCTTCAAAATGTATTTCCTCCGCGTCGCCGTAGAGCTTTTCCAACTGATAAAAATCGCGCAATTCACGGCTGAAAATGTGAACGATCACCGAGCTGTAATCCAGCACGACCCATCCGCCACTGTCACGCCCTTCGTAATGTGCGGGATCCACACCGCGCAATCCAAGCTTATATTCCAGCTCTCCGCCAAGTGATTTTACCTGCGTGCTGGAATTACCGGTGCAAATCACAAAATAATCCGTGATCACCGTTTGGTCCTGCACACGCAAAACCTTGAGCTTGTGTGCCTTTTTGGCGTCCAGAATGTCAAAAATCGCCTTTGCAAGCTCTTCGGGGGTTGCATCGTTCAGCATATGAAGCTGTTGTTGCATTGTTTCATCCATTTTTTGATGATTCCTTTCTTTGTAGACTCATTCCACCGGCAAAGCAGACTCGGGAGCCTGATAGATACGGTGAAATTCAAGATATTCCGCACGGTCAAAAATTCCGTTCGGATCAAACTCCGCCAAGTCCATCGGAACGGGCGGAAGAAGATATTCGTTGATCATACGGCACGCGCCCTCTCGGTTGAGGCAGTAATACCACGCGCCGCTCTTCCCCTTCGCCGCCTGACCTGCAAGCGTTGCCATGGGGAGATTTTCGGTATCGCATTCGCGCAACACACCAACAATACGGATCGCCTCCGGCAGACCGATATCGGTCTGTACCCCCGTCAGCGCCAGCGTAGTCACGCGCAGGATCTGCGACACACTCAAGGACTTGCATTGCTCGGCGAACGCTTTTAAAAAGAGCTTTTGCGCATCCAATCTGCCAAGATCGGCATTGACGTATCCGGATCGGAACCGTACAAACTGCTCCGCCGCATCCCCGTTCAGGTGCGCCGTCCCCGCCGACAGATGAATTTTCAGCCCCTGTGCCGGATCCTCATAGTCCATATCCTGCGGGATCACCAGATCCACACCGCCGATCGCATCCACCAGATCTTCAAAAAAATCCAGCTTTAAAATCACGAAATAATGAATCGGTACCCCCAACGCCTCGGATAAAAACTGCTTGACACCGCGCTCACCGAGCACGTTCATCGCACCGTTGAGCTTTTTGTAATCCCGATCGGTATACTCGGCGTAGGTATCGCGCGGAATCTGCAAAATATGCGCCTGCCGTGCCGTTTCGTTCAACGTGACCAAAAGAATCGTATCGGTCAGCTTTGAGGAACGGTCACATCCCAACAGTAAAAACCGTGTGATGCGATCTCCCCCTTGTACATCTGCGTCGATCGCACGCAGATCGGTTCCAACCACCGTGGAAAATGTGAAAGATACTATGATCAATACCGCCAATCCGACGGTAAGCAAACGCGAAAACCGTTTCATTCCGACACCTCACAAGCATGAATATGTACGAAACAAAACCCTGCCGACTTTATTGATCGGCTTCTGCCGCCTCCAGCAATAGCTCATTACGAGCCTGCACAGTGTCATCGGCAATCGGCTTGCCTTCCTCCAGCAAATCCCGTACGGTCATGTCGTAGGAAAGGATCAGCGTCTCCCGCAAAAGCGCATCCCGCGCGGCGGCATCCATCTCTTCCGGATGTGCCCCCCAAAAATAGCGCCGCAATATCACACAATTTTGAAACGTGCGGGAATCGTCGATATAATCCGCCAGATACAATAGCTTTTCGGTCAGCGTCATCCCCGCGTGTCCGGTGGTATGCCAACGCACGGCGTTGACAATGATCGGATCGTCAAACTGCGAAAATTCGCTCGGAATACAAGCTGCGGCAGTTCGTGCGTGGTAGGTTTTGGGAGCCAAACGGTCCTGCACCGTAACGGTCAGCCCATAAGTCCGACACAATCGCTCCTGCATCTCCGGTTCCAGCTCCTTTGTAACGTCGTGCAACAGCGCCGCGGCACGCATTTGCTCGGTATGCTCGGGGCAGTACAGCGCGCAAAGCCGACCGACCATTCGCTCCACCGCCGCCGTATGGCGAAAGCGTTTGGGCGACATTCTGGACATCACCTGTTGGCGCAATTCATCCAACATTGTTTCAGTGATCTCTGTCATTATGCTTCATTCTCCCTCGTTTGAAACGTATAAATGATTCTCTGCAATGTATTTTTCAACCTTTTCAGGTACCCATGCGGAAACAGAGGAGCCTTTGCGCAAATGCATGCGAACCGTTGCGGAAGAAATTTCCAACGGTTCGGTCACAATGCGCCGAACCACCTTTCCGTAAGCGGTTTGGTATTCCCCAATTTTTTGAATGATTTTCGCGTCCAAAAGAACGTCTTGCTCACGGCGAACGTAGACCGGATAAGAAAGCCGAAAAATTTCGCTCACATCCGGCATTTCTCCCAGCGAGAGCATCGTGTCGGTTCCAAGGAGCAAGAACAAGCGCCGATCGTCAGCCGAAAGCTCGCTCAAAATATCCGAGATCTTTCGCTTTTTCTCACATATAAGCTCAGAATCGCTGACATACACACCGTCCATTCCGGCAAATGCGGCACGGCAAAGAGACAGACGGTGTCTGGGATCGGCTGTCGGTTGATCCTCCGGCATGGGGATCACGTAGAGAAAATCCAGCCACATCTGCTCCATAAACGCCTTCGCCGCAGCAATGTGCCCGTGATGCGGCGGCGAAAACCGCCCGCAAAAAACGCCAATGCGCGTCATACGCGAGGCAACTCGATCATGGGCTTTTTTTCGGAGGGACGGTACAGGACGATCTTTCGTCCCGTTGCCGCCACAGCCTCCGCGCCCAAAGCATCGGCAAGCGTGTTCAAAACCGCGCGAGGCTCTTCCCCGCTGTTTTCCAGAACGTGCAGCTTAATCAGCTCCCGCGCCTCCAAAGCGTCGGAAACCGTTTTCAATAAATTGTCATTCAGCCCACCTTTTCCAATTTGCATGATCGCGGGAATGGCATTCGCCAAGCTGCGAAGATAGGCTCTTTGCTTGGATGTGATCATAAAAATCCTTTCATAGGGACACGTTCCAGCCGTTTTCGCGCAAAATTTCCAGAATTTCGTCGCACGCACCGGAAAATACCCTGATAAATTGCGTATTGTTCAAAAAAATATTGATGCACGGTTGGTCGTTTCCAGACGCGATCGATTTCACGTCGTCACGCGTCAGCTCCAATCTCGGAGACGCACACGATAGCGCAAGAAACACCATGCTTTGCTCCGTAAGGACGAAAAATCCGTCTACCATGCCCTTTTTTACAGTAAAACGCACTGGCTCATCCATCAGCAACGGCTGTGGGAGCGTTCTTTTGATGCGGATATACGGCAGTTGCGCGCGATAAACGATCACAGGAAAAATCAGCGATACCAAAATCGCGGTCGCCGCGCCTCCGATCACGCCATATTGCCAGCTTGAAAACCAACCGATGATCAAGCCCACGGTCAAACCGGAGCGAATGGCAAAGGAACGAATCCCCGGAGCGGTAAAATAATCGGAAAATTTAATCATTTTGTACCAGTTCTTTCAGTTTTTTTGCAAATGCCTTGATCGCAATCCCACGGTGCGAAACCGCATTTTTTTCCGCAGGCGTAATCTCGGCAAAGGTCTTTTGAAATTGGTCGAAATAGAACAGCGGATCATAGCCAAAGCCACCGTTGCCGTGGTATTCCCGCAAAATCCGTCCGCGGGCTTCACCGCGAACCGTAAATTCCGTACCGTCCGGCAAAACGCACCCGATCGCGCAAACGTACGCACCGGTGCGCGCCTCATCCGGAACCTCCCGCAAATTATACAGCAAGCATTGATTGTTCCCTTCGTCGTCGTGATCCCCCGCAAAATGACATTTTGCGGCATAACGCGCGGAATATACGCCAGGCTCTCCGCCCAAAACGTCCACCGCAAGACCCGAATCATCGGCAATCCCGATATAACCGCTCCGTGCGGCAACGCGAGCCTTGATCAGCGCATTTTCTTCAAACGTGGTTCCGTTCTCCTCAATCTCGCCAAAAATTCCAACGTCATCCAGAGAAAGGATCTCGATCCCGTCAATTTCTTCCAATAAAAGTGTGCGCAACTCTTCAATTTTTTTGCGGTTGCGCGAGGCCAATACGATTTTCATGTCCCGCCTCACTCAAACAGCGCGCTGACGAATTCTGTTTGGTCAAATTCCTGCATATCGTCCAGCTTTTCGCCCACACCGATGAATTTTACGGGAATATTCAGCTCCCGGCGTATCGAAATCACAATTCCGCCTTTCGCCGTACCGTCCATCTTATTCAAAATCAGCCCCGTCAGTGCGGCAGCGTTTTTGAATTCCTTCGCCTGCAAAATCGCATTCTGTCCGGTGGTCGCATCCAGCACCAACAAATTTTCACGGGACGCACCGGGAAGCTCGCGATCGATCACACGGTTGATCTTCGCCAGCTCGTTCATCAAATTGGTCTTGTTGTGCAACCGTCCTGCAGTGTCAATAATCAACACGTCCGCCTTCTTATTTTTTGCAACGTGACAAGCATCAAATACCACCGCGGCAGGGTCGCTTCCCTCGTTTTGACGCACCAATTCCACCTTAGCTCTCTCACACCACACGGCAAGCTGATCAATCGCCGCCGCACGGAAGGTATCCGCCGCCGCAACAATCACCTTTTTTCCCTGCTTGCGGAGCTGATTGGAGATCTTACCGATGGAAGTAGTTTTTCCAACACCGTTGACGCCGATCACTAAAATCACACTGGGAGAAGTCTCCAAGCGCAACGGCTCGCCCGCACCGATCATCCCTTCCAGAATCTCGCGCAATGCCGCAGTGACCTGCTCTTTTTCCTTCAATCTGCCATCCTTGATCTGTTCGCGCAGCTCCTCAATAATCTCTTCCGAGGCATTGATGCCAACGTCGGCACAGATCAAAATCTCCTCCAACTCCTCCAAAAGATCCTCGTCGACCTTAACAAAGTTCTTGAGAAGATCGTCAATTTGTCCAAACAGAGCATTTTTGGTTTTGGTCAGGCCTTCCTTCACACGGTTCCAAAAGGACTTTTTTTCTTTCTTTCGGGTTTCCTCCGGAAGAGCCTCCGCTTCTTCCGGGGCCTTTGCTTCTGCCTCAGCTTTTTCCTTCGCTTCTGCCTCAGCCTTTGCTTTCGCTTCTGCCTCGGCTTTTTCCTTCGCTTCTGCCTCGGCTTTTTCCTTCGCTTCTGCCTCAGCTTTTTCCTTCGCTTCTGCCTCGGCTTTTTCCTTCGCTTCTGCCTCAGCTTTTTCCTTCGCTTCTGCCTCAGCCTTTGCTTTCGCTTCTGCCTCAGCTTTGGCTTTCTCTTCTTCTATTTTACGCGCTTCCGCTTCTGCTTGCTCGGCTTGAAGCTCTTTTTCACGCTTCTTTTTACCGAAGAGCTTATCCAAAAATCCCATTCCAGTCTTCTCCTTCCTTCTTCGAAATATCGTTCACATCCAGCATCAGCACCTTGGAAATTCCGTGTTCCGGCATGGTCACGCCGTACAGTCTGTCAGCCGCCGCCATCGTACCGCGGCGGTGCGTGATCATAATAAACTGCGTTCCGTGTGCATATCTCTTGATGTACTGCGCCAATCGCTCTACGTTCACCTCATCCAATGCCGCTTCGATCTCGTCCAGAATACAGAACGGCGTAGGGTTCACCTGCAGGGTCGCAAAAAAGAGTGCAACACCGATAAATGCCTGCTCACCGCCCGAAAGTTGCATCAGACTCTTGATGATTTTTCCGGGAGGTGCCGCCTTGATCTCAATGCCGCTTTCCAGCACGTTTTCGGGATCGGAGAGCGACAGCTCGGCAGAACCGCCTCCAAACAGCTCGGAAAATACCCTTCCAAAGTTTTCGTTGATCTTGTTGAAGGACTCGATAAACGCCGACTTCATCTCCACTTCCAGCTGACTGATGATCCCATTCAGCTCTTTTCTCGCCTTTTCAAGGTCGGTAATCTGCGCGCTCATATAATCGTAACGAGATTTGACCTCCTCGTATTTGGCAACTGCATCCAGGTCAACCGAACCGATCACGCGCAGCTTGTTGCGACATTCGGTCTGCAAGGAGATCAACTCCATGCGGTTTTCCTTGGTCACGGGCGGATATCCCAATGCAATCGCATCGTTGCGGGTCAGCTCGTAATCATCCCAAAGCTTGGTCGCCAGCTTATCCTGCGTATCACGCAAATTTGCCAGCTTTGTCTCGCATTTGGTATACTCGCGGGAAATCAGCTCCTTTTGATTCATGCGGTCACGTAGCTTGGCATTCAACTCATTCAGCTTTCGCTCAAACTCAAAGTTGTCCTTTTCTACAGAGCTACGCTTTTCATTCAAAGCCTCCAGCTGACGCGAAGCCGCCGCATATGCCGTGCGATTTGCCTCCATCGCCTCGGTCGTGATTCTGATCTGCTCTGTTTGCGTGTTGATCCTTCCGGAAAGCGTCAGCAGCTCACGGTTCAAGCTTTCAATGCGCTCCTCGGAATTGCGCTTGAGCGTTTCGGCAGTTTCAATATCCTTTTGCGTTTCGCTGACACGGATATACAACTCGGTCAAGCCCTTCGAAATCTCATCCAACCGCAAAATTACTTCGCCGTGCTCCGCATTCTTTTCGGAACGAAAATCGTTAAGCTCCCGAATCCGATATTGCAAATTTTTCTCCTGCGCAGACAGCGTTTCAATATCTTCCTCATACCTCGCCTTTGCAGTTTCGTACTCTTTCATATCCGCTTTCAGCTTGTTGAGCAGCGTATTATTTGCATCCAGCTTTGCGCGCAGCTGATCCAACTGACCGTTCTCGGTATTGCGCAAAACACCGATCAGCTCGTGGCGATCCTCTGCCGCATATTTTTCATCCTCCAGCGTCTGTACCTGCTTTTGCAGCTTGGCAACCTCGGCTTCCAGCTCGGAAACTGCCTGCTTCCGCTCCTCCAATTCAGCCTCCAAACGCTTGATCTCGCCCGCGCGGGACAAAATGCCGCTTCCCGTACGAACCGAACCGCCCGTAAAGGAACCGCCGGAGTTGATCTGCTGACCGTCCAGGGTCACGACGCGAATCTTATAATGCAAGGCCTTTGCCATCACAGTTGCATGATCAATGTTGTCAAACACCACGGTTCTGCCAAGCAGGGAGGACAGCACCTCACGGAATTTCGCATCCGACACCACCAGCGAATCCGCCACGCCGATATAGCCTTCAAAGCCTGCGGCATCGCTCAATTCTCTTGTGGGAGCCGTTGCACGCATAGAGGTCAGCGGAAAGAAGGTCGCACGTCCTGCTTCGCCGCGCTTCAAGGCAAACATCGCCGCTTTTGCGGTGGCTTCGTCCTGCACAACAATGTTTTGCAGATTTGCACCGAGTGCAATCTCAATGGCGGTCAGATATTTGTCATCGACCGAGATCACCTTGGAAAGCGGTCCATAAACCGTTCCGCACGGAGCGCCGTGCACATCGGTGATTCTTCCCTCATTGTATTGCTTCATCACGTAACGGACGGCGTTGGAATATCCCTCAAAATGCTCGTCCATCGATTTAAACGTCGCAATGCGTTGAGAGACCGAATCCCGACGGAAGATCTCGTTGTTCAGCTTGGAATTGCTGTTTTTCAGCTGTGCGGTCGCCTCGGAAAGAGCCGTTTCTTTTTCCGCAATTTCTGCGGCAATTCCGGTCAATTCCCCATCGTATGTCGCAACGGTACGCTCCTTTGCACTGCATTGCGCACCAAGCTCGTCCGAAATTCGCTGATATTCGGCAAGCTCGCTCAAAGCGGAGCTGTTTTTATCGGTATCCGAGTTTTTTGCGTTTTCCAGCACGGAAACGCGAACCTTCACATCCACAGCCTCGCTTTCCAGCGTGCGAATATCCTGCAATGCCTGTGCCACAGCCGCCTCTAACTCAGATGCTTTCAAGGTCAGCGTTTTTTGCTCCTCACTTAAACTGTCTTGCTTTTGATTCAAATTGGAGAGCGTTTCCTGCAATGCACCGATTTTCACCGCGTGCTTGGTACAAGCGTCGGTTTCGATCTGCATTGCCTTTTCAGTGCCGCTGACCGATCCTTGCGTTGCGGCAATCAGATCCTTGGCGTGCGCAACGGTATTTTCCGCCACACGGTACTCACTTTCCAGCGTATGGCAGGTCTCGGTCTGCTCACGGATTTTGGTCAAAAGGACTTCCGATTCCTGCTTACTTCCCTGTGACGCCTCAAACAGCTTCGCGTTTTGCGCCTCCAGAGATTGAATCCCATCCTCCGCCATTTTCAAATCAAACGTCGCGTGCTGCATTGCCTCTTCGGCGGCGCTCAGCTCACCGCGCAGCTTTTCCGTATCGTAAAGCCACAAGCTGATGTCCGCGCGTTTCTTGTTTTCCATCAATTCAATGGCACGCTTTGCCTTTTCAGCCTCTTTTTGCATCGGCCCCACACGGGCAGAGACCTCCGCAAAAATATCGTTTGCGCGGGTCATATTCTCTTCGGTGTCCTTCAGCTTGCGTTCCGCTTCGTTTTTCTTGTAGCGGTATTTTGCAATACCGGAAGCATCCTCAAACACACCGCGGCGCTCCTCACTTTTGCGGGAAACCATTTCGGCAATGCGCCCCTGCCCGATGATGGAATATCCGTCGCGTCCGATACCGGTGTTCATAAACAACTCGTAGATATCCTTCAGACGAACGCCCTTGCGATTGATAAAATATTCGCTGTCGCCCGAACGGTAATAGCGGCGTGTCACCGTCACCTCATCGTAAGGACAATCCAGCTTAGAAAATTCACCGCGATTGTCAAATGTCACCGAAACCTCGGCGTACCCCATGGGACGTCGGCTGTCGGCACCGCCGAAAATGACGTCCTCCATCTTGCTTCCGCGCAAACTTTTGGAGGAAATTTCTCCAAGAACCCAGCGCATGGCGTCGGCAATATTGGATTTTCCGGAGCCGTTCGGTCCGACAATCACGGTGACTCCCTGCGCCGCTCCATCCTCTGCGGCATTGACCTCAACCTCGTTTTCAAATATCAGCTTGGTCTTATCCGGAAAGGATTTAAAGCCTTGCATTTCAAGTGATTTCAGATACAAAGTAAACTTCCTCCTGATTGAATGATAAACAGTCTATCTTTCAATTTCAATAACTTCAATACGGTCAACCAACGGGCTTCCGATCACCTTTGCCACGCGTGTACCGCACGCCTCAAGCAACCGCGTCAGATTGCACCGATGCTGCCCCACCACGCGGGAGACCTCACGCTCCGGCACCCTCAATGTCACACGCTTTCCGCAAGCACCCGCAAGCGTCACCGCCTCCAAAAGCATTTCATAGCGCAATTCGCTCCAAACAAGCTCCCCCAGCGCCGGGTGATTCGGCCCTGCATAAACTGCTTGCGGAGACGTCAATGCGTCCGTTGCGCACAGCCCAATGCGAATGCACGGAACCCCATGCGCTTCAAACACGCGCAATACTGCGGCAGACCGTACCACCGCCTCCGCAAGCGTCAGCGGCGTATAAGCACCGCTTTGCGCCATTTCGCACAGCGGGGTGTCGTAAAAGACCACGGTCGGATAGATTCTTACTGAGGTTGCCCCCAGTGCACAAATTTTTTCCGCCGTTTCGATCTCGCTCTGTGGCGTGGAATCCGGCAAACCGATCATCATCTGCCCCGTCAGCAAAAATCCCGCATCCACTACGGCACGGCAGGCACGCGCGGCATCCTCGGCAGTATGTCCCCGCCCGGACGAACGCAACACCCGTTCCTCCATGCTTTGCAGCCCCAACTCGACCGTGCGCACGGAATATCCCGACAAAATCCGCAAGATCTCATCCGAAATATAGTCCGGACGTGTGGACAGCCGAATGGAATCCACTCTCCCCGCACGAACGTACCCTTCGGCAAGCTCCAACAACCGCAACATCAAGCCGCGGTCAATTCCCGTAAACGAACCGCCAAAAAATGCGATTTCAACCTTCCGCTCCGCTCCAACCGTTGTAAGCGCTTCGTCAATCTGTCGCTTGACGTCCTCTTCCCGAAAGACTTGACTCCCGGAAATCGAGCGTTGATTGCAAAACACGCATTGATTTGGACAACCCAAATGCGGAATAAACACGGGAATGTTGCAATGCCGTTCGGTCATACCTGCCCAAATAAACGGAGCGCCGCTCTTGCCGCCGCTTGCTCGGCGTTCTTTTTGGAGTGTCCCTCCCCGGTTCCAATGCAGTTTGCCCCCAGATAAAGCTCCACAACAAAGGTCTTGTTGTGGTCGGGACCGCTCTCACCGATCAAACGGTATTCCAGCGTCTCTTTTTGCTCTTTATCCTGCTGAACAAACTCCTGCAGACGCGATTTGCTGTCAATGTTCGAGCCACCCATTTCAGGCAGCTCCGAAACTGCTTTTTTGATAAACGGGAGCAAAAACGCCGATACAGCCTTCAAGCCGTCATATTGCCCCGCATCCAGATAAATTGCCGCCAGCATTGCCTCAAATGCGTCTGCCAGAATTGCAGGCTTTTTAGCACCGCCGCTTTGCCCTTCTCCTTTTCCGAGCAGAAGGAATTCCCCCAGCCCGATCCGGTTGGCATAGGACGCTAACGCCTCCTCGCACACGGTTGCGGCACGCATCCGCGTCAGATCCCCCTCCGGGTAATCGGGAAACTGGCTGTATAAATAGTTACTGGTAATGAGTGAGAGCACCGAGTCTCCCAAAAATTCCAACCGCTCGTTACATAGCAAATGATGATTGCGAGCCCCCGTCTCGTTGGAATAAGACGAATGGGTCACTGCGCGCGAAAGATACCGAACATCCCGAAAACGGTAGTCGATCCGCCCCTGCAGCTCCTCCAACGGTAGAGCCATAAATATACCTCGATTCTTGATTTCGATCTTATTTGTCCGATTGCGCATCAGCGGTCTTTTGCTTTTCCGCCTCCTGCGCAGCCTTTTTGCGCTCGGCATAACGCGCGGCGGAAAGTGCAATGTCGTAAATCGCATCCGAATCCGCATAGCTGATCGCCTGGCGGATGGCGTTTTTGAATGCCTTTGCATCCGAAGAGCCGTGCGCCTTGATCACCGGCTTGGAGATTCCAAGAATCGGAGATCCGCCATGCTCAGAAGGGTCAAACTGCTTTTTCATTCCGCCGATCTGCTTTTTCATCGAAAGCGCGGCAAGCTTGGTCACAGTCGTGCTGTAAAAAATCTCCTTCAGCTTGCCCAACAACAGCTTTCCAAGCCCTTCAATGCTTTTCAGCAGAATATTTCCCGTATACCCGTCTGCCACAATCACGTCACAACTGTTAAACGGCAAAATATTCGCTTCGATATTTCCAACAAAATTGATATCCCCATTGTTTTTCAAGCGCCGGTACGCCGATCTTTGCAGCTCGGTTCCCTTGTGCTCCTCGGCGCCGTTGTTCAACAGCCCCACACGCGGAGACTCAATCTCGTACATCTTGGACATATAAGCGGAACCAATCACACCGAACTGCTCTAAATTTTCATCGGTTACGGTTACGTTTGCACCGGTATCCAGCAAAAGCACCGGATTTTGCAACGGGAGAATGGTACCGATTCCCGCACGCTGAATTCCTTTGACCTTACGGACAATCAACGTCGCTCCGGTAAAGAGCGCACCAGTGTTTCCCGTGCTGACAAACGCATCCCCATGTCCCTCGGCAAGCATCTTCAAGCCAATCGCCATCGAGGAATCCTGCTTTCCGCGCACCACGCACAGCGGGTCATCCTCCATCGTAATCACGGTTTCGGTATGAACAATATCCATTCTGCGAATGTCAAAATCATTCTCAGCGGCAATCCGCTCAATATCGTTGCGGTTTCCAACCAAAATAAAGGTCGCATTAAATTCCTGTACCGCTTGTATGACACCCTTCACGGTCTCTTCTGGCGCCTTATCGCCGCCCATTACATCAACAATAATTTTCATATATCGTATCCCTCAAATGAACTTGGCTTTCGCCGATTTGGGTAGAACGTTTTGGCTTGAACATAAATTCAAACCGACATCATCTTTTCTTTTCAGCAGCTCACACGCGGTTTTGCAAAGCAATCTCGTCTATCCCTGCCAGCGCCCGCTCTGCCAGCTTTTCGTTTTTGGCACTCTTACCGCCCTTCACGCGGTAGCCCAGGGGCGTGACAATTCCAAAGTTTGCATTCATCGGAGCAAATTCTCCAATGCCGCCGCGGCTGACGTACGCCGCCATAGCCCCCAGCATGGTTTCCTCCGGGCAGATCAACGGCTCCTTTCCAAGCACGCGGTACGCGGCGTTGATTCCCGCCAAAAGACCGCTCCCGGCAGACTCCACATAGCCTTCCACACCGGTCATCTGCCCCGCAAAAAACACGTCGGGACGAGCAAGCATGGAATACGTCTCACTCAAAATGCCGGGCGAATTGAGATAAGTATTGCGGTGCATAATGCCATAGCGCAAAAATTCGGCATTTTCCAATCCCGGTATCATGCGGAATACCCGTCTCTGCTCCGGAAAGGTCAGGTGCGTCTGAAAGCCCACCAGATTGAACATCGTACCGGCAGTATTTTCTTTGCGTAGCTGTACCACGGCGTAAAATTCCTTGCCCACACGCGGGTCAATCAGCCCCACCGGCTTCAGCGGCCCGTAACGCAGCGTATCGTATCCGCGGCGCGCCATTACCTCCACGGGCATACAGCCCTCAAACACACGCGGAGCCTTTTGACTTTCACGGTCAAATTCCTTCAGCTCCGCTTCTTCGGCAGAAATCAAAGCCTCATAAAACGCATCGTACTGCTCCTTTGTCATCGGGCAGTTGATATAATCCGCGTCGCCCTTGTCATAGCGCGAGGCAAAAAACGCGATCTCCATATTGATGCTGGCGGCATCCACAATCGGCGCCGCGGCGTCAAAAAAGTGCAATCCGCCGCATCCAAGCACCCGTTCGATATAGTCTGCCATCGGCTCCGAGGTCAAAGGTCCCGTAGCAATCACCGTAACCGTATCCTCCGCCACGCAATCAACTTCCGTCTCCACAATTTCGATGTTGGGATGGGAGCGGACGCGCTCGGTAATATAGTTGGAAAACAGCTTGCGATCCACCGCCAAGGCAGAGCCTGCGGGAACCCGCGTGGCATCTGCCGCATTCATGATCAAGGAGCCCATGCGGCGCATCTCCTCTTTCAAAAGACCAACCCCATTCGAAACGCAATCCGAACGCAAAGAGTTGGAGCAAACCAGCTCCGCAAAGCCGGGCGTATGATGCGCGGGTGTGTATTTTTGCGGCTTCATTTCAAATAACCGAACAGACACACCACGCTGTGCCGCCTGCCAAGCTGCCTCACATCCTGCCAGCCCGGCGCCGTATACGTTGATCAGATTTTTCACAGAGTTCTCTCTCATTTCTCACCGCGATTTTCAGGGGTCGCTGCAGGGATCTCGCACGAGTACCCACAGCCCTCCTCATGGCATACCAAAAGGTTCTTGCCCTTTTTGCGGAACAGCATTTTGCCGCAGTTAGGACACAGCTCGCTCGTAGGCAGATCCCAAGAGGAGAAATCACAGTCGGGATAGCGCTCACAGCTATAAAAAACCGTATGGTTGCGCCCGTATTTGGTCACAATCTTCGCCTGACATTTGGGGCAATTTACCCCCAATTCGCGCATCCGCGCCTTGGTAAACTTGCATTCCGGGTATCGGCTGCACGCATAAAAACTACCAAATTTTCCGGTGCGGAGTACCATATCTGATCCACACTTTTCGCACTTGAAATCGGCAATCACGGGTGCCTTTTGCGCGGTTTCCTCGCCATTTTCCTCCGTTTCGGAGGCTTCCGTGGGATTGTTTTGCGCAGGCGTCAGCGGCTTTGTGTTGCGGCAGTTGGGATAATTCGGGCAAGCGGCAAATTTTCCAAAGCGTCCGTTGCGAACGATCATACGGCTGCCGCATTTTTCGCAGATAAAATCGGTTTCCTCAGGCGGGATCTCAATGTTCTTCTCGCCAATGGTTTTCTCCGCCTGTTCCAACTGAACCGAAAAATCTGCCCAGAATTTCCGCAAAACCTCCAGCATCGTAGCGTTTCCATTTTCAATCTCATCCAGCTCGTTTTCCATTTCCGCAGTAAACCCGTAGTCTACGATGGTCGAAAAATTCTGCTCCATCAGCTGGTTGGTAATCTCACCCAAAGGCGTGGGAACAAACGCTTTTCCGTCCCGCTTCACATAGTTCCGCGCCAGAATGGTGCCGATAATGGTCGCATAGGTGCTGGGACGCCCGATGTCAAGATCCTTCAGCATCTTAATCAGCGACGCATCGTTGTAGCGTACGGGCGGCTCGGTAAAGTGCTGAGTCAGCTCGGCGTCGTCCGCGTGCAAATTCTGTCCCACCGTCATTTCAGGCAAGCGGATGTCCTTGACCTCCTTCGGCTCGCCGTCACCGTCGGCAGTTGTCTCTTCGCTCTCTTCATAAACCGCCATATAGCCCGGGAAGCTGACCGAATATCCGCTGGTGCGGAACACATAGCCCTCGCAGGAAAAATCAATGCTGATGGTGTCCAAAACCGCGGACTCCATCTGGCTGGCGATAAAGCACTCCCAAATCATTTTATACAGCTTATACTGATCGTTGGTCAGCTGCTTGCGGATGCGCAACGGCTCCAGATCCACTCTTGCCGGACGGATCGCTTCATGTGCGTCCTGCGCGCCCGCCTTGGATTTATACACGCGGGGCGTTTCGGGGCAGTATTGCTCCCCGTACTTTTGTACAATCATCTCCCGCGCGGCTTGCTGTGCATCGGCGGAAATGCGAACCGAGTCGGTACGCATATAGGTGATCAGACCCTGCGTGCCGCCAAACTCGGAGCCAAGGTTCACACCTTCGTAAAGCTCCTGCGCGATCTTCATCGTGCGCTGAGATTGAAAGCCCAGCTTACGGAACGCCTCCTGCTGCAGCGAGGAGGTGGTAAACGGCGCCGCAGGCGTTTTGTGGCGCGTAGCCTTGCGCACGGAGGCAACCGTATAGCTGTTGCCGTTCACAGCATCGGCAACAGCCTTTGCCTCCGCCTCGTTTGAAAGCGACATTTTTCCGTCCGCATTGCCCCAAAAGTGCACGCGAAAGCTCTTGCCGGCATCGTCGGTCAACAGCGTTTCAATCGTCCAGTATTCGGTCGGCACAAAGGCCTGAATCTCACGCTCGCGCTCCACGATAATACGCGTTGCAACCGATTGCACGCGTCCCGCGCTCAAGCCGCTCTTCACGTTTTTCCACAGCAGAGGGCTGAGCTTGTATCCCAGGATACGGTCAAGAATTCTTCTGGTCTGCTGGGAATTCACCAGATTCATATCGATCTGCCGCGGAGATTTGATCGCCGCCTTGACCGCGGTTTTGGTCACCTCGTTAAAGCAGATCCGCTGTGTTTTCTCCACGGGAATATCCAGCGTGGCGGCAAGATGCCAGGAAATTGCCTCTCCCTCACGGTCAGGGTCGGTTGCGAGAAAGATCTTTCCCGCCGCCTTCGCTTCCTTTCGGATCTCCTTGATCAGGTCTCCTTTCCCGCGAATATTGATATAATGCGTGTCGAAATCATGCTCAATATCCACACCCAAAGAGCTTTTGGGCAGGTCGCGCACGTGTCCGACCGATGCAATCACTTTATAGTTGTTTCCAAGATATCCCTTGATGGTTAACGCCTTGGAGGGTGACTCCACAATCACCAGATTATTTGCCATTACAGTATAGTTCCTTTCCCTTTGGAATCAATTATCAAATCAAGCTTTGGTGTACAGTGCACCGGGTAGCTTTTGAATCAGCCCCATAATTTCCAGCATCGTCAGCGCCGCAATGGTATCGCCATAAGGATATCCCAGCGCGTTCAGCGAATCGGCAGAAATTGCCCGATCGTCCGGAATTGCTTGCAAAACCGCCAGCTGAACGGGCGAGAGCGACGATAGCACCTCGTCGGGGGTTGCCCGCTTGTTCTCGCGCGCAGTCTCCTCTTTGGGAGTCGTTTCTGCCGTCGGCTCCGGCGGCGTGCTGACCTTTTTCCGTTGCGGAATCCTTTTCGGCTTTTTCGGAGTTTCCGGCGGCACGACCGCACGCAGGTGTGCCGTTTGCACAGATGCGGGATTTCCGCTCCACTCGATCACGCCAAGCTCCGACAAATACGCAAGATCCGCTCCCGAATGCTTCGCCGCATCCCGCAAGCGCTCCAAAGCCAACGTTTCGGCATAAAGATATTGGTACGGCTTTAGGATATCCTCACAGCCAAGCGCCAACAAAGCACCGTCGCGCAGCAAGCCGTTGGTTCCCTCGGCACCGGCACTTCCCACGTTGGCAGGCAGCGCAAACACGGGTCTGCCCTGCAAAATTGCTTCCTTCGCCGTAATCAGCGAACCGCTTCCAATGCCAGCCTCCACCACAACGGTCCCCTGCGAGATGCCGCTGATGATGCGGTTGCGCACGGGAAAATGATAGCTGTTCGGGCGCGTTCCAGGCGGGTATTCGGAAAGCAAAACGCCGTTGCGCCGAATCTCATCCATCAGCTTCGCATGATGTTTCGGATAAACAACATCCACCCCACAGCCAAACACCGCAACGGTTTTGCCCTTCCCAGCCATAGCAGCAGCGGCGGAAACACCGTCGATTCCGGTTGCCATTCCGCTGACCACCAGCACGTTTGCCGCGCTCAGTTCGTAACCTATTTTATACGCCGTGCGCAACCCGTATGCACTCATTTTTCGCGTTCCGACCATTCCTATGCAAAGCTGACGGTTCAAATCCGGCAGTTCTCCGCTGTAATACAGCAAAACCGGCGGCGTTTTGATCTCCCGCAAGGCACGCGGATAAGCCTCGTCCCCATACGTCAGAATTCCGATTCCCAGCTTCTCGCAGTTGTCCATGATTGCGGAGGCCTTCGTCAGATTCTTATCGGAAAGCGCCAATCGCACGCGCTCGGTCAGCTCCGGAATGCGCTCCAACTCGGATTCGTCCGCATGAAAAAGATCGTACGGGTTGTCGTACAAATGAATCAACTGGCGAAAGCACCTGCACGCAGGTCCCAACGCCTCGGCAAGCCACAGCCAAAACAGCAAATCTCCGTTCTTCACGTACGCCTCTCCTTTCCGAACCGTGCCGCACAATCGCGCACGCATCAATGATTTTTCGCAAACTCCCACATCAAAATGGATGCGGCAACCGCCGCGTTAAAAGACTCCGCTCGCCCGCTCATGGGAATTATCACACTGTGAGAGCAAGCCGCAAGCGTCCCGTCCGAGAGCCCGTGCCCCTCGTTGCCGATGACCACGCAATCTCCCGATTGGAGCGCAAAACGCCCCAGCACCTCGGCACGCTCGTCCAACGCCGCCGCAAACACGCGCCTGCCGCTCTCGCGTAAACCGCGAATCACCTCGGGCAAATCCGAAACGCGATCCATGCGCTGGTTGAACAGCGTCCCCATCGAAGCACGCACCGCGCGCGGATGATAGATGTCGGCACAGTCCCGACTCAAAATCAAACGGTCGATTCCAATCGCCGCCGCACTGCGAATGATCGCGCCGATGTTGGAGGGGTCTCTGATCGATTCCAAAAGCACGATCCGCTCGTTTTTCATCTCCGAAAAAATGGTGCTATTATATATTGTAACATTTTTTTGGAATTTGTCAATATATTTTGCAACGCTTATCACGCCTTCCGGCGATTTTTCTTCCGAAATCCGCTCAAAAATCTCGTCTGCAACAAGCAAAACCCGCGCAACCTTCGCAAAAGCATCCCTTCCGCATCGGTCTTGCAGCTCGGCGGAAATACGCTCGGCGTCCGAAGCGCGCAAAAAAACAGACGTCAAATCCACTCCGTTTTTGATCGCTTCTTCCAGGAGCTTGATTCCATCCAACCGAAAGGTTCGCGTCGCTTCCCTTGCCTTTCGGTCGGTCAGCTTACAGAGCTCCACCAGATTTTTATTTTGTCTGGAGCGAATGATCTCTCCTTCAAACAGCATCGAAAATCCCCTTCTTTTGCTGATTTTTCTTGCTTTTTTTCGCGTTTTGCGGCTTTTCAAAAGCAATCTATCTATGACAAAAACCCGATGATTCCATCGGGTTTTCAGTTGTTAAAATCAAAGTGCAGCCTTTGCCTGTGCGCACAGAGCCGCAAAAGCTTCCTTGTCGGAAACCGCGATCTCAGCGAGCATCTTGCGGTTCAGCTCAACGCCTGCCTTCTTCAAGCCGTGCATCAAAGTAGAGTAGTTCATACCGTTGACCTTTGCCTGCGCGGAAATTCTGGTGATCCAGAGAGAACGGAAATCTCTCTTCTTCATCTTTCTGCCTGCAAAAGCATAGTTGCCGCTCTTCATTACGGCTTGCTTTGCCATCTTAAAATGCTTGGATTTTGCGCCCCAGTAGCCCTTGGCTGCCTTCAGGGTAGACTTTCTTCTCTTGCGCGTCATCATTGCGCCCTTAACTCTTGCCATTTTTCAATTCCTCCGTTTCGTCTTACTTCAGGACCAAAGTCTTCAAGTTTGTTGCAATCTTGCCCTGTACCGTTGCGCTGGAACGCAGATGTCTCAGACGCTTTGCGCTCTTGTTACCGGTGTTGTGACGGTGAGAGCTGTGGAACATTTTGACCTTGCCGTTTGCAGTAACGGAAAATCTCTTCGCCGAAGCCTTATGTGTTTTGACCTTTCCCATTTTCATAACTCCTTTTTCTATTTTCGATCGTGGTCGAAATTCGTTTGTACAGTTTGTTTGTCCGCGCGGACGCGGCTTGAATTATTTCGCTTTGACAGGTGAAATTACCATGCTCATAAATCTGCCGTCAAGAACCGGTTTCTTATCCACAGCACCAAGATCGGCACACGCCGCCTCGAACTTGTCAAGCACCTCGCGTCCGATGTGCATATGGCTCATCTCGCGCCCCTTGAACTTCATCACAACGCGCACCTTGTTTCCGTCAGACAGAAAACGGCGTGCGTGATTGACTTTGGTTTCAAAATCGTGCGTATCAATGCGGCAGGAAAGCTGAATTTCCTTAAGCTCAACGGTCTGTTGCTTCTTTTTGGCTTCCTTCTCGCGCTTATCGCGTTCAAAACGGAATTTGCCGTAGTCCATAATCTTGCACACGGGCGGCACAGCCTGTGCAGACATCATCACAAGATCCATTCCTTGGTCATACGCAATCTCCAACGCCTTGGCAGAGCTCATAATTCCAAGCGTCTCGCCATCGGCACCGATCAGGCGCACTTCCTTTGCATTGATCTCCTCATTGAGCAGGTTTTCTCTTTCTTTGTCTTTTGCGCTAATAGTTCAACACCCCCAAGCAAAAAAATAAACCGTACAAAGACACGCATCTCCGCACGGCAAACCCACTTCCAACATGGTGGAAGATTCAGCTTGTATTAACCCGACTGCCCTTTGCAGGAGGGTGAGAGCGGAGAGCTCTGCTTTGTTTTCTCCAATATTATACACCATCGCAAGCGGTTTGTCAAGGCTTTTTCAAATATTTTTTCGTTTTTTTTTAAAATTGTATATCAGGCATCCGCGCACCGTCTTTCTCGCGCAATTTACGGAAAACCGAAGTGCGACACAAATGTCCATTGGAACTTCTGCCCAAAAAAACTCACTTTGTAAGTATTTTTTTCTAACTCATATGCTTTTGCACAAATTTTTTTGCTAATTTTCGTCACTATTGAATATTTACAAATCAAGAAAAATGCGGTATAATATATAAGCCGGTGGGCAAAAGTCTGCCGGGTTCCCCCTTTTGCACACCGCATAGGTTTTTGTGAAGTGTCAATCTTATGACATCCTCTCGCAAAGCTTCGGTGTGCAGTTTTATTTATCTTCCGAGCAAGTAGTTTAAAAACAAAAGCCTCTCCGCAGATCAACCAATCCGTAAAGAGGCTACTGTTTTATAATACATCAAACAAGTGCTTTTCCTTCCCATTCCGGGGCGCGCGGAATGCCAAGCAATGCCGCCGCAGTGGGGGCAATATCCAAAATCGAAACCTCCTGCAATACCCGTCCGCCCTCAAAAGTCTTTCCAAGGAAAAACATCGGGATGGTCATATCCTCCGGCATCCGCGTGCCGTGGCTGCGCTCGTGTCCGCCGTGGTCTGCTGTGACAATAATCTGATAGTCTTTTCCACACCGCTCGTACACGCGCTTGACGTTGTCCAGCGCCAAAGAGATCCGCCGCAGATATTCGTCCGACATCCAACCGTTGTCGTGCCCGCCCTTTTCATCGGTCTCCACCATGTACAAAAACACAAAATCAGGAGCATATTTCTCCGCGCACGTCACCGCAGCATCGGTCAAAATCGCATCGGTTTCCTCCTCGGCGTAGGAATGCATATACTGCGCAAATCGCATAGAAGAGGGCTGTGAGAGATTGCGGATCGGCTCCCAACCGTAAAATATCGCCGACGTTTTGCCCGCGTTTTTCACCTGCTCCGCCAAGCCGTTCACCGGATGCACCGGAGGCATATAAACGTTGGTGGTAACGCCGTGGCGTTCGGGCGGCACACTGTGAAACATGGACATATGACAGGGCAAGGTTACCGACGGGAACACCGTTTGTGCATCCAACGTATAGCTTGCCTTTTTCATCAGCTCCTCGGCAAACGGATTTCCGCAACGCAAAAATCCGTCGGGACGCATTCCGTCAATGCTGATCAAAATCACTTTATTTTGCATACAAGAGTCTCTCTTTCTTTCGGTTTCGATTGGTTTCTTCATTAATTATAGCACAGAAAAAGTGGGTTGTCAAGAATTCCGCAAATGAAAAACCGAACTTTCCTCTCGCTGCTGTATAAAAAAATCACAGCGCGCCGATAATAGATTTGCTTCAATATTTTACATGAAAGGATGTAGCCATATGAACAAACCTCAAATTACCCGTTGCTGTGCCCGTGAAATTTTAGATTCCCGCGGAAATCCGACCGTTGAATCCACCGTATTTTTATCAGACGGAACCGTTGGCGTTGCCAGCGTTCCCTCCGGCGCCTCCACCGGAATCTACGAAGCCTGCGAAAAGCGTGATGGCGAGCGCCGACGCTACGGCGGAAAAGGCGTTCAGGAGGCAGTTGGCGGCGTAGCAAAGATCATCTCCCCCGCCCTCTCCGGAGTTTACGCCTCCGAGCAGACCGAGGTCGACCGAATCCTGTGCGATCTGGACGGAACCGAAAACAAAAGCCGTCTTGGTGCCAACGCCATCCTATCGGTCTCTCTTGCCACCGCACGCGCCGCCGCAAACTGGTATCATCTGCCGCTGTATCGGTATCTGGGCGGTGTTTGTGCCAATCGCCTGCCCGTTCCGATGATGAACATTCTCAACGGCGGTGCGCACGCCTCCAACAACGTGGAAATTCAGGAGTTTATGATCGCCCCCGTCGGCGCTTCTTCCTTTGCGGAGGGCTTGCGCATCGGATGCGAGATTTATCACACGCTTGGAAAAATTTTGCGTGCTGAGGGTTTTGCTTCCACAGTGGGGGACGAGGGCGGCTTTGCACCGAATTTGAATCACGACGAAGAGGCATTGGAGCTGATCTGCCGCGCGATTGAGGAAAGCGGATACGACACCGAACGCGTGAAAATCGCATTGGATTGCGCCGCAAGCGAATGGTACGCAGAGGACGGCTCCTACCGTATGCCCAAGCGCGGAAAGCAGTACAGTCGTTCCGCTTTGATTGAAAAATGGGTCGGTGTTGTAGCTAAATATCCGAGTTTGTCCATCGAGGCTGGGCTGGATCAGCGTGATTTTGACGGCTGGTGCGAGTTAACGGGCAAGCTTGGTAATCGCGTATTGCTGGTTGGGGACGATTTGTTCGTCACGAATGATAAGCGACTGAAGGACGGAATCCGCCGCGGCGCCGCAAATACCATCCTGATCAAGCCGAATCAGATCGGTACTTTGACCGAAACGCTGGAGGTCATCGCAACTGCGCAAAGCGCGGGATACCGTTATATTCCCTCCCACCGCAGCGGCGAGACCGAAGACACGACGCTGGCGGATCTTTGCGTGGCGGTTTCAGCGCCATTGATCAAATCCGGGGCGCCGTGCCGCAGTGAACGGGTGGCAAAATACAACAGATTGCTGCGGATTGAGTCGGCGTTGGGCAGTATTTCGGAATACGGCATTGAAAATTTGATCCCAAAGGCAGAAAATAAGAGCTCTGCGACCTCCGCGCGCAAGCCTGCGAGCGTTGGATAAACGCCGCTCTCAAACGTAAATTTTGGCACAAAGTGGCACAAAACGGGCAAAAAAGGGGCAAAAAAACGAAGTTTTTTGCCCCTTTTTGCAGACTGTAGACCAAAGATATTCAATTTGTAATATTGCACAAATTTGTTAGTAGCGCTTTTTCTTTTGACCAAGAAGGCGCAAAAGAAAAAGCTTGGCAAAAAGAAAAGCGCCATAAAGAGGCTATTTCGCCCTCTGCGGA
>JAFTLZ010000135.1 GCA_017452665.1 Clostridia bacterium
GAAGCTGTTTTGACCATTGGTGACATTCCCACCTGCGAATACGGCACGCCTTCTACCATGGAAATTCCGGATTCTCTGATGCCCTACGTGCAGGAGCACGATGCATTCATGCTCAAAAACCACGGTGCGCTGACCATTGGCAACACCTTGACCCGTGCGATGTTCACGATGGAAGAGGTGGAATTCAACGCAAAGATCATGAAAATGGCAATGGAACTGGGAAAAATTGAAGAAATTCCTGAGGATCAAATGCTCAAGCTGATGGATCTGCGGGTAAAGATGGGCTTCCCCGGCAAGCATCCCGGCTATAAGACTGCTGAGGAACGCGCAAAAAATCCCGCAAGCACTCTCAATCAACCGAAATATAGTTAAGGAGTCTGTTATGACACAACAGGAATTGTACAACATTGCAAAGGAGCGTTACGCTGCAGTTGGAGTGGACACTGAAAAAGCGATTGAAACGCTTTTGAAGCTCCCGATCTCTATGCACTGCTGGCAAGGCGACGACGTAAAAGGCTTTGAAAATGTGGGTGAACTGACCGGCGGTATTCAAACAACCGGAAATTATCCCGGTGCTGCGCGCACTCCCGAAGAGCTGATGCAGGACATCGACAAAGCTTTTTCGCTGATTCCCGGCAAACACAAGGTCAACGTACACGCTTGCTACGGTATTTACGAGGACGGAAAAATTGCTGACCGCGACGCCATCAAGCCGGAGAACTTCAGCCGCTGGGTGAAATTCGCCAAGGAAAGAGGCATCGGTCTGGATTTTAACCCGACGTATTTCTCGCATCCGTTGGCGGAAAACGGCACGCTGACCAATCCGGATGAGAACATTCGCGCGTTCTGGATTCGTCACGGCATTGCGTGTATCCGCATTTCGGAGTACTTTGCGCGCGAGACGGGCTTCCCTTGCCTGATGAACATCTGGATCCCCGACGGATTCAAGGATATTCCCGCCGACCGTCTGGGGCCCCGTATGCGTTTTATGGATTCGCTCGATCAGATCCTTGGTTGCGGCTACGACAAAAATTTGGTATACGTGACGCTGGAATCCAAGGTATTCGGCATCGGTTTTGAATCCTACACGGCGGGCTCGGCGGAATTTGCACTTTCTTATGCGATGACGCGCGGCATCGTTCCGCTGATGGACAACGGGCACTATCATCCCACCGAAGTCGTATCCGATAAGATCTCTGCCCTGCTCTGCTTCAATCCCAAGATTGCCCTGCACGTGACGCGCGGTGTGCGTTGGGATTCCGATCACGTGGTTCGCTACGATGATGAAACGCAGGAAATGATGAAAGAGGTCGTTCGCAACGACGCGCTGGATCGTGTGATCCTTGCAACCGACTATTTTGACGCCTCCATCAACCGCATTGCCGCATGGGTCATCGGTATGCGCTCGGTGCAAAAATCCTTGCTGAACGCATTGCTGTTGCCGAACGCAAGGATGAAGGAAATGCAAAACAATTTGGAGTTTACGGAATTGATGATGCTCCAGGAAGAACTGAAGCTGTATCCTATGGGTGATGTCTGGAATGAATTCTGCGCACGTGCGGGAATTACCGGGGATGAAAGCTGGTTCCAATCGGTCAAGGACTACGAGCGTGACGTTTTGAATAAGAGATAAGATATTCATATCGTCGAAATGAACGAAATTATATTTTCAGGGTGGAACCGGATATTTCCGTTTCCACCCTATCTTATTATCTCCTGTTATCTTCTGTGACTCAAATTCAATATTAGATTGATTCATCTACCCCTAACAGCCAAGCAACCTTTACATTCAAGCATTTAGCAAGTATCACAATTTCATAATCTGCAACGAATCTGGTACCGATTTCAATACGGCTGATACTATCGCGTTCCATAATAATGCCCGCAATTTGCAATCTTGCAGCTAAATCGGACTGTGTAATTTTCTGCTTTCGTCTGGCTTGTTTTACTCTTTCGCCACAAATGTTCTTTTTTCCGTCAAAATCATAAATTTTCATAATCTTTATCCTTTTTTGTAGAATTATCTTGACTTTAACACATTTTTGCTGTATAATTGTGTTAAAGATCGGAATTTTAAAAAAGGAGAGTAAATAATGTTTATTATTTACGGAGCAATCGGAATCGTATTACTATTAATAGTAGCATTGGGGGGATTTACGATATTTTGTTCACTCTGGGATATTCCCTATTGTGACAACAAGAAAGGAGTCAAAATATTTTTCTTAATCTCCCTAATTGTTCTTCCTTTATTGGCTTGCTTGTTTCGCACTACCATCCCAA
Source organism: Clostridia bacterium (assembly GCA_017452665.1). Lineage (GTDB taxonomy): Bacteria > Bacillota > Clostridia > Oscillospirales > CAG-272 > UMGS1865. The sequence continues at coordinate 2,281 of JAFTLZ010000135.1, forward strand.
CTTACGAGTTGTTGGAAGAATTAAACACCGTTTTTATGAAAGAGTCAGAACAATTTGCGAGTTACAGCTATGCTATACAAAATTTTTTCTTCTCCCTTCCATACTATATCAGCTCGGTATGGATGGGAATAGAACAATTTTGCCCCAAAATTCAATTTATAGACAGTTGGTGGATAAATTTTGTGATTGAATTTCTTCTTTTAGTTATTTATATATATGCAAAAGTGAAATTGTTTGAAACAAAAGAAAAGTGCGTTGATGGTATAAAATATGAAAACAGAGGTACTTCTTACTTTGATAACTTTGTTTTTTATTTGTTCACTTTTGTATTTATGCCAACCACAACTGTAATCATTTCCCTTCTTGGTATTTTCATCAAATTGATTCAAGTTTCTTTTTTTAAAAAATAACAGCAAGGGGCTGGTTCAAATTGAATTTTGAAATAATCTTTTTTTGAAAATCCAATAAAAAACACTTGCATACCGCGATTGGTAAGCAAGTGCTTTTTGTATAGGCTATTGCTTAAATGGAAATAATTACAAAATTCGAGCGATCCCCTTTTTGAATAAAATCAGCCGTTGTAATTCATGTCGGTGCCGTAGCCTGTGAATTTTTTGTTCGTCCCATTGCCGAGAGATTCTACTTTTCGGAAGCTTTGACCGATGTTTACACCGTTTTGGTCAAGACGTCTCTGCAATGCGCCAACATCAAGCTCTGCGGGCAGGCAGTTGTTTTCAAGCGACATTGCCGCTGCAGTTCCTGCCGATTCGCCAAGCGTCATGCAACACATAACAAGGCGGGTTCCGGACTGTCCTGCAAGATCCGTCGAAATATTTCTACCGGCTGCCAAGACGTTGTCCAATCTTACGTGCACGAGAGAACGGAAAGGAATATCGTAGAAATACTCTCCTCCCTCGCTCAGTTCAAGCATATTGAAGCGTGGCAAACCGTCATCAGGCGGGAGCTGTGTACCCCAACCGCCGCGGTTGGAAATATAGCATTCTTTCCCGTCCGGAAGCGTTCCCTTGATCCACTTCATATTTCCGGGCGTCTCAAAGCCGTGCAGGTCATATCCGTGATGACTGATTGCAATAACATCGTCAAAGCGACGGGCATATGCAATATCCATTCCCGTAAAGAGATACTTTCCGACGATACGTCTGCTCTCACGCACACCGAGAAGCGAGCCGGTGTAACCGAGATATGCGTTTTCAAAGCCGGGAATATTGTCTCTGATAAAGTCGGCAAGAATTGCGGCTTGCTCGCGACCTTCGATGTACATTCTGGTCAGATCGTCATTATCGGTCGGAAAGCAATTCCGAGAATGTGCAAAGCAGATACTAACCTCGTCCATTCCGTCGATTGCAGGTCTGCCGGGAATATGCGTCATCCAGTTCAGATGGTTGTCGATTTCGTAAGGAAGCTTTCCTTCTTCAAGCGCTTTTGCAATAAACTTTACCCATTTGGGATCGTTCATGCAAAGCTCGCTATCGCGGTATTTTGCATAATTTACACCGCCCATGGTAAACTCCAGCGAGCAAGCCATGGACATATGGTCCTCAGGACGTCCCGTCATTGTTTCACCGCCTGCAAAATAGACGAGATCAGAGTCTCCGGTTGCATCAACGAATCTCTTTCCCATAATTGCCTTAGGACCGGTTTTGGTATGGATGATAACGCCTTTTACGGTATTGCCATCCACAATGGTATCAATGATCGGGGTGACCAAAAGCAGATCGCATCCCGCTTCCTTGACCATTTGATCGAACAAAAGCTTATGCTTTTCGGGATTGGAATTGGTTTTGCGCAAACCGTCCATTGCGTCCAAGCGATTGAAAAATTCTCTACCGATGCCCGAAACGAAGTCGAGAGGAATATTTACAAGTCCTGCAGTAGCAAGTCCGCCGAGCATAGAGGTATTCTCTACGAGAATCGTTTTTGCACCGCCTCTTGCGGCAGCGATTGCCGCACCGACGCCTGCCATACCTCCGCCCGCAACGACAACGTCATATTCTCCGTATACGGGAATTTCCTTTTCTCCTCTGATGATGGCACCATTTTTTTCCTTAAATTCAGTCATTGTTTTACTCCTTTTCTGTTTTAATTTTGAATTTCAACGATTGCTTCCATCTGGCACGATTTCGCACATTTTCCGCATCCGAGACATTTCTCTTTGTCGATGGCGACACTAACATCCTCAATGATCGAGATTGCCCGAACAGGACATTGATATACGCAATTGAGACACAGAACACAGCCGCCTTTTACAGTAAATGTTTTTTTCATTTTTTATCTCCTCAAATTGTTTTTGCAAATCAATTATAAGCGAGATCGGGGCATTTGTAAATAAATAATCATGCCCTTTTTTTACACAAAACTATCATCGCTATTGATTTTTTGAATAAACGGTGATATAATGCTTTTATAAAACAAGAAAGGAATTACAAGAATGAAAACGGTGTCAATTTCGGATATTCATACAATCGATCTTATCGTCAAGGATGTATCTGTCATTTTTCAGACACCTCTTTGGAGCTCTCTCGGCGGTCTTGGCGCCTCTCACTCGCCCAGAAAGCTGAACGGATTTCTTTTGATCAATAGCGGCACCTGCCACTACGGTTGGGTCGGTGGGACAGCTGATCTGCACGCAACGGATCTTATCTACTTACCGTCCGGTGCCAAACGGGTGGTCAGCGTGACCTGCAACAGTGGTTTTTCCTTCTATCGCATCAGCTTTCGCCTATTCGATGCTGCTGACGGCGAGGAGATCATTTTTTCAAACGAGCCGTACGTTGTGTATGAAGTGGGACAGCGTGTGTTTGAGCTTTGCGACAAAATGCTGATAACTACGCTTTCGGTGCGGAACAAGCTGAAAACACTGTCCTGCCTTTATGAGGTATTCTCCTCAATTAATAAAAAGGCAGAAAAATTATACAGTGTGCGTGTTTCACCGGCAATAAACTACGTAGAAAAGCATTACAATGAGAATTTTGATATGTCTTTGCTTTCAGATATTTGTTATATGAGCTTGTCGCATTTGTTTCGAATGTTTAAAAAGGAGACGGGCAAATCGCCTTTGGAATATCGAATGGAGCTTCGAATCGAACGTGCAAAAGCATTGCTGGCGGAGGGTGAATGCCAAATTGGCGAAATTGCGAGTATGCTGGGATTTGAAAACATATATTATTTCAGCCGCGCGTTTAAAAAGCGGGTTGGAATGTCGCCATCGGAATATAAAAGAAAGATTATATGATAAAAATACGGCTCGAATGCGAAATTACATTCGAGCCGTATTTTTAGATTACGGAAACATTCAATATCCGGGAGGCGGATCGTCCGGCGGTGGTGCGCCCTCTCCCTCCCAGATTGGAAGATCCGCACGCGGCGTTTGCGGTGCCACTGTCCGTTTTTCAAAATCGAATACTGCTCTGCCGTTTTCCAGCTTGAGCGCGGAATCAAAGCTCTTTTTGGTACGTGAGGAGACAAATCCTTGTATCACTGCGGTTCTTCCGCTTTCGGTCAACAGCTTCAAATTCGCCACGGAGATGACTCTGCCGCAAATACTGATATTGACCGAGAACTTGCAACCTTCTTTATATCCCACACAGCCGTAAAAGGTACGAAAACGCTTGACATCCCTGCCGCAAAGAGGACATTTTGTTACAATATCTCCGAAAAAGCCGGTTTCGCTATCCAGAGAGAGGTCCGCGTCTGCCTTTTTTTCAAACACCTCGGCAATTTCACGCTCCGCTAGCTTGACGCTCTCCTCCACGCTTATCGTGCCGCGATAAACCTTTTTCAGGGCTTGTCCGAGCTGTGAGGTTTTATACTTGTCCATCGTGATCTGCATCTGCGTCAGCGCCTCGATCAAAAACTCACCACCCGGCAAAATGGTGTAAACGTCCTTTTTGAGATCAATGTAGCCGCTTTTGCGCGCGTTGTCGATAATACCCGTACGCGTCGCCTCAGTGCCAAGCTCCAATCCCTCAAAAATTGCGCGATAATCCTCACGGTCATCCGCACCGATGGAATCCTCGTTTTCGGTGCTTTCCTTTGCCGCCTTCTTATCCTCCTTGAAAGGATTTTTCAGATAATTGTTCAAGGTTTCCACCGTATAGTGCTTGGGCGGTGTGGTCTCCTTTTCGGTCGGCTTAAAATCAATGTTGACCGCGTCGCCCTTATGCAGTGCTGGGAGAACCTTGTCCTTTTGGCTGTAATCGTCATATTTGGTCCACCCTTTTTCCAGAATGACCATTCCCTTGAGGGTAAAAATCTCCAATTCTCCGACGGCAATGGTGATCTCGCTTCGGGTCACGACACAATCCTCGGCGCAAAATACCGCGACAAAGCGGCGGAACACCGTGGAATAGACCTGCATCTCGCGCTCGGTCAACTGGGTTTTATTCGGGATTTTATAAGTTGGTGTCAGCGCGGAGTGGGACTCGATTTTACTGTCATCAAAAATGCTTTTGTGATCCTTGAACTGAACCGGATAGCCCAGCTTTGCACATCCGGCAAGAATTTGCTTGATTTTGTCCTTTTCTGCTGTGGCAAGATACTCGGAATTGGTACGCGGGTAGGTCAGGTAGCCTTTTTCATACAATCCTTGCACGATATCCAAGCTTTCTTGCATGGACATTTTGTATTTTTTACTCAATGCGTTTTGCAGCTTGGAGAGCGAATAGAGTTTTCCCGCAGGGAGTGTATCCTTTTTATTTTTGACGCCCGTTACAACGGCGCCGGTGCGATTGTAAAGCTCGCACATCCGCTTAGCATCCTCGAACTGATCCTGCTCAAATTTGTTTTTTGACGTCAGCTCCACGACCTCGCCGTTGGTCTTTTCCTTGCTGACCATTGCAAAATATTTGCCGGGAACAAAATTTCGGATGGACATATCTCGGTCATAAATTGCCTTAACGATCGGAACGATCACGCGCCCCACGCGCAGCAGAGTGCCGGTTTTCAGCGTAGCATAGCGCGTCAGATTGACGCCGTAGAGCCAATCGATATAGGTGCGCGCAAAGCCCTCAGACGCCAGATTGTTGTACTCGGTTTCGTCCTTCATTTCGGTCAGTGCCTTGGCAACGGTTTGCGGGGTCTGATCCGGGAGCCACAGCCGTTTTAAGCTTTTTTCTCCCTGCAGGGCATGATCCACGCACAGCCGCACGATGATCTCCCCTTCGCGGTCGGCGTCTCCTGCATTGACGATAGTATCCACATCCGGACGGTTACAGAGCGCGCGAATGATCTCAAACTGTCTCTGCACACCTGCATCTATCTTTTTGTCGTTGCCACGGCGCAGCTCAAAGCGGAACTGCTGCGGAAAGCAAGGAAGATTGCTCATGCTCCAGCGCGCAGAGCCGTTTTCCTGCGGTTGGTATGCTTCAATATCGCACAAAGAAAACAGGTGTCCAAACGCCCAAGTAATCAGATACCCTTCCCCCTCCAGATATCCCTGCCGCTTTTGCAACGTGCCGATTCCGGCTGCAATATTGCGTGCAAGGCTCGGTTTTTCCGCGATGATCAATATCATAACAGCCAACACTCCTTTTACAAAATTCATAAAAAGACCGCAGTTCTGTCATACATCAGCGCAGAACTGCGGCTTTTCCGATTGCTCGGTTATTCCAAATTCAAATACCGATCAAAGATACTTACGAACGGTTTCGGAAGCATCCTCGGCGGGCATGGAAACGGTCATAGTCAAATTGATATCAATCTTTGCGATCAACTGATCCAACTCGGTCAACAGCTTATCAAAAGCCTGCATATCGCGGTTACAAATTCTCAACGTACCGTCTACAAACAAATCGGTTACATCATGATTGCTTGCCAAAATGCCCGCGATGAAGCCGTACAAGGACTGTGCATCCGTAATCATATATTCATCTGCATTGACCAATCTTGCAGCCGGTTTGATATTGTATCTCAGCTGGGCGCCTTTTTCCACGCAGACTACATCACCCTTGGTAACCTCAAGTGCGCCGTTTACCAGATTGATCAAAGTCTTGGTTTTGCCGGTTCCTTTTACGCCGATAATTAACTTTAACATAATATATTACCTCCACTTATCCGGGTGGAAACTGATTCTTCCGTTCCCGCATATTTATTATAGCAAATATTGGAAACAAAGTCAAGTCCTTTTTGGGAGATTATTTCACATTTTTTCAAAAAAACGGTCAATCTGCAAGTCTTTTTTCCAAAGTTGTGCGCAAATCCTCGTATCCGGGTTTGCCAAGCAAAGCGAACATATTCTTTTTGTAGGATTCCACTCCGGGCTGATCGAACGGATTGACAGCAAGCAGATATCCGGAGATCGCGCAGGAAAGCTCAAAGAAATAGATCAGCTCGCCCAGTGCAAACTCGTTTCTCTCGCTGACTTCAATCAGAATGTTCGGCACTCCCCCATCCACATGAGCCAGAATCGTACCCTGCATTGCCATCTTTTTCACGCGGTTGAGATCCATACCGGAGAGGAAGTTCAAGCCGTCAATGTTTGCGGGATCGTCCGGAATCTCGAAGGAAGAACCGGTATCGAGGATATCAACGACAGTTTCAAACAGTGTGCGGTTACCGTCCTGAATGAACTGCCCCAGAGAATGCAGATCGGTGGAGAAAATGACAGACGCCGGGAAAATGCCACGCTGATCCTTGCCTTCGCTCTCGCCGTACAACTGCTTCCACCACTCGTTGAACATTGCGGAAAACGGCTCGTAGCTGGCAAGAACCTCAACGGTTTTGCCCTTGCGGTAAAGGATATTGCGGATTGCAGCATAACGGTAGCAATCGTTTTTGGTGATGTCCGCATCCGTGTATGTATGGCTTGCGGAGGCAGCACCCGCCATCAAAGCGTCGATATCAATGCCTGCAACGGCAATCGGCAGCAAGCCGACAGCAGTCAGCACAGAAAAGCGTCCGCCAACGTCATCCGGAACGACGAACGTCTCGTACCCTGCTTCGGTGGAAAACTGCTTTAAGGTTCCTTTTGCCTTATCGGTAGTCACAAAAATACGCTCTTTTGCCCCATTCTTGCCGTATCTTTCCTCCAACAGCGTACGCAGAACACGGAACGCGACAGCCGGCTCGGTGGTGGTTCCTGACTTGGAGATCACATTCACGCAAACATCGCGACCTTCGCACAAAGCGAGGATCTCGTTCAAAGAATCTGCGCTGATGCAATTCCCCGCAAAGTGGATGTCGGGGGTATTCTTTTTCAAATTGTTGTACAGCGGAGATTTGAGGAACTCAATGACAGCGCGCGCACCGAGATAAGAGCCTCCGATTCCGACAACGATCAGAAGATCACAGCTGTTTTGAATTTTTGCGGCACAGGCTTTGATGCGTGCGAATTCTTCCTTATCATAGGCTTCGGGAAGATCGACCCAGCCGAGGAAATCGTTTCCGGGGCCGTTTTTTTCACGCAGCATTTTGTCTGCTGCGGTGACCTGTGCTTGCATCCGAGCATACTCGTGCCCGTTGATAAAAGAAGATACATACTTGTCATTCAGTTTGATTGACATGGGACTTTGACCATCCTTTTTGATATAAAATAACATTCTGTATTATACAACATTTGCGCTCGAAATACAAGTCTTTTTGCAAAAAAAACAAGATTTTTGCAAAAGTCACAAATTCGGTATTCTGATGGCAATCCAGAATTGTCATATCAAAAGAAATTTTGCCAACATTCTTTGAAAAATTTCAAAGAAATTGATTTTTTCAACCGTTTCGGATGCGACAATGGGAATACTGCCGATCACCTTGCCGTCCGATACAAAAGTCACACTTCCCACCGTGTCGCCTGCCTTTATGGGAGCTTCGATGCTCTCGGGCAGGGTGATTTCGGTTTTCACATCCGAAATTACATTTTTGGCAAGCACCTGCGAATAGGAGCCGAAGGACAGCTCGCACGTATCCTTGACGCCGCCGACAACGGGGATGGGATCGGCAACTCCCGCCTCCGACGTATACAGACCGTAGTTTGCAAAGCCCCAATCCAACAGCTCACTCGCGGCTGCATTGCGAACGTCACGGGATTCTGCGCCCATAATCACGCAGATCAAAGAAAATCCATCGCGCTCCGCAGTTACACTGACACAAAATCCCGCCTTTGAGGTAGAACCCGTTTTCAAGCCCGTACAGCCGCGATAAAAGCGCACCAACCGGTTGGTGTTGGTCAACCCGAATGCGCCGTCACGGATCGTATCCATCCAGATGGAGCTGTATTCCAAAATTTTAGGATGAGAAATCAGCTCCTTGGACATGATCGCAATATCTCTGGCGCTGGTCAGGTGATTCTCGGCGGTGTCATCAAGACCGGTCACGTTCTCAAACACCGTATTTTCCATGCCCAGCTGTGCAGCTTTGGCGTTCATTTTTTCAACGAAGGCATTCACGCTTCCGCAGAGATATTCTGCCAGAGCAACCGCCGCATCGTTTGCAGATGCAATGACAACACTCTTCAAAAGATCCTCCAAAACCATCTGCTCGCCTTCTTTTAAATAGACCTGCGAACCGCCCATAGAAGCCGCATTTGCCGAAACCGTGACTGTATCATCCAAGTGAATCGTACCCGCGTCGATTGCCTCCATCAACAGCAAAAGCGTCATGATTTTGGTCACCGATGCGGGCGGCAGAGCCTCATTTGCATTTTGCAGATACAAAACGGTACCCGTGGTGGCTTCCATCAAAATTGCACTTTGGCAGTTCAGATTCAAAGCACCTTCTGCCACGCCGAGGTCCGAGGCTTGCGTTTCGGATTCCACATGAATCGGTTCAAGTGCCTCCTCGGCAGACGACGCAAAAAATGTGCATTGCAACAGCAGGAAAACGGCTAAAAGCAGGATCGCCGCTTTGGTTCGTGTATGTTTCATATTCATCACCTCGCAACACTTTATGATTGCGAGTGTAAAAATATGACGCCGCCCGCAGAATGTGCGGACGGCGCTTGTATGTTGATGGGAGCTTTCTCAGCGAACCGAGAACTGATAAACGGTGGTATAATCGTAGGTTTCACCCGGCTGGAGTACGGTATCCGTAAAATTGGGATGGTTGATTGCATCGGGCATTTTTTGCGTTTCAAGGCAAAACGCAGCCTGCGGATTTTGCGGATATCCACCTTTCAGCGGATGCTCGGGATTATTCAAAAAATTTCCGGAATAGAACTGAACACAAGGCTGATTGGTATAAACCTGCATCAATCTGCCGCTGTTCGGCTCATAAACCTCTATGCGAAGCGTGGGATCCTTCGTCTCGCCGCCGGTAAAGCAGAAGCAATGATCGTATCCGCCGGCAAGGTTGAGATCGTAGTCAGAAAGATCAAAATCGTAGCCAACGGTTTTGGGCTCGCGGAAATCAAACGGAGTTCCCGTTACCGAGCGGATCTCGCCCGTGGGGATCAGGGTTTCGTCGGTCGGCAGGTATGCGTCGGCATCCATTTGCAGAACATGGTCGAAAATTTTGCCGGAGGAACAGCCGCCGAGGTTGAAATACGCGTGATTGGTCAGATTAACGACGGTCTTTTGATCGGTTGTTGCGTGGTAATGGATGGAGAGCGCGTTGGATTTGAGCAATGCGTAGGTTACGGTGATATTCAGCGTTCCGGGAAATCCTTCCTCACCGTCGGGAGACACCAGATTCAGAATCAGCTTGGGCTCTTCGCCATCCACCGGCTTGACGCTCCAGATTCGGTGCGAATAGCCAACCTTTCCGCCGTGCAGAGAGTTGCCGTTGTTGTTGCAGTAAATTTGATACTGCTTGCCCTCCAGGCGGAATTTTCCCTTTTCGATGCGGTTTCCGACACGACCGATCAGCGCGCCGATATAAGCAGTATCCAGCACGTAATCGCGAATGGAATCGTAGCCCTGCACCACGTCCGACATTCTGCCGAATTTATCCGGCACACGGACCTCCATAATCGTACCGCCGAAATCGCAGATGCGAACGGTCATACCCGCCTCGTTTCGCATGGTGTAGTTATAGACGTCGCGACCGTCCTCCAGCGTACCAAAATATTGCTTTGTAATCATGTCGAATCATGCTCCTTCGTACCCGTTCGGATTCTTTTTCATCCAGTTTGCAAGATCGCGGCACATATCGTCAATGCCGTTTTCTGCCTTCCAGCCAAGCACACTGTAAGCCTTGGAGGGATCTGCATAGCAGGTTGCGATATCGCCGGGACGTCTTGCCGTAATTTGATAATTGACGCGCAGGCCGGTTGCCTTTTCGTATGCGTGAACGATATCCAGAACCGAGTAGCCCACGCCGGTGCCAATGTTGAAATATTCGACCTCATTGACCTTTTCGGCGCGTTCAAGAGCCTTCAGGTGTGCCTTGGCAAGATCGACGACGTGAATATAATCACGCACACCGGTGCCGTCGGGCGTGGGATAATCGTTGCCGAACACCGACAGATACGGAAGCTGACCCGCCGCAACCTTTGCAACGTAAGGCAAGAGGTTGTTGGGGATGCCCTTCGGATTTTCTCCGATCAGACCGCTTTTATGTGCACCGATGGGATTGAAATAGCGCAGGATCGACACGCTCCAGGTTTTGTCTGCTACCCAGATATCCTTCAGAATCCGCTCGATCATCAGCTTGGTCTCGCCGTAAGGATTGGTGGTGGAAAGCGGAAAATCTTCGCGGATCGGCACGGTTTCTGGCATTCCGTAAACCGTTGCCGAGGAGGAAAACACGATTCTTTTTGCATTGTACTTGCTCATCAGCTCCACCAGATTCAGCGTGCTGAGCAAATTGTTATAGTAGTACATCCCCGGCTTTGCAACCGATTCGCCAACCGCCTTCAATCCTGCAAAATGGATTGCGGAATCAATATCGGGATTTTCGACAAACACCTGCTCCAGTGCCGCCTTGTCGCACAGATCCACCTCGTACATCCGAAAATCCTTGCCGGTGATCTGCTTGATGCGCTCGATTGCCTTGGGGCTACTGTTACAATAGTTATCGACAACAACGATTTCGTATCCTGCCTCCAAAAGCTCTACGGCGGTGTGGGAGCCGATAAAGCCGGCTCCTCCTGTAATTAAAATAGACATTATGATATCATCCTTTCGGTAAAGTTAAACAAACTGGTTCGGAAGCCGTCAATTCCAAAGCTGAGACGGATATTCTCCGGCAGCGATCAGATCTCCGATCGCTTTTTTTACTCGCGCCTTGTCCTCGGCGTAGGTCACGCCCTGCCACATGGAGGTGGTGGGATATACGCGAACGTCGCACAGCCCTGCCTTTTGCTGGGCATCCACAGCCGCGGGCAGATAGTATTCTGCCTTCATGGGATTGTTGCCGAGATGATTCAAAAATTCAGCGAAGCCCGTTTCCAGATGCGTAAAGATATCCGGTGTAAAGCCCCAGCAGTTCATCGACACGATGGTATCGAACGGCAGATCGGTCCATGTTTCGCCGTCATCGTTCAGATATGCGGCGCAGGTATCTTTTTTGATGATCTTTGTGCGCTCGGTCACACTCATCAACATTCCGTCGGCGCTGACCTCACACTGCCCACGCGAAACAGTTCCGTTTTCGGTCAGTGTGTTTCCCAGTGCAAAACCGACCATACAGTGGTGCGCTTGATCAGCGTTCTTCAAATGCTTTGCCAGCTGAACAAAGGTATCGCGTCCGTAAAAATCGTCTGCATTGATCACGGCAAAATTCTCTTTTACTGCATTTCGCACACAGTAGATCGCGTGCCCGGTTCCCCATGGCTTGGTTCTTCCCTCCGGGAGAGAGAATCCTGCAGGCAGATCGTCTCCTCGCTGGAACGCGTAGGAAACCTTGATCTTTTTCTCGATGCGGTTTCCGATGGTTTCGCGGAAAAGCTCCAAATTTTCTTCTTTAATGATGAACACGACCTTATCAAATCCCGCGCGAATCGCATCGTACACCGAAAAATCAATGATAAAGTTGCCGGCGTCGGTCATAGGATCCAACTGCTTCAAGCCGCCGTAGCGAGAACCGAGGCCTGCCGCCAAAATTACGAGTGTCATAACTTTTCAATCCTCCATAAAAATTCATTACCATAAGTATACACGAAAACCGAATAAAAGTAAAGGGGTTTGGCGAAATTTCAAGAAGAAATCGCCAAAAAAAGAGTAAAATCAAACCAACTACGCGTCTGAAATACAGTATCACAATTTTTTGGAAGAAAAATTCGAAAATCTATTGACAAAAGTTTAACGGCATGCTATAATTGTCTCAAATGATACAAAAAAAGAGAGTGAGGGACCCTTTTGAAACGATATTTTTCAAAAATATTCAATCATTTTTTGTTTGACGGAGTGAACCGCGAGCAAACAGTGCATATTTTTGAGGAAACCGGTTGCGAGGTGCGCTCCTTTGCAGACGGGGAAATTCTCCTCTCACCCGCAAGCGGCGAGAAAAAGGTTGGATTGATTTTAGAAGGTAGCGCTGTTGTCAAAACACCGGATCCTTCCAAAACCGCTCTACTCCGTTTTTTGCGCGCAGGAGACTTGTGCGGTATTGCGAATCTGTTTACGGAAGAGCCGTTTGTCAGCGTGATCTACGCCGAAAAAAGCTGCTGCGTCTTTTTTATGACCGAGGCCGCCGTACGACGCCTGCTGGAAACAGATCATGCGTTTCTTTATCGGTATCTTTCCTTTTTATCCGGGCGCGTTTGTTATCTCAACCGCAAAATCGGATACCTAACCGCAGGCAGTGCCGAGCGCCGTTTGGCGCTGTATCTTGCCTCGCTCAAATCTACGGAGATCCGCTTGCAGGATTCGATTGCTTCCCTTTCCGAGCTGCTGGACGTTGGCCGCGCATCTCTTTACCGCGCGTTCGACCGCTTGATTGCAGACGGATTCATTGAAAAAAGCGGGCGTCGGATCACCGTACTCAATTCGGTTGCTATGCTGAAAGCATATCAATAAATCATCAAAAACGATCAATTTTGATCAAAGAAAGGACGTAAACTATGAAAAAACTGCTCTCATTCCTGCTCGTCGCCGTTCTTCTGGCTTCGGTTCTGCTCTCTTGCAGTCCCGCAAAGCCCGAAACCATCAACATCTATACGCTGAACGGGACAACCGGCTTTGGTATTGCAAAGCTGATGAACGATAACAAAGAAACAAACGACTACACCATTACGGTGCAATCCGATGCTTCTGTCGTCACCTCCGCGCTGATCAACGGAGATATCGACATTGCAATGCTCCCCACCAATGCCGCCGCAACCGTATACAATAGAACCGAGGGCGGTGTAAAGATCCTTGCGGTCAATACGCTCGGCTGTCTCTATCTTCTGACTAAGGACGGTGTAACGGTTTCTTCTTTTGCAGATTTGGAAGGAAAGACCGTTTACGTTCCCGCGCAAAACCCCACCTTTATCTTTACCGATCTTTGCAAGAAGAACGGATTGATCCCCGGTGAGGATATCACCATTGACTCCACCAGCTATGCACAGGCGGCAAATCTGCGCGATGCACTTGCAAACGGCAGTGTAGACATTGCCGTTTTGCCCGAACCGATGGTGACCATTGCCATCAGCCAGGCAAAGCAGAACAGCCTGACGATCACAAACGCGCTGGATCTGACTGCAGAGTGGGACAAGGTCAACGAGCCCGGCTCCCTGGTACAGGGCTGTGTTGTGGTACGCACTGCCTTTTTGGAAGCCTATCCGCAGGCTGTAGAGGACTTTTTGAAGGCGTATGAGAACTCCATCGAATATCTTTCTACCAACACTGCCGACGCCGCACAGATGATCGTTGACAACGGCATCTTTACAAACGCAACCGTTGCCGGAAAAGCAATTCCGAAGTGCAACATTTGTTATCTGGACGGCAAGGACATGAAATCCGCGATGGAAACCTACCTGAGCGTGCTGTACAGCATTCAGCCCACCTCCATCGGCGGAAAAGTCCCCGATGAAAACTTCTACTACAACGCAAAATGAATTACGCAAAACGAGTTTGCCGTGTCTTACTGATTCCTTTGTTCTGGCTGCTCGTCTGGTGGGTAGCCGCGTGGATGATTGCAAAGCCCTTGCTGTTTCCAACGCCATGGGCGGTACTGAAGCGCCTGACAGAATTGATGGCAACGAAGGAATTTTACTTGATTACGGCAAACTCGATCTGGAACGTGGTATTTGGAATTCTGATCGCGGTAATCGGCGGCGGGATTCTCTCCTTGATCACCTCTCGCATTTCCCTTTTGCGAGAGGCGATTTTGCCAATCATGACCGTGATCAAAGCAACACCGGTGGCATCCTTTATCATCCTGGCGCTGATCTGGATGGGCTCCGCAAACGTACCGACCTTTATCACCGTACTGATTGTGTTGCCCGTGGTGTGGACAAACCTGGACGAGGGCTTTTCGCACATGGATCCTCAGCTGATTGAGGTGGCAAAGGTATATAAAATGCCTGCTTGGAGAACCTTTCGCATCCTGACGCTTCCCACACTCAAGCCGTACTTTGTTTCTGCCTGCCGTACCTCTATGGGGCTTGCATGGAAGGCGGGAATCGCCGCCGAGATCATCGCCATGCCTCGCAATACCATCGGTACCATGATCGGAGATGCCAAGCAATACATCATGACCGAAGATATGTTTGCCTGGACCTTGACGGTGATTTTGTTGAGTCTTGTGATCGAATTTTTATTCGCATGGATTTTTCGGAAGCTGGACTCTGCACGCAAAGTGAGAAAGGAGGCGTGACGATGCTGACATTTGACCGTGTTTCCTTTTCCTACGCAAAAAAGCCCGTACTGAACGAACTTTCCTTTACCTTAAGTGACGGCGAGATCCTTGCCGTGATGGGTCCCTCCGGTTGCGGAAAAACAACCCTGCTGACGCTTGCGGCGGGATTGAACAAGCCTAAAGCCGGAAAGATCATTTCGACGTTCACCAAAATCGCATATGTGTTTCAAGAACCGCGGCTCTTCCCTTGGATGAGCGTGGAGGACAATTTGCGTGCGGTTTTGCCAGAGCCGAAGCAGGACGACGGACGGGTGTCGGAGGTCTTGACGCTTGTCGGGCTTTCGGATTGTGCGGGACAATATCCGGATGAGCTTTCGGGGGGAATGAAAATCCGCGCGTCACTGGCACGGGCACTGATCTACGGCGGAGATCTGTTTTTGTTAGACGAGCCGTTTGCCGCTTTGGATGAAGCGCTTCGCCGCTCGCTTTCCGAGCTTTTGAAGCAAACGATCCGGCAATCCGGTGCTTCCGCGCTATTTGTTACGCATCAACTCTCGGACGCACAAATCATGGCGGACCGTATTTTGTCGTTGCCTCTTCACTCTTAAAACCGAAGAAGGAGCGCAGTTTAAAAGCTGCAGTCTCCTTCTTTTTTGTATTCACTTCATTGTATGCCAAGCAAACGGCTGACGGTTACCGGCTCGTAGCCGCGCGCAAGAAGCTCCGGGAGCAAAATTTCCAGAGCCTCGGGCGTTTTGCTGTTTGTGCCGATATAATCGTGCATCAAGATGATATCCCCCGGACGAACCGAGTTCAATACGGTTTGCACGATCTGCTCCACGCTTTTCTTCTCCCAATCCTTGGTATCCAGACTCCATAAGATCAAAGTATAATCCATCTCCTCCGAGCAGGCTTTGACAAATTGTGTAACGGCCCCTTCCGGCGGGCGGAAAGATGCGGACGGTATTCATAAAGCTCTTCCAGCACATCCTCGCATTTTCCAAGTTCGTCATTCAAAAAGCCTTCATTCAACAGTCGAATATGGCGGTGTGAAAAGGTGTGGTTTCCAACCTCGTGCCCGGCATTCAACACGGCGCGCGCCGTATCCGGATAATTGACAATGTTCTGTCCCACCATAAAAAAGGTTGCCTGCACATGATATCTGTCCAGAATCTCCAAAATTTTGGGCGTCAGGTGCGGATGAGGACCATCGTCAAAGGTTAAAGCAATTTGCATCGTATCGGTTTGCACCGAACGGTACACCTCCGTCTCAGCGGAAACGGCAGGAACATTCCACACCCAAAGCAAGATCAGCGCAAGCAGACCCGCAAAACGAGCGTGTGCCGTGCCACGGGCTTTCATCTGTTTTGCGCGGCGGCGGTCAGCTCATCCAAGGAGCCAAAGCGATAGCCCTCACTCTTTAACGTGCGGATCACGTCGGCAAGGATCTGTGCATTGGTTGCAGACGTAGGATGCAGTAGCATGACCTCTCCGTTGTGTGCATTATCCAGGATGATTTTCTTCGCTTTTTCCGGCGTCATTTGCTTGTTGTTGTCCCAATCCGGGTAGGCAAAGCTCCAGAAGACGGTTTTGTAGCCGTTTGCCTTTGCGCAAGCCAGATTTGCACGGCTGAAGGTTCCCTCCGGCGGGCGGTAATAGTGCGAAAGCTCCCCTCCGATCTTCTCGCTATAAAGGGTTTCCAGATCATGAAGCTCCTTCAAAAATGCCGCATCATCACATTTTGACATATCCTTGTGGCGGTTTGTGTGATTGCACACGGTGTGCCCCTCTTCTACCATGCGTTTGACAAGCTCGCTGTTTCGCGTGATCAGATTTCCCAAAATGAAAAATGCCGCTGTTACGTTTTCCTCTTTCAAAATATCCAGAATTTTTGCCACATTTCCGTTTTCGTATCCGGCATCAAAGGTCAGATAAATCACCTTTTCATCGGCGTTCGGATCACAGTTTTTGAAATCAATATAATAGGCGTCCAGCTCTTCTGTAAAGGCAAGCTCGCTCCCTACGCGCGGCTGTACATGATCCTTTACGTGCATACAATACCAACGATAGGAATCGTTTTGCGCGGAGCAAGGAAGAATCAGCACCGTGCAAAGCTGTATCAGGCATAAAAACAAAATTACCGTTTTTTTCATCATTGCAACTCCTTTTCTAAAGCGGTTCGATAAAAGTGTTTGCTTTTTTTGATGAAAAAAACGGTGAAATATTCAACTGTTTCGGCAATTTTTTGATAAAAGACAAACCAAACGGCAAGCGCAAATATTAACGGATCGGCAACAAACAAGAATACAAAAAGTGATATAATGTCTTTGAAGAATTGTGCAAGCTTTGATGTATAAAGCGGGCATAATATTTTTAGATAAGCTTATTCCGTTACGTCTTCAAAAAACGCGTGTCCGCGGAGATATTCACAAAGCTGTTTCCACGTGTGGTCGTCGCGCACGTAAAAACGCGAAATCTGTCCCGTTCCGCCGCATAGGGTAACCAGCAGCATCTCTGCGTCCCCTTCCATACGCAAAACCTGAACCGTGAGCGGTGAGGTAGCATCAAAGGTATGCGTTCGGCAGACCGACGGCTCTTTTTGGTACAGTGCGTACATCTCGGTGGCAAGGTCGATCATTCCGTCGTGAAGAACAAACATCAAATTCAGGCAGACAGGATAGATCAATCGGTTTCCCAGTGTGCGTACCAGGTACTTTTTTTCCTCCGTGAAAGCGTAAAGTGAGCGGTATTCGTGCATTCGAAACGGCTTATATTCCTTTCGCGTTTGCTTTTCAAATTCCGTTCGTTTTTGCGAAATAAATACGGTAATATCACTCTCCTTCGGCACCTTTAATGCACAGCCAACGCCAAACACAGCAATACCGATGACACAAAGCACGATACCGGTAGCACCCGCCGCACCCGTACGGATAAAAAGAAAGAACAGCACCAGCATTACAATGACCAGCACGCGGCTGGCTTTTTGAAAAACATCCATGCGCAAAAAATACAAAATTGCGTTTTTCATAAAAATCTCCTTAGTATCGTACCGAAACCATCGTTTCGATCTGAATCGTCCCCTCGGAATCCACACGCAAAACCACATATAAAGGGACGATTGCCTGACTTCCGACGTCACGGCGCACCGAGCCGTCGTTTTGCCAGAGCTTATATGCAAGACTATATGCGATTAGTGTGTCGCCGTTATGATCGGTTTTTGTGTTTTGATAAGTGATTTTGGCATCGTAAATCATTTGCTGTGAAAAAGAGGTTTTCGGAGTATGGGTTTGATAATAAATCTCATTGAAGCAGGCGTTATAGGCTTCTACGTCAGCGCGCGTCATAATTCCAACAAAATCGCAAAGGAACAGTACGGTGGGGTCAAAGGTATCTCGGTTCTCGTCAGTGACCGATACCGTAAGCCCGTAACCGCTTGGGTTTTCACAGTATCCAATCTCGCGATTCAAAGCCATATATTCTTCGTATGCGAAAATATCACCTTTGTAAGGCGCGGAAAATTCAATGCCGTAGTCCTCTTCCCCACCTGTATTATCGGGAGAAAGAAGTCCCTCGATCAGCAACAGAATGCCGAGCAGAACCAGCATTGCCGCGCAGACAGCCAGGACGATCAGCAAGGCTTTTTTCTGCATTTTTTTGTTTTTTTCCTTCATGGAACGGTAGGCTTCCTCTGCCGACGGCGCCGCGCTTTCTCGGGCGTTTGCCGTAAGCTCCCGTTTGTTCGAATCTTCGGGAATCATATTCCTTCTCCTCTCGGTTTGCAGATATATGCGTTTATTGTAGCACAAATCCGCGCGTTTTGCAAGTCCAAAACCAAGATTTGCGCGAAAAGAATCGAGATTTTATACAAAAATTTGAAGATCACGAAAAATATACAAAAAAATATCGCGGGAGACTCTTGTACTTTTTCTCCTTTTGTGATATAATAAAAGATGATTTTTTAGCAGAAAGGATACCCCGATTTACAATGAAATACCTTGTTTTGATTCCGGACGGTATGGCAGACGAAAAAATAGCAGAGCTTGGAAACAGAACTCCGATGCAAGCCGCAAAAAAGCCTATGACCGATCGGCTTGCCGCAAAAGCCTTGGTTGGAACAGTTTCCAACGTTCCCGAAGGCATGGTGCCCGAGAGCGACACAGCAAATATGGCAATTCTCTCGTTCGACCCCAAAATTTATTCCAAAGGACGCTCTCCGCTTGAGGCTGTCAGCATGGGCATTGAAATGCAGCCTGATGAAACTGCATACCGCTGCAATCTGGTCACACTCTCCGACGGGGGCGACTACGACGGTAAGATTATTTTGGATCACAGCGCCGACGAAATCTCCACTCCCGAGGCAAACGAGCTGATTCTTGCCCTGCAGGAAAAGCTTGGAACCGCAACGCGCAAATTTTACACGGGCGTCAGTTACCGCCACTGCATGATTCAAAAGAATGGAAATGACCGCTATCCTTTCATGCGCCCGCACGACATCCTTGGAAAGTGTATTCGCGAATATTTACCGAAAGCGGAAAATGGCGGTGCGGAATTTTACGACCTGATGAAAGAAAGCTTTGAAATTCTCAACCACCACCCCGTAAACGAAGCGCGCCGCGCACGCGGATTGAAGCCGGCAAACTCCGCATGGCTTTGGAGCCCCGGCAAAAAGCCCCAACTCCCCAACTTTAAGCAAAAATGGGGATTGGACGCGGCGGTGATCTCGGCGGTGGATCTGATCAAAGGGATCGGTATTTGCGCGGGAATGAAATCTATTGACGTGGAAGGCGCCACCGGAAACGTACATACCAACTACAAGGGCAAGGCTGACGCGGCAATAGATGCCTTCCGTCAAGGCTACGACTACGTTTACATCCACGTGGAAGCGCCGGATGAATGCGGTCACCGCGCCGAGCTTGAAAACAAAGTAAAATCCGTTGAGCTGATCGACGGGCAGATTCTTACCCCGGTCTACCGTTATCTTGCAGATTGCGGCGAGGCATTTCGCATTATGATTCTGCCGGATCATCCGACGCCTCTGCGCCTGCGCACACACAGCATTGATCCCGTTCCCTTTTTGATCTACGACTCCGAGACAGAAATGAGCGGTGTGGAATGCTTTTGCGAGGAAAGCGCCGCGGCACAAAACCGGTATGTGGAGAACGGATATAGCTTAATGGACCTTTTGATCAAATGATTTCCGAAAGGATAGGATTGTGATGAACGAAGAAACCAATTTTTCTCCGGAGCCGTCAGAGGCTCCGTCCACCGAATCGCCGACGCCTCCAAAGGCTGAAAAAACGCCGATTTATTCCTATCTGTTTGACGTGCTGGAAATGTTTGCGTGGTCGTTGGTCGGTGTGTTTTTGATTTTCACCTTTACGATGCGGCTTTGCCAGGTGGACGGCTCCTCGATGGAAAACACGCTTTATGAAAATCAAAGCCTGCTGCTTTACAGCGTCAATTATACGCCACAACAGGATGATATTATTGTATTTCATTTGACAAAGCCCGAGGCAGATCTTGAAAAAACGCTGGTCAAGCGTGTGATTGCAACCGGAGGACAGAATTTAACGATCAATTTCAACACGAACGAGATTTTTGTGGACGGTGTACTGTACGAGGATTCCCATGCGGTACTCAAGGATTTTTACGACCGTGAAATCGGCTTTTACACTTTGACCGCCGGGCATCACTATGATCGCAAAACGGGAATTCTTTCTCTAACGGTTCCCGAAAACCATTTGTTCGTACTGGGTGACAACCGCAACTTTTCCAAGGACAGCCGCAACACGGACATTATGTTTGTGGATGAGCGGTGTGTGTTGGGTAAGGTCGTTTTGAGACTGTATCCGTTTACCGTATTCTCCTAACATTTTGTAAGAAAGGTGCAAAGAGGGATTTTATGCCATCCGAAACCATTCAATGGTTCCCCGGACATATGGCGAAAACACGCCGTATGATCTCGGAAAACCTGAAAAACGTAGATATTATCATTGAGATTCTGGACGCGAGAATTCCCTATTCCTCTCGCAACCCGGAAATTACCCGTTTGACAGCAGGAAAACCCACGCTTTTGCTGTTAAACAAAGCATCTTTGGCGGATGCGGAGCAGAACAAGCTTTGGCTTCGCCGCTATACCACCGATACCACCGCTTGCTTGCTGACCGATTGCGTTACGGGCGAGGGACTCAACCGTATGGAGGGTGCGATCAAGGAAATTCTTGCCGACAAGCTGCGCAAGTACGAGGAAAAAGGAATGCACGGCAGACGCGTGCGCGCGATGGTGCTGGGAATTCCCAACGTGGGCAAATCCTCGCTGATCAACCGCATTTGCGGCAACAAAAAAGCCAAGGTGGAAAACCGCCCCGGTGTGACGCTGGACAAGCAATGGGTATCCACCAAAATCGGTGTGGATCTTTTGGATATGCCCGGTATTTTGTGGCCGAAATTTGAGGAAAAACGCGTTGGCGAAAATCTTGCCCTAACAGGTGCCATCCGCGACGGCATTCTTGACACCGAGGCATTGGCTGTCGTACTTTGCAAGCGCTTGCGTTTATTGTACCCTGAGCTACTCTCTGCCCGCTATAAGCTGGGAGAGATGTCACAGTATGACGAGCTTTCGGACTACGATCTTTTCCTGACAGTTGGTAAAAAGCGTGGCTTTTTGATCAGCGGCGGCGAGATCAACACAGAACGCACTGCGATTACCCTTTTGGATGACTTCCGCGATTGCAAGATCGGGCGGATTACGCTGGATCGCTATTCGAAGGAGGAGCTTCATGCTTGAATACGCATTGGAAACCGAGCTGAACCGCCAAGGCTTTGCGGCGGTTTGCGGTGTGGATGAGGCAGGACGCGGCCCGCTTTGCGGTCCCGTATTTGCAGCGGCTTGTATTCTCCCCATCGGTTTGGAGCTTGAGGGCTTGAACGACTCCAAAAAGCTGACGCCGAAAAAGCGGGAAAAGCTGTTTGACGAGATCTGCGCGCACGCGATCGCCTACTCCATTGCGCAAGCCAGTGTGGAGGAGATAGACGAGATGAATATTCTGGAAGCGGATCTGCTTGCCATGCGGCGCGCCATTGACGGATTGCAGATCCCTGCAGACTATGCCTTGATCGACGGAAATATCGCGCGGGATTTTCAGATTCCCGCAAAGGCTGTGATCGGCGGGGATGCCATCAGTCCAAGCATTGCGGCGGCGTCGATTCTTGCCAAGGTCGCGCGTGACCGCGATTGCATTGAGCTGGATCGGCAATATCCGCAATACGGCATTGCCAAGCACAAGGGCTACGGTACAA
The DNA here is from genome assembly GCA_017452665.1 of Clostridia bacterium. Classification (GTDB taxonomy): domain Bacteria; phylum Bacillota; class Clostridia; order Oscillospirales; family CAG-272; genus UMGS1865. The sequence continues at coordinate 24,250 of JAFTLZ010000135.1, forward strand.
AGGAACATATGAATGCGTTGCGTGCGTACGGCCCCTCCCCCATTCACCGCAAGCTGTTTATTCGCTTTTTGGAGAAAGACGGTCATGCCTGAAACGACGAAAAAAATCGGTGACTTTGGCGAAACGGTTGCCGTGCGCTATTTGCGGTTGCACGGATATACTATAAAGGAGAGAAACTGGCGTGCCGGTCACTGGGAGATCGATATTATTGCCTCCACGTGGAAGGAGATCGTTTTTGCAGAAGTCAAAACGCGAACCTACACCAAGGAAACATTACATACCGCTCTACCGCCCGGAAGTGCTGTTGGGGTGGAAAAGCAACGCTTTACCCGACAGGCGGCGCAACAGTATCTTTACAAGCATCCAACGCGCAAACCGCCGCGTATGGATGTGATCGAAATCTGGCTGCTGAAGGAGGAGGGACGCGACAAGCCAAGAATCGCGAAAATCCATCACCTGAAGGCGGCATACTGAAAGGAGTATTTATGCAACTTTCGCTATTTGATCTGCATTGCGACACCGCATCGGAGATGCTTGCAACCGGGCAATGTCTGCGTGACAACCGACTTGCCGTATCCTTAAAAAAAGCCGAAGTCTTTACACACTACGTGCAAGTAATGGCATATTGGACCGACCGCAGGCTTGACGATGAACAAGGCTGGCAACGTTTTTTTGAAATTTTAGAGAATCTGCGCAACGATCCTGCCGTTCTGGACGGGTCTGCCGTGATTTCTACCGCCTGCCCGCCTCACGAGCATCCGCCAACGCTCATTCTTGCCGTAGAAGATGCGCGCATTGTTGCGGGAAAATTGGAACGGATCGATTTGCTTTATCAGAACGGCGTACGGATTTTGACGCCGCTGTGGTACGGTGAGACCTGCATTGGAGGATCGCACAACACCTCTGTCGGGTTAACAGATTTCGGAAAGGCGGCGCTGAGACGAGCCGCAGAGTTTGGAATGCTGCTGGATATTTCCCACGCCTCCTATGCTTCGGCATCCGAAATATTCGAGCTATCCGAAGAGCTGCACCGCCCCGTAATTGCTTCGCATTCCAACGCCTACGACATCTGCCCCGTGTCCCGAAATTTGAGGCGCGAACAGATCGATGCCGTGCTACGGTCGGGAGGCGTGATCGGAATCAACCTTTACCAAGGCTTTTTGAAAGAGAATGCGCAAGCCTGTGCCGCAGATACGCTGACACACATCGAATACTTTTTGGAAGCCGGCGCCGAAAACGCACTTTGTCTTGGCTGTGATATGGACGGATGCACACTCCCGGAGGATATCCCGGATGTCGCATCGCTTCCCCATCTGGCAGAGCTGATGCTGGCACACAATTACTCAGAAACCTTAATCCGCGCGCTGTTTTACGACAACGCATACCGCTTTGCAAGTATACATCTGTGTGGATGAATTTAGAATTTTATATTTATACGAAACCAAATCAGGAAGGATCCTAACACCATGTTGTACAAAAGCACAAGAAGTACCGAAAAAGCAACCGCAACCTCGGCGCAGATCATCAAGCAAGGACTTGCCGCCGACGGTGGTCTTTTTGTTCCGGAAAGCATTCCGGAGCTTTCGATGGAAGAGATCCGCGCACTTTGCAACGAGAGTTATCCCGTTCGCGCGGCAAAAATTCTATCCAAATTTTTGACCGATTATAATTATGAAGAGCTGCTTACCGATTGCACGGCGGCGTATGACGAGACCTCATTTGTGGGCGGTGCCGCACCGCTGGTGGATCTGCACGACAACTATAAAATTATGGAATTGTGGCACGGACCGACGGCGGCTTTCAAGGATATGGCACTGCAAATCATGCCCCGCCTGCTTTCCCGTGCGCTGGTCAAAACCGGCGAGGAGCGCACTGCGCTGATTCTGGTTGCGACCTCCGGAGACACCGGGAAAGCCGCGCTGGAGGGCTATAAGGACATCGACCGCGTCAAGATCATGGTCTTTTATCCCGTGGACGGTGTCAGCCGCATTCAAAAGCTGCAAATGGCAACGCAAACCGGCTCCAACGTCAACGTTTGTGCGATCGAAGGAAACTTTGACGATGCACAAACCGGCGTAAAGGTCATCTTCGGTGACGAGAGTATGGCGGAAAAGCTGAATCAAAACGGCTATTTCTTCTCCTCTGCAAACTCGATCAACTGGGGGCGCTTGGCACCGCAGATCGTGTACTACGTATCTGCTTACTGCGATCTGCTGTCGGCAGGAACCTGCAAGCCCGGTGACAGCTTTAACGTGTGCGTTCCCACAGGCAACTTCGGCAACATTTTTGCCGCATATCTTGCAAAGCTGATGGGACTCCCCATCGGTAAGCTGATCTGCGCATCGAATTCCAACAACCTCCTGACCGACTTTTTGCGTACGGGTACCTACGACCGCAATCGCGATTTTTATCTGACGATGTCCCCCTCCATGGATATCCTGATCTCCAGCAACCTTGAGCGCTTGCTTTGCTTTACTGCGGGAAGTGAAAAAACTGCCGCATATATGCAATCGCTGAGCAAAAACGGCTGCTATACGGTAGAAAAAGAGGTTTTGCAAAAGATTCAAGAAAACTTCATCGGCTATTTTGCAGACGAGAAAGCAACCGCCGACACCATTCGGGAAACCTATGTACAGCACGGATATCTTTCGGATACGCATACCGCCGTGGCAATCAGCGCGGCAAAGCAATACGTTGCAGAAAGCGGGGACACGCGTCCGATGGTGATCGACTCCACCGCAAGTCCTTATAAATTTGCAAACAACGTTTACCGTGCCGTTACCGGAAAGGATGCTTCCTCTGTTCTGGAAGCTCCGGAAGAGCTCAGCCGTGAGACAAATACCGAGATCCCCTACCCTTTGGCAGGCCTGACCAAGCGCCCCGTACGCTTTGAAAAGGTTGTTCCGCGCGAGAAAATGGCAGACGCCGTATTAGACTACCTGAACATTTGATTTTGAAATGATAAGCAGGCGATGTTACCGATTTCCGGCAACACCGCCCCTGCAAAGGCAGAAATAAATCAGTTTTCCTTCGGTTTGAAGGTCGCGCAGAGCGTCTCGCCGGAGCTATCTGCGTTGCGAGGACCTACGGCGATCTCGTTTGCAGTGCAGTAGGTGTCACAATCGTGGTAATAGCAGTTCTGAACGTTGCATTTGATGCCCTTGATGTGCTTGCAACCGCAGCCGTTCTCGTAGCTTCTGTTCTCTTCCATGTTGCATAATCCCCTTTTTGAAATTCTGATTGTAAAGAGATTGCTCTCCCACATCGGTTAGTTTCTCCGAAAATCAAACGATTATACCTTGAAAGGAGTTCCTGTGAATGTCGCTTTTTGTCATTGCGGATCTGCATCTGTCCTCCGATGGGAGTAAATCCATGGAAAAATTCGGCGCGCGATGGACAGATTATATCGGAAAATTGCGCCGCAACTGGACGGCTGTTGTAAAGCAGGAGGATACTGTGATCGTTCCCGGTGATATTTCATGGAGCCTGAAGCTGGAGGATGCCGAGCAGGATCTGCGTTTGCTGGATTCCTTGCCCGGAAACAAGCTGATCGGAAAAGGAAATCACGATTTTTGGTGGGCTACCGCCGCAAAAATGAACGCGTTTTTCGAAAAGCATCAATTTCAAAGCATCAAATTGCTTTACAACAATGCCTACGCGTTCTCAAACTGCGTTGTTTGCGGAACCCGCGGATGGTTTGTGGAGGAAGCACAGCAAAACACGGTTGGCAGTGTGGATTATACGCGCATCGTAAACCGTGAGGTCATTCGTTTGCGCATGAGCTTGGAGGAAGCCGTTAAGCTACAAAAACTCCCCGGAAACGAGGAACTGCCGATTTTGGTGTTTTTGCACTTTCCGCCTGTTTGGGGAGAATTCGTTTGCCGCGAGATTGTAGACGTATTACACGAGTATCGGATATCCACCTGCTACTTCGGGCACATTCACGGTGCGTACTACGCCCCGCGAACCACCCGTTTTGAGGAGATCGACTTTGTTCTTTGCGCCGCAGATTACCTGAATTTTGCACCATTGCCGATTCGTTTGGACTAAAATAAATATTTATATCACCGAATTTTGCAAAAACTATTGACAAAAGCCGCAAAAAATTATAAAATATAGATTGTATGTAAAAAAATAACCATTTGAATTTGGAGGACTTAAAAAAGATGAGTTTGATCAAATCCGAAAAAAACGAAAAGAGCGTATACACGCTGGAATTCTCGGTTGACCAGGAAACGTTTACCAAGGCGATTAATAACGCATACCGCAAGCAGGTAGGCAAAATCTCCGTTCCCGGCTTCCGCAAGGGCAAGGCTCCCCGCTCCGTGATCGAAAAGATGTACGGCAAGGGCTTTTTCTACGAGGATGCCATCAACGAGGTTCTTCCCGATGCTTTTGACGCAGCGTTGAAGGAATCCAAGCTGGACATGGTCGGTCAGCCCGAATTTGACGTTGTTTCCATTGACGACAACGGCGTTGTAATGTCGGCAAAGGTTTCCGTAAAGCCCGACGTTAAGATTGCCGACTACCTTGGTATTGAGGCAGAAAAGAAGGTTGCCGAGGTAACCGACGAAGAAATTGAAAAAGAGATCAACATGGTCCGCGAGCGCAACTCCAGAGAAATTGAAGTGACCGACGGTGCCGCTGAAATGGGCGACGTTTGCAACATCAATTACGAAGGCTTTGTAGACGGCGTTGCTTTTGAAGGCGGCAAGGGCGAGGACTATCCCCTGAAGCTTGGCTCCGGCAACTTTATCCCCGGCTTTGAGGAAGAAATTGTCGGACACAAGGTTGGCGAGGATTTTGACGTCAACGTAACCTTCCCCACCGAGTATCACGCAAAAGAGCTGGCAGGCAAGGCAGCTGTCTTCAAGACTCATATTTTGAAAATCAAGCACATCGAGCTCCCTGCTCTGGATGACGATTTTGCAAAAGACGTTTCCGAATTTGACACGATGGATGAATATCGTGCCGATGTAAAGGCAAAAATTGCAAAGAGACATGAAACAGAAGCTGACAATCAGTTCGAAACAGCAATTCTTGACACCTTGATCGAAAAGCTGGAGGCTGATATCCCTGAGGCAATGTTCGTTGCGGAAACCGAAAACTACGTCCGTGATTACGACAACCGTCTGCGTATGCAGGGACTGGATCTGAAAACCTACTTCCAGTACACCGGCATGAACCTTGACGCGCTCCGCGAGCAGCTCAGACCGCAGGCTGAAAAGCAGGTGAAGCTGAGATTGGCTTTGGAGAAGATTGCAAAGCTGGAAAAGATCAAGGTAACAAAAACCGAAGTCAACAATGAGATTAAACGCATTGCGGATGAATATCAAATGGAAGTTGACAAGGTTCGCGAGCTGGTTCCGGAGGACTCCGTTGCAGAAGATATGAAGGTGAAAAAGGCAATGGAGCTTGTAAAGGAAAAAGCGATCGTAAAGTAAGAAAAGATTGTTCTTTGAACCGGAAGTTGCAGCTGCTATTTCCGGTTCATCATTTCATTTAGAAAAGAGGTATGAAAAATGTTTGATCCCAAAAATTATGCAAAAAACGCATTGGTTCCAGTGGTTGTGGAGCAAACCAGCCGCGGCGAACGCTCGTACGATATCTTCTCCCGCTTGCTGAACGACCGCATCGTCTTTTTGTCCGACGAGGTCAATGATGCAACGGCATCCCTGGTCGTAGCGCAAATGCTCTTTTTGGAGGCACAGGACCCGGATAAGGATATCTCCTTTTATATCAACTCCCCCGGCGGCTCGGTAACTTCCGGAATGGCGATTTACGACACCATGCAGTTTATCAAATGCGATGTCTCTACCATTTGCATCGGTATGGCTGCAAGCATGGGCGCATTCCTGCTTTCCTCCGGTACAAAGGGAAAGCGACTTGCACTTCCCCACAGCGAGATTATGATTCACCAGCCCTTGGGCGGTGCAAAGGGTCAGGCTACGGACATCGCAATTCAGGCAAAGCAGATTTTGCGCATCAAAGCGACTTTGAA